>CATJLA010000087.1 GCA_949741215.1 uncultured Oscillospiraceae bacterium
CCGCAATATTAAAATCGCTCCCGTAAGGGAGGGTTCTTACACTATTTACTATTCACTATTCCTTCTTACTTCAAGTTAATGTTTCACGTGAAACATTTTGGGGGCTTAAACGAGCTGTTTTAACCGATTTTGGAGGTAGATGATGGCAAAATGGCACTATCGTCCAAAATGTATTTACATAAAATACAAGTGTTTTTTGAATAAGGACATAGCAAGGAAATGTGTTGATTTGTTTCCGTTTTTTTCGTACATTAGCAGAATGAAGTATATTGCAAGGTGGGCTTTGATGCGAAATAGCGTGTCGGAAAATATTCAGGAGCACAGCCATATGGCGGCGGTGCTGGCCCATGCTTTGGGAGTGATTCGACGGGACGTGATGGGGGAAAAGTGTAATCCTGAGGCTTATGCGACGGCGGCGTTGTTCCACGACGCACCGGAGATTTTTACCGGGGACATGCCTACGCCAATTAAGTACGATTCCCCGGAGATTAGAGAGGCATACCACAAGGTGGAGAAGCAGGCCGCTGAAAAGCTGCTGGTTACTCTGCCTGAAGAGCTGCGCCAGGCGTATGCTCCGCTGCTGAGGGAGGAGGACTTGGAGGTAAAGCGGATTGTGAAGGCGGCGGATAAGCTTTCGGCCTACATTAAATGCTTGGAGGAGCTGAAGGCGGGAAACAGGGAGTTTAGCGATGCGGCAAATGAAATTTTGAAAGCCTTGCAGGAAATGAAAATGGAGGAGGTGGACTGGTTTTTGGACCGGTTTGCGGATTCCTTTGGGGTTACGTTGGACAGGCTGCAAAAAAGATAGGCGGAAGGCTGGGCGATGTCTGCAAGGATGGGGATTGGGAGGAAAAAAACGGAAGAGTTTGTGAAAAAATTTTGGTTTTTTACAAAAAAGAGTTGACAAAAGACGCGGCGTATACTATAATAGTATTCGCCTTGAATGGCATCTTTTGTTTATGGCGGCATAGCTCAGTTGGCTAGAGCATTCGGTTCATACCCGAAGTGTCGTAGGTTCAAATCCTATTGCCGCTACCATTGTTATATTGCCTGCCACGGCGGGCTTTATATATATGCGAGGCCCGTTGGTCAAGCGGTTAAGACACGGCCCTTTCACGGCTGTAACACGAGTTCGATTCTCGTACGGGTCATGCAACAAAAACCCCCTTGGAATGGTTTTCCGTTCCAAGGGGGTTGCCTTTTATGGAAATTATTTTTACGATATAAGCGTTTGTGCAACAGGATTTTTTACTGGTGGTTTTCTTTTTCTTTGGATTTCGAAAACTTTAAATATTTCTTTAGTGCCTTGATCGCCAAAAATACAGTGCATACTATTACACCTAAAAGAAAAATATTTCCCAAAGTCAAAAGAATATCCCAAGGCAAAATATCACCAGCCTTTTTAAAATTGAGATAATACTTTATTTTATAGCCAGACAGATACCTTCCAAATGGACAGCCTCTCGTCCAAGCTCTATAAAACCATCAACCAGTAGATTATATGTTAATTCACCATTAGCTACAGCATAGATATCTTTTCGAGAAGAAGTGATTTGGGATGAACACATATTTTCATCCCAGCCAAAGCCGAGGGTGAACCCAGTAAAGTTTGTATATGCTTCATGGTATGTAATACCACCGGTATTTGAATCTCCAGACGTTGTATAAGCAACTCTTAAATTGATAGAACCCATACCACCAGAGATCTTGCGGGAATCTACAAGAGCATCCCCATGTGTAGCTCTTGCGTTTGGATTAAAATCAATAGTGGAATCGCATGGTGTAGGAGTTTTGATATCAATTAGCATTTCATCAATATAGTTGTCTGCAGCTGATATTTGATATATTAATTATATATAATTTGGGAGAAAATGTCAATGCATAATCAACTAAATATCATATAAAAAATAAAATATTTTATCGATTATGCTACAAACGTAGTGCGTGTCCAGTCCTTCCGTTACACATAACATAATAAGACTTGGCACGGCTGTAACACGAGTTCGATTCTCGTACGGGTCATGCAAGAAAAAAGCTCCTGGATGTTGCTTTACATCCGGGAGCTTTTTGTTTTGGGTTGATTGGCAGAATAAAGGGCTAAAACTGGCCATAGGCTGTCAACGCCTGCAAGGGCTGTGAAGCTTTGTGCATGGGGGAGGGCTGGGCGTCCGGGGCGGGATACCCCAGAACCAACAGGGCGACAGGCTCCAGAACGTCCGGGAGGGAAAACTCACAGCGGACAGCCTCCGGGATAAAGTGCATGACCCAGGTGGTGCCTAAGCCCAGGCTGGCGGCTTCCAGCATCATATGGGTGGCGACGATGGCGGCGTCGATTTCTCCGCTGGGCTTTTGGTCGTAATCCCGCACCCAGCATTGCTCCCGGTTATAGCAGACCAGCAGGGCAGCGGGGGCGTTAAAGTGGCTGCCGGTGCACTTTTTTAGACGATCCAGAGACTCTGGGGTGTTGATTACCAGGACTTGCTGGGGCTGGCGGTTGCAGGCAGTAGGAGCCAGCAGACTAACCTGCAGGATTTTGTCGAGATGATTTTGAGAGACAGGCTGCTCTGTAAATTTGCGGACGGAGTAACGGGAGGCGGCTAATTCTGAAAAATCTGCGAATGTCATGGACAGAGCTCCTTTCAAGTATAGGAAAATAGGGGGGCGGAGGGCGCTTTTTTGCCGGAATAAGGGGGATTGACAGATTTTGATGGGGGTTTTTGCGGTTTCTTTCGATTGCGGAAGGATTCGACAAGGGGGAGGCTTGGGGAAGGCGATGAAGGATCAGGGGTGCTGTTCGTCACCGGTGAGGTAGGCGGAAAAGCCTAAGCCGGCTTTGATATTTTCCATGATTTGGTTGTCAAACTGGTAGGTCATTTCCCGCAGGCCAATGGCAGGGCCTTTTTTGGGGTAGATCCATAACACGCCCATGTCTCTTACCGCCTGTTTTAGGGTGTGCTTTTTTTGGGTAGTGGCCGGGGCCAGCAGGATGTCCTTGATTTGGGAATAGGGGAGGCGTTTTTTGTCGATGACTACGCCGGTTTCATAAAAGAGGGCGGCGCCGAGCTGGTCATGCTTGGGGATTTTTATTACCAGGGGGCCGAACTCCGGATCCGGGTTGCCGGGGGTGCGGGGGGCGTTCCATTCCAGGACGATATCCTCACCGTAGCGGGTTTGTTGTTCCTCCGCTTTCTGCTGGCGGGCGGCGCGGTCCTTGTAAAAAGAATGCAGGTACCAGATGATTAAAATAATACCGAAAGTAAAAATAAGAAGAACTAAAATTTCTGGTAGATATCCCAGGATGTAGTAGGGCATGGGGTGGACCTCCTTTTTAGAATATAAATTTACCCGCTTTGCAGAAAGTACAGCTGCAAAGCGGGATTTTTTAATCCTCAAATAATTTGGAAACAGGGATATCCAACGCATCCGCTATAGTGAAAAGTGTTTCCATCGAAACACCAAAAGGACGGGTAGGACTTTCAATTTTTGCAAGATACGACCAGGAAATCCCTACTTTATCAGCAAAATCCTCTTGTGTCATACCTTGTAGTTTGCGGTAGTATTGTACCTTAAGCCCAAATTTGATATATTTTTGCGGATATTTGGTCTGCATTATAATCACCATATATAGCATACCATGTCATTTTGATTTTATTTATGGATTGTAATTGCTATTTATAACCATAGAATGATATAATAAGGCATAAGAAATGCCCGGAGAGATCCGGGCAGATGAATGGAGCGCTGATCATGAATGAGAAAAAGAGGAAAACAGCGTGTTTTACAGGACATCGGCAGATGACAGAATCGATCATTGAGATAGAAAGCAAAATTACGGAGGAAGTCAAGCATTTGATACAAAACGGTTATCAATATTTTGGAGCCGGAGGGGCAAGAGGATTTGACACATTAGCTGCTGAGGTTATCCTGAAGCTAAAGGTGATGTATCCGGAAATTCACTTGATTCTTGTATTGCCATTTGATGAGCAGTATAAGAAAGAGAAAAATTGGGAAAAAACAGAAATCGAGCAATACCATCAGTTAAGAAAAAGTGCTTCAAAAGTAGTGGTGTTGGAGAGAACATATAGTTCAGGGGTATATTATCGCCGGAACCGGCATTTGGTAGATAACTCCTCTTACTGCATTGCTTATATGGTTAGGGAGAATACGGGTACAGGCTATACTGTACGTTACGCGATAAAACAAGGAGTGTCAGTAGCCAATATTGCCTTAAATGGGGCGTTGAGATAACGGTGTGGCTGTTACGTCCGTTAAAAATACTGGATAAAAAGACCGCCCCGGATATTACTACCCGGAGCGGTTTCGTCTTTTATTGCCGAGAGGATAAAAATGCTTACTTCATGCCTTCCTCTACCGCTACGGCGCAGGCTACGGTGGCGCCTACCATGGGGTTGTTGCCCATGCCGATCAGGCCCATCATCTCTACGTGGGCGGGTACCGAGGAAGAACCGGCGAACTGAGCGTCCCCGTGCATTCTGCCCATAGAGTCGGTCAAGCCGTAGGAAGCAGGGCCGGCTGCCATGTTGTCCGGATGGAGGGTACGGCCGGTGCCGCCGCCGGAGGCTACCGAGAAGTACTTCACGTTATTCTCATAGCACCATTTTTTGTAGGTGCCCGCTACCAGGTGCTGGAACCGGGTGGGGTTGGTGGAGTTACCGGTGATGGATACGTCTACCTTTTCCATCTTCATAATGGCAACGCCTTCCAGGACGTCGTTACAGCCATATACTTTAACGGCGGCCTTTTCGCCATCGGAGAAGGGTACGGTGCGCACTACCTTTACCTCGCCGGTGGAGAAGTCAAAGTCAGTTTCCACATAGGTAAAGCCGTTGATACGGGAGATAATATAGGCAGCGTCCTTCCCCAGGCCGTTGAGGATTACCCGCAGGGGTTCTTTCCGGGCCTTATTGGCGGTTCTGGCAATGCCGATTGCGCCCTCTGCCGCGGCAAAGGACTCGTGCCCGGCCAGGAAGCAGAAGCACTTGGTTTCGTCCCTAAGCAGCATAGCGCCCAGGTTGCCGTGGCCTTGTCCTACATCCCGCTGCTCGGCTACCGAACCGGGGACACAGAACGCCTGCAGGCCGATACCGATAGCCTCGGCAGCCTCAGCCGCTTTGGTAATGCCCTTTTTAATGGCGACGGCGGTGCCCAGGGTGTAGGCCCATACGGCATTCTCAAATGCGATGGGCTGCACGCCCTTGACAATAGCCTCAACGTCGATGCCTTTGCTCATGCAAAGGTCCTTTGCCTCTTCCAGAGTAGCCATGCCGTATTCCTTTAAGCAGGCTTCAATTTTAGGCATTCTTCTTTCTTTTCCTTCAAACTGTGCCATCTCGCGAACCTCCTATCCTTCTTTATTCTTCTCTGGGATCAATGTACTTGGGGGCGTCAGCATAACGTCCGTAAGTACCGATATTCTTTTCGTAAGCCTTGGCGGGATCCATTCCCCGGCGGATATCCTGGAGCATGGGGCCTACCTTGACGAACTTGTAGCCAATGGCCTCGCCGTTTTCGTCCACAGCTACAGAAAGGATGTAGCCCTCGGCCATTTCCAGATAGCGAACACCCTTTGCGCCGGTGGAGAAGATGGTGCCTACCTGAGAACGCAGGCCTTTGCCCAGATCCTCCAGGGAAGCGCCGATGGGGAGGCCGCCCTCGGAGAAGGCTGTTTGGCTTCTGCCGTAGACCAGCTGCTTAAAGATTTCACGCATAGCTACGTTGATGGCGTCACAAACCAGGTCGGTATTCAGGGCCTCCAGCAGGGTTTTGCCGGGGAGGATTTCGCCGGCCATAGCGGCGGAATGGGTCATACCGGAGCAGCCCAGGGTTTCTACCAGGGCCTCCTGGATGATGCCGTCCTTTACGTTAAGGGTGAGCTTGCAGGCACCTTGCTGAGGGGCGCACCAGCCAATGCCGTGGGACAGGCCGGAAATATCGCTGATTTGGTAGGCTTTTACCCACTTTCCCTCCTCGGGAATAGGGGCAGGGCCGTGGTGCGGACCTTTTACCAGGGTACACATGTTTTCGACTTCGTGCGAATAGTTCATATTGGTACTCCTTTCGGTTTATTTAGAGCGGGGGATTGCTGTATAAAGTTTTTCCAAAAGGCGGACGGAGCAGCGTTTTTGCGTTCCTGCGCATTTTGAAAAGGCTCTGGTTATTATTATAAGGGCTTTGGCAGAATTTATCAAGATGGAATCAAGAAGATACTGTTAAATTTTTGTCGTTTTAAGGAAAGGCCCGGGGAGGAACGGCAGAAACATGGGGCAGGCGTTCGTCCCCAAAGGGATATTTGCCCTTTTTGATGGGAAACATCCCAATTCATGTGAAGAAATCCACCCCGGGAGATGCTATACTTGTTTTGGAAGGGAGGGCAACGGTTGTGAATAAAGGCGTTTACACGGTGCAAAGGCTGATCGACTGGATAGACGACCATATTACGGAAAATCCCCCCTTATCCAGGATGGCGGAGCAGGCGGGGTATTCTCCATGGTACTGCTCGGAGCTGTTTCGTCGGATTACAGGGATGACGGTGAGGGAATATATGGCAAAACGACGGTTGTGCCTGGCGGCTTTTGCTCTGCGGGATACGAATATGCCCATTATAGAGATTGCGCTTACATATGGGTTTTCTTCCCAGCAGGCCTTGACAAGGGCCTTTACCAACGCGTACGGGCGCGCGCCGGCCGCGTACCGGAGGAACCCTGTGCCAATCCCTGTGACGGTCAAAAAGATCGTTGTCACACCCTTGGACAATATGGAACAAGGAGGTTTTATGATGAGTAATTTAGCAGTACCTGCTTATCGGGTAGAGCATATCCCTGCCCACAGGTTTTTGGGGGTATACGGTTATGCGGAGACCTCAGAGGGGGCGGTTTGGCCCGCCCATGACTGCGATCTCCTTTGCGGGATTGTGCAAAGCTTTACGGCCGGCCACCCGGTGGTTGCAAATCACACCGCAGGCTGGAAATGGGTAAACGGCGAAAGAAAATACTTTTACGGGGTGGGGGTGGAGCCCGATTATCAAGGGCCGGTTCCCGAGGGGTTTACTTTGACCGGGATTTTGCCGGAAAGCTATTATCTTGTGTTTTTTCACCCGCCCTTTGACTATCTTTCCGAAAACGGGGAGGTGATGAGGAGAGTGGAGAACTTAGCCTGGAGCTTTGATCCGGCCTCCATTGGCTATGAGTGGAACGAGGCACTTTGCCAGGATTACCAGCGGCATTATCCGGAGGTGCTTGGGTACCAGGTGCTTCGGCCGGTGAAAAAAATCAAATAAACCGGTGCGGTTCGGGAAAAAGGATGGCGGCTTTTGAAAAGGGCTGCCGTCCTTTTTGAATAAGAGGGCCGGGCGGGAAAAAAGTTTACATCTTGTTTTTGGGTTTTTTCCATTTACGGCTGTTTTTTTGTTGTTACTGCTGGGGCGGGATGTTATAATAAGTAGGAATAGCTCTTTGGGGGGCTTTGCAAAAGAAATTAGGCGCGATGTCCCTGAAAAATAGCGGAAAATATGGAAATAATGGCTTTGAACGCCGGATGGGGGTTTGACAAAAAATTCCTTTCGGGATACAATGAAAATTGCGGATTCTTTCAGCACTTTTTTGTGCTTTTGGATAGAAGCGGCCAACAACTATGATTAAGAGGTGTTTTACATGGGTTTTATGGAGAAAATATTCGGTTCCTACTCCAAACGGGAGCTGAAGCGGGTGAACCCCATAGCGCAAAAGGTTTTTGACTTGGAGGACGAGTTTAAGAAGAAAACAGACGATGAGCTGAAAGCCATGACCCCTAAATTTAAGGAGAGGCTGGCTAACGGGGAAACGTTGGACGACCTGCTGCCCGAGGCATTTGCTACCTGCCGGGAGGTAACTGACAGAGTGCTGGGCAAAAGGCACTTCCCGGTGCAGATTATCGGCGGCATTGTGCTGCACCAGGGCCGTATTGCCGAGATGAAAACCGGTGAGGGGAAAACCCAGGTGGCTGCTTTGCCCGCCTACCTGAATGCCTTGGAGGGAAAAGGAGTTCATGTGGTTACGGTGAATGACTATCTGGCCAAGTACGGCTCGGAGCAGATGGGCAAGATTTACCGGTTTTTGGGGCTTTCTGTCGGCCTGATTGTAAGTGGGCTGGATAATGAGCAGCGGCGTCAGGCTTATGCTGCTGATATTACCTATGGTACCAATAACGAGTTCGGATTTGATTACCTGCGGGACAATATGGTTACCTACAAGGCCCAGCAGGTGCAGAGAGGGCACCGGTTTGCTATTGTGGATGAGGTGGACTCTATCCTGATTGACGAGGCCAGGACGCCGTTGATTATCTCCGGGCAGGGGGATAAATCTACCGACCTGTACAAGCAGGCGGACGTGTTTGCCAGAAAGCTGACCTGTGTGCGGGTAAAGGAGCTGGACGACAAGCAGGACAACGACAGCGCTTATGACGCTGATTATATTGTGGACGAAAAGGCGAAAACCGCAACCTTGACCCCCAGCGGTGTAAAAAAGGCGGAAACCTATTTTAATGTGGAAAATTTGATGGATCCGGAGAATATGACGCTGCAGCACCACGTGAACCAGGCGATTAAAGCTCATGGCATTATGCACCGGGATGTAGATTATGTCGTGAAGGATAACGAGGTTATTATTGTTGACGAGTTTACGGGACGTTTGATGATTGGACGGCGGTATAACGAGGGGCTGCACCAGGCGATTGAGGCCAAGGAGAATGTGCAGGTTGCCCATGAGTCCAAAACGCTGGCGACGATTACCTTCCAGAACTTTTTTAGGATGTACGAGAAGCTTTCCGGCATGACCGGTACAGCGCTGACTGAGGAAAGCGAGTTCAGGGAGATTTATAACCTGGATGTGGTGGAGATTCCTACCAATATGCCGGTGATCCGGAAGGACCATGCGGATGTGGTGTATAAAACCGAAAAAGCCAAGTACAACGCTGTTGTTGACCAGGTGGTGGTCTGCCATGAGAAGGGCCAGCCGGTGCTGGTGGGTACGGTTTCCATCGATAAGTCCGAGCTGTTAAGCGGGATGCTGAAGCGCCGGGGGATCAAGCATGAGGTGCTGAACGCCAAGCAGCATGAAAAAGAGGCGGAGATTGTGGCCCAGGCCGGTAAGTTTGGGGCGGTTACTATCGCTACCAACATGGCGGGACGGGGCACGGATATTATGCTGGGCGGCAACGCGGAATTTCTTGCCAAGGCTGAAATGCGGCGGATGCAGATTCCGGAGGAGATTATTACCGAGGCGATTGGCTATGGTGAGACCGATGACGAGGAGATTTTATCCGCCAGAAAAACCTTTATTGAATTGGAACAGAAATATAAGGAGCAGATACGTCCGGAAGGGGAAAAGGTAAAGGAAGCCGGGGGCCTGTTTATTGTGGGCACCGAGCGGCATGAGTCCCGCCGGATTGACAACCAGCTGCGGGGCCGTTCCGGACGGTTGGGGGACCCGGGTGAGAGCCGGTTTTTCCTCTCGCTGGAGGACGATTTGATGCGGCTGTTTGGCGGGGAGCGGATACAGAATTTGATGGACACGATGGGCGTGGAAGAGGACATGCCCATTGAAAACCGGATGCTTACCGGGGCCATTGAGTCCGCCCAGAGCAAGGTGGAGCTACGGAACTTTAGTATCCGGAAAAATGTGCTGCAGTATGACGACGTGATGAACCGGCAGCGGGAGATTATTTACGGGCAGCGGGAGCAGGTGCTGGCCGGGGAGGATATCTCTGCGTCCATCAAGAAGATGGTGAAGGACTCTGTTTCCGGCACGGTGGATGCTTATCTGGCGGACAACGAGGCGAAATATCAGTGGAACCTGGACGGGCTGCGGGACTTTTATTTGGGCTGGCTGACTGTGCCGGACGATTTCGTCTTTGAAAATGACGAGGCGCTGGAGGCTATTACAAAAGAGCAGATTAAGGAACAGCTGACTGACAGGGCCATGAAGTTTTATGACTTTAGAGAGAACCAGTTTGGCTCCAAGATTATGCGGGAGCTGGAGCGGGTGATTTTGCTGAAAAATGTGGATACCCTGTGGATGGATCACATTGACGCTATGGACGAGCTGAAAAAGGGGATTTCCCTGCGGGCGTATGCCCAGCGGGACCCGGCGGTGGAGTATCGGATTGAAGGCTTTGAGATGTTTGACCAGATGGTGCATTCCATTCAGGAAAACACTGTAAAGATGCTGTATACCGTACAGCTGCGACCGGAGGCCGGGGAGCCCAAGCGGGAGCAGGTGGCCAAGCCTACTCAGGCAAGCGGTGGGTCCGCCAACAGCAGTGAGGGGACTACGGTACAGGCTAAGTCCAGCAAGGTGGGGCGGAATGACCCCTGCCCCTGCGGGAGCGGGAAGAAGTATAAAAAGTGCTGTGGGCGGTAAAAGCACGACGGTGCTGCTTTACAATGCCCCCAGCTTTAAGGGAGGCCCGCAAAGATGATGATTGAGCCGGTAACTGCCGATTCCTTGACAGAGGCGGCGAAAATCCATTCTGCAAGCTGGAAGGAATCTCATAAGGGCTTTTGTACGCCGGAGTTTGTGGCGCTGCATACGCCGGAACGGCAGAAAAGCTACCTGGAGGCAGAGATTGCAAAGGGGAACCGGGTGTATCTGCTTACCGACCATAAGCCGGTGGGGATTGTTTCGGTTTGCGGCAGCCTGATTGGGAATCTGTATGTCCTGCCGGAGGAGCAGAACAAAGGCTATGGGACGAAACTGCTGGCTTTTGCAGTCTGCCACTGTGAGGGGACGCCGTTTTTATGGGTTCTCAATACAAATCACGGCGCCCGGCGGCTCTATGAGAGCAGCGGGTTCCGGTTTACAGGTAAAACCATCGTGCATTCTGATTCCCTATATGAAATGGAATTCAGGCTACATTAACAATCAGAGAAAGAAAAAGCAGGCTCCAAGCGGGGCCTGCTTTTTTGCGCGGTGGATGCACTTGTTGCCGGGGACTTGCCGGGAGGCAGAAGAAAATCGGGCGGCAGTCCTGTCACGCAGAGAGGATTTTGCGGATGGCCTCCTCGGTTAGGCCGTACTGCTGGGCTAGCTGGGGGACGTTAGCGCCTGCCCGGTAAGCCTCCCGAATGGCCTGGTTGCGCTGTTTGTAATAGCTGCGGGCGCCGGAGGCCTCTCCCCAGGGCTTTTTTTCTCCGGCGGCGGGAACGTAGAGCATGCCGCCGGAAATGTATTGCTGCAGTTCTCGGAGAAGCTTGTCTGGAAGTATATTTTGTGCATTTTTATACCTCATGGAGAAAATCCTCTCGGGTGGGATATTCCCGAATATGGCCGCCGCCGGACTGGATAGCCTGGCGCATCTGCTGCTCCAGCTTATCGGCATGGGCGGCAAAGGCGGGGAGGTTTTGAGGGTCAAAATGGGACATCAGCTCCATTTTGGGCAGGTTAAAGTCCTCACAGACGTCGTTTAGCTCCTTTTGCAGAAAGCTGCCCCAGTAGCAGCAGCCGGATACGTCCCCCAAGGCGGCGTAATGGCGGATGCGCAGCCAGGTGTAGGAAAGCTCGCCGTACCAGTCAGCCAAATCCTGAAAGTTATGTTCCGGGGACGGGGCTGCGTCCGGACAGCTGAGGGCGGCTGAGGTTATGGCAATCAGCCGGTGACAGAGCTGTTTGAGGCAGGGTTCGTCCGTTTCGGCCACAAGGGCGGCGGAAAGCTCGGCGTAATTTTGGGGCAGCCCGCCCATTTGACGCAGCTCCTCCAGGCGGAGGGCAGAGTGTGTTCCTTTGAAACAGCGGCCTTGGGCGAAGCAGAGTGCGCGGTCCAGGAAATAGGAGATGTAGTTGGCAGCCATCTTTACATCGCTGCCGCTGCTGAACAGCAGGTTCAGGTACAGCTGCCGCGCCTGCTGAAAAGCCTCTAAGCTGCGGGCCCGCTGCTGCACCGGGTCGCTCAGGTTCTTTTGCAGACGGGACTGCAGATCCCGGAACCGCTGGGCGTCCTCGGGGGTGCGGGCGTACATGATTTCTCCGTCTGCCAGGCAGGAGAGATTTTGCTCCTCCAGGGAGGCAAAGCGCTCCAGACGCTGCCACTCAATGCCCCAGATGTCAAACCCGATGCCCTCTAAAATAAAGGTTTGGGCAAAGCGGCGGCCTTTATCGGTGATAGGCACAAAATAGCTGAAGGCGGGCGGGGTGGGGTCCATTCGCCAGAGGCTGTGGGAGATTACCAGGGCAATATCGTCGGCATACTGCTCCCGGATGGTATTCAGCACCCATTGGTTTACAAACTGCTGGGTATCGTTTTCATGGATCTTGTTCATTCAAATCCCTCGCTTTTATTTAGGTATAGAAGTCAAACCGGTTTGTTCTGGTTTTATCCTATCATAAAAGGATGGCGGGGAAAAGAGAGAAAACTTGTAAAAACGTTTGGTTTGCAGGACGTCACTGAAAAAGATAGGCCGGTGCGGAACGCCAAAAAGGCTGCCGCGGGATGAACCGCAGCAGCCACGTCTAAATTTAATGAAAAAGCAGAGGTTATTCGATGCCTTTGAGGGCCTCTGCTTCCGCTTTTTCTACCCGGATTTGGGAATCCCGCAGCAGGCGGACCTCCTTTTTGGGGTACAGCTTGGGGATACCGTCGCTTTTTTCCAGCATGACCTTCAGCATACCGGTAAGCAGGTTGACCTCGGTAACAGTGCCTTTGCCGTCCGCCGTGGAGACATAGGCGCCTACCTTGGGGGTGGTGCGCAGCAGGGATTCGTAGGCGTTCTGCTCGTATTTGAGGCAGCACATCAGCCGGCCGCAGATACCGGAGATTTTAGTGGGATTCAGGGAAAGACTTTGCTCCTTGGCCATTTTGATGGAAACCGGCTGGAACTCCCCTAAAAAGGAGGAGCAGCAGAAGGGACGGCCGCAGATGCCGATGCCCCCCAGCATTTTGGCTTCGTCCCGAACGCCGATCTGCCGCAGCTCGATACGGGTGCGGAAAACGGAGGCAAGGTCCTTTACCAGCTCCCGGAAGTCCACCCGGCCGTCCGCCGTGAAATAGAACAGGATTTTGTTGTTGTCAAAGGTGTATTCTACGTCGATCAGCTTCATGTTCAGCTTATGATCGGCGATTTTTTTCAGGCAGATGGCAAAGGCTTGCTTTTCCTTTTCCTCATTGGCTTTTACCCGCTTCAGATCCTCCGGCGTTGCCACCCGGACCACCTGCTTTAAGGGCTTGACCACCTGTTCCTCCAGGATTTGGCGGTTGGCCATGGCTACCTCGCCGCATTCTACACCGCGGGCGGTTTCTACAATCACCCGTGTGCCTACCTCTACCTGGTTGGCGCCGGGGTCAAAATAATAGATTTTTCCTACGTCCTTAAATCGGACTCCGATTACTTCTGCCACAAATGTCCTCCTTTTTTATGGCTGCCGGCAAACAGGGCTTGCCGGCGCGTGTGGTTTGTGTTTGGGGACGGAACTGCAGGGTGTTATTCCCGTGCTACAGAGATTTTAATCACCTTCAGGGGCTGATTCCCGTGGTTCCAGATGGAGTGGGGGATCATGCCGTTGACAAAAAACATTTCATCCTTTTGGACGATATGGCTTTCCGCTCCGGTAATGACTTCCGCTTCGCCCTCCACTACGATGAAAATGTGGTTATCGCTGTGGGTATGATTGCCTTGAGGGCCGCCGCCGTTCTTTTCGATATAGGCTACCGCGCCCCACTGGATGGTACCCATGTTGTCAAACAGCTTTTTGGCTAAAAAACCGGTGTGTCCTTCCGGCGTGATAAATCCTTCCATAACGAAGTATCCTCCCTTTTGGGACAGCTGCCGGGAGAGCCTGAGATAACAAACCGGCTGTGCCGTCCCGCAAAAAATAATTATGTGATTGCTTTGATTTTTGCGCTGAGACCTGCGAGAATTAGGGTAAGGTTGACGTTTTGGCCTAATAACTCCGCAGTATCTTCTATTATATCAATTATTTTTACCCACTGCAATGCCGAAAGCCTGGAAGAATGCTGTTTTGTAAAGGAATTTTCGGAATGTTTGGAAAATTTCTCCGCCGCCATCTCCTTACAGAGCTCTTTGAGAAGGGGGAGGACGGCGAGAAGCTGGTCTTTTTTACGGTCATACCGAGTAAGGTAGGCGGCCAGCTGGAACTCGTCATCCTGAAGAATGTGGGTGAGCAGCTGCCGGGCTTGGGGGCCGGGGCCGTCCTCCGGTTGGGCGGCAAGGGCCATAGCTTTGCCGATATTGCCGCCTGCTTCCTCCGCAAGCTGGCGGAGATGTTCTGGAGGTTCTTGAGGAAGCTGTTGGGTAAGATAGCTGAAGCACTGGCTGGGGGTAGGAGGCTGCAAGGAGAATACGGCGCAGCGGGATACCACTGTTTCCAGCAGGGAGGAGCGGTTCTCACACAGCAGCAGGAACATACCGTGAGCGGGGGGTTCCTCCAGGATTTTGAGAAGGGCGTTTTGGGCGGAGACTGTCATATTTTGGGCGTTTTGCAGGAGGTAGATTTTTTTTTCGCCTTCATTGGGGGCGATTTGGATGGTTTCACGGATTTGGCGGATGGTTTCGATATGAAAAGAGAGGGGGGCGGTGCAGGATTCGCCCACGGTGATCCAATCCGGATGGACGCCGCGCTGGGCCTTTTTGCAGCCGGTACAGAGGCCGCAGGGCGGGGTTTGGCCGGTACAGAGGACGGCCTGGGCCAGAGCGCGGGCCACGGTGCGTTTGCCGGAGCCGGGTTCGCCCTCCAGCAGGATAGCGTGGGGCAGGCGGCGGTTTTGGGACATTTCCCGTAGGGTTTGGATAAGCTGGCGGTTGGCGAGAAAGGTTTCCAGCATGGTTGACCTCCGTTCCGCTTTTACAAGCTTGTGCCGGAGCTTGTTTTTTGGGGGGGAGAGCTCCGGCTGGGTTTTATCAAAAAAACAGGCAGACGCTGCCGCCTGCCCCTTAGTTTATTACAGTTTTCAGGTTGCCCTTTTCAGACGGGAGAGCCTGCCTGGATGCCCATGGTTATGGAAAGGCAGGAGACAAAACGACGTCCTAAAAAGGGAGTGGAAAAAAGTGGCTTTACAGCTTCTCGAAGCGCTCTACGTCCATAACGAAAACGGTTGCGCCGCCGATGGTGACCTCAATGGGGAAGGAGGAGTACATACCTACGCCGTAAGAGGCGGTAGAGGGAACCATTTGGCTGCGTTTTTTGCTGTGCTCCCCAATAATTTTAATTACCTGATCCACCTTTTCGTCATCTGTACCTACCAGGAAGGTGGTGTTGCCGGACATTAAGAACCCGCCGGTAGTAGCCAGCTTAGTTACTGAAAACCTGGCTTTTGTCAGGCCGGAGGATACTTTGGAGCTGTCTTCATTTGATACAATGGCGAGAATTAACTTCATACAAAAACCTCCTTTATTAAGTAAAAGGGAATAGTGAAGAGTGAATAGGGATAGAACGCTCCTATGGGAGCGATTTGAATGGTGCGGAGGAGGGGGCGGATTGGTGGTTTGGGGAATGGCTTGGGCAGTTATTGTTTACAGAGAAACCCTTTTCAAATCCGTCCCGCAGGGACACCTACACTATTTACTATTCACTATTACTTTTTACTTATAAAATATCTTCTTTTTTTTATTTTACCACATTTAGGAAGGAAATTCTATACTGTTTGAGGGTTTTTATTAAATTTTTTTCGATACGTTCGCCAGGCATGACGATGGGGATGCCCGGCGGACAGGGGCTTTTGACGCAGGCGCAGATTTTATTTTCGCATTGTTTTACCGGAAGGAGCTGGGAGTGGCTGAATATGGCCTCCCGGAGGGTGATGCCGCTTTGGGCTACAGGCAGGGGGGCGGGGGGACCCTGAGAGAGAGAAGGCTTTGGATGGATATTTTGCAGCATTTGGCTGACTCGCGCCCAGTCCTGCTCCCGCAGGAAGGAGGACATTAACAGGACACAGCCTACTGAAGAAAGATACTCCGGCTCAATGCCATGAGAACGGAGGTGCTGCCCGAATTGTTCGCCGGTATAACCTACGGAAGCAAAGCCTAGGGTGAGGCGGGTTGGGTCACACAAGTGGGGCGGGCCAGGGACGAAAAAGCCTTTTTGCTGTGCCAATGCCTTTAGGGAGGCGGTACGGCGGGCGGTTTGGGCCAGGTCCTGCCGGCATTGGGTGTGGATATAGTCCAAGGCCCTGTCAATAGAAAGCATGATTAAGTAGCTGGGGCTGGTACTGCCGAACATGGACATGGTTTGTTTGGCATGGGGAAGGTATTTTTCCTCCCCGATATGGAGAAGCGCCCCGCCGGTGATTACCGGCATGGTTTTGTGAAGAGAGTCACAGCAGAGAGAGGCGCCTTGGGTTATGGGGTGGCAAGGGGGGGCTAAAAAGGGCAGGTGAGCCCCGTGGGCGTTATCTACCAGCAGAGGGATGTTCCGGGAGCGGCAAAGTGATGAAATTGCGCTTACGTCCGACAAAACACCAAAGTAATCAGGGCTGGTTAGGTATACCCCTTTGGCGTTAGGGTGTTGGACAAGGGCGCGCTCGATATCCTCCGGGGCAAGGGTGGAGCCGATGCCGTCCGGGTTTTGCCGGGGGTAGACCCAGTGGGGGCGGAGGTCCAAAAGGGCCATGGCGTTTACGGCGGAAACATGGAGGTTGCGGCCGGCGATCAGTTCGTTGCCAGGGAGAAAGGCCAGGGCCAGCATGGTTTGGATACACAGGGTTGACCCTCCGGCAGAAAGCAAGGTGCCTTTGCTGCCGTAAAGCTGGGAGTATTGGCGCTCACACTCGGCAATGGCTTCTTCGGCTTGGTAGAGACTATCAGTACCCTGAACCTCGGTGAGATCATATGGCAGGACAGGGGCGAGAAGGTCGAAGGCAGCGCCCTTGTGGCCAGGCATATGGGTACGGGAAAGATCCTTTTGCAGGTATTGCTCCAGGGCGGTTTGGATAGGGGTTTTCATGGGGGATCCGGCTCCTTTCAGGGAAATAGAGGGGTTTGAAAAAGAACAGCCCGGAGGCAGAAAGCTCCGGGCGGCAGTTTCGTCCAAAAAATAAAGGGAGGGCTAACTGTTTTGTTTGACCTCCAGATCAATATATTCCTTTTTGTAATGGAAGATGCGGGAGGCTGTTCTGGCAATGCCGTACAAGGCGGCAAATAAAATTCCTGGCCACCAACGCAGCGCCTGCCCCAGCCATAAAACGATTACTGAGAGAAAAGTAGGGGAGAGAGTATCCAAAATGTATTCCAGCAGGTGGTCCCGAATATGACGGCGGAACTGAAACTGCTTTTTTCCTCAGCGGTGAAGGGCTGGCTCATTCAATCTCCTCCTTGACTTTTCCTGATACCTATGATAAAATACAGGGTACATCATTGGTAAAAATGAACACAAATATTTTTCGTATTATACCATAAGTTCATCAAATTGTCAATAAGTTTTTTATTTGAAAGGATGTGTGGGGATGGATTTTTCTTTGGCTTTTTTACAGAAAAGCTCCCTGCAAAGCGCTGCCAATGAGATTTTGGCTGCCAATCAGGCAAGCCGGCGGTTTGAGCTTACCTTATCCCCAAAGGAAGCGGAGGCTTTGGTACAAAGACGGGGAGAGGCGCTTTCGTCCAGTGGGCGGGTGGAGTTTGACTGTGCCCTGGTGCCTCAAATGATTGAGCTGTTTTGCGACTCCAAATATTTGAACCAAGCGGAGTATGCCGAGGTTTTGGGGGATTTGGTGGAGGCGTTTTACTACTTCAAAACCGAGATGCTGGACCGGGTGGACGACCAGACCTTGCTGCGGCTGATGCGGGATGAGTTTGAGGAATGTAAAGGCAATATGGAGCTGTTGACCGGCACCGCCTTGGAGCGGGCGGCCCGGCGGGTGAGGGAGGGGCTGCCACCTGTGCCCGGGGACGAGGAGCTGACACAAATGCTGATGGAGCAGGAGGAAGAAGAGGACCCTATGGAGCAGGATGACGAGGACGGGGAGGAGGAGCACCATCATGAACACGGCGAACACTGCGGGCATGCGCACTGAAAAGGATGCCCGGGAATTGGCGATGCGGGACGTCCTGAAAAAGAATGCTGCGGGGGACGGGGGAGAGGTGGTTTCGTCTTTTCCCATTACGACGGAGCAGCTGGACCCGAACCGCTACACACAGGCGCTGCTGGCGGCTGCCCGGGAGAAGGGGCTGCTTTCGGATACACAGCAGCAGGCTTTTGGGAATGATCTGCTGCAGCTGCTGGCGGTGGTTACCCGGCGGTATACACGGGAGAAAAGCTCCTCGGTGCCGGTGGGTGTGGCGGAGATGCTGTTTGCCTCGGCTTTGTACTGTATTGACTACTGCTTGAAGCCTTTGAGCCCTCAGCGGGGGCTGGAGCTTTTGGAGACCGAAGGGGTGGCGCAGCTGTATGCTAGAGGGCTGTGGGAGATTAACCGCCAACTGCGCCGCTGCAAGCTGCTGCTTTTGCAGGTGGAAAAAACCGAGGTGCCTTTGCCGTTAATCTGCTATGGGGAGACGATGGACCAGATTTCGGACTTTCTCTCTATTTACAGGCCGGAGGTGGATGCGCTGGCTTTGGATTTTTCGATTGATTATCCCCTGTATTTGCCGCTGGAAAGGCTGTGGGGAATTGCTTATTTAACCGAATACCTGAAAGCGCTGCTTTGTGAAAACCGGGTTTGCGGGCGGTTCCCCCGGCGGGAAATTGCCGGGCTGTTAAGCCAATACAGCCGACCGTATGGGCTGCCCTGGCAGAGCTTGGGGGTGAATTTGTTTGAGATTACCCTGACAAACGCTTTGGGGGCGGTATGGCTTGGGCGCTCGCCCATGGAGCTGAGCCTGAGTGAGGAGGACGGCAGGGTGCTGGCGGCACAGTTGGCTTCTTTGGACAAAGAGGGCTTTCAGCTGCAGGCTACCCAGGTGTATAAGCAGCTGCGGGAGGCTTTGCAGATTACCTCTCAGGAGACGCTTGCCTATTTGCGGAAGGCGGCGGCTTCCATTTGCAGGCGGCTGTACCACAGTGCCAAAACCGGAGAGTTTGCGGTGTGGTTTATCTGCCGGAAGGAGCAGCCGGAGGCTATGGGCCAGAAGCTTTACTTCCAGGATGACAACACGGTGAGCAACGCTGTTTTTTGCCGGATTGCCGAGGAGATCAGCCGGGAAGAGGATATGGAGAAGAAGCTTGCGATCCTTTCCGGCGGGATTCACAGCATTTATGACTTGGCGGATTTGCTGGAGACCGGGTGCTTTTGGACAGAGGACTATCCGGCGCTGTTTGCTTCTTTAGGGGATTTGGAACTGGCGGTGCTGTTACGTCTGCTGCCCCAGGAGGAACAGGAGCGTTTTTTGGCCCGAACGCCGGCAGAAGAGCCGCCCATGGAGCCGGAAAAGGACTGGGATCAGGCATTGCTGCGGTATTTGGACGGAGCTGGGGCGGAGCGGCTGGAGCAGGTGCTTTCCATTTATGGGATGCTGGAGATGTAGGAAGAAAGTTTGCCGGTGCGGCGACGTCCCGGAAGCTTGTTTTTGCAGCGGTTTTTTGGAAATCCTGCTCACGCAGGCGTCCATGGCAATGAGCTTCGTCTGAAAGGTGTAGTTGGCCTGCTGGACGGCATGACAGTGCAGAAAATTCCTGCCAACCGCCTTCCTGCTGGATAACAAGGCTAAGGCCATTTATTACCAGGCCCAGCCTACCACAAATACAAAGGAATAACCTGTTGATGGGGGCCGCATGGGGGAAATAACCCTGTGCGGCCCCTGTGGGCTTATGCTTTAACGAGAGGTTTTGACATTGTAAAACGGGTGTGCAACCGATAGTTGCCGGATAGTTGGTAGACAGCGTGTGCTTTTTGGGCTATGATAATGGCAAAACTGAATGGAAAGGGGAAATACATTGTGGAGATAGGCACACGGATTAAAGAGCTGCGGCTGAAGAAGCATTTATCTCAGGAGGCGCTGGCGGGGGAGCTTGGGGTTTCTCGTCAGGCGGTTACAAAGTGGGAGGATAATAGCTCCAGGCCCAGTACGTCCAACCTTTTGGCGCTGTGTGAGATTTTTGGGATGTCTTTGGATGAGCTGGTTTCAGGGGAAGCAGAGCAGATGCCTGCTGCGGAAACGGGCAGACACACCAAGAGAAAGGGCGCGCTTTTGGTGGGCAGTGCGGTTCTTTTGGCGGGTTCTATAGCCGCAGCGGCAGAGAGCTTGAAGTACCAGCCGCTGCAAGATGCTATCGGCTATGGAGATACCGCAACCGGGATTTTTGTTTTGGGTACGCCGCTTTGGGCTTACCTGCTGTATGGTATAACGGCGGTGATGATTGCGGTTACTGCCGGGGTATTCCTTAGGGCATATAAAAAGGAAAAAAGGGAGAGAAGATAGGCATTTCTCCCCACAAAAAGGCCGCCTTGCTTCCTTGTTATGGGGGCAGGGCGGCCTTTTTGGTTTATAAGGGACTTTCCAACCTTTGTCGTATTCTGGCGGGGTGACAAATTGTGCTGCGGAATTTTGTCCAGCACAACAATTTCGACAGGGTTTTCTCTGCGAAAAGGCAGGTTTCCTGAAATGGATGTGCAGTATTTTAGCTGTGGCATGAGAATAGAAAATTTGTGCTTCGTCTTGAAAAACCGGAGTGGAAATGCTAAAATATCCTTTAGATATCCGAGCAGAAAAGGAGGCCGTTTTTATGGCGGAGGAGAAAAAGAACGGCGCCGGCCTTTTGCGCTGGCCCTGGAATATTGTGATCTATATTCTGCTGGTGCTTACCCTGTGGATTTTCGCGATCCCGGTGATATGGGCCCTGCAAAAAGCTCAAAAACAAAACGACCCCCACGGCGCTGCGGAGGGGTATTGCCTCAGCCGTACCAGAAAACGGGTTGCCTGGATTTTTTGGTCGGTTTTGGTGCTGCTGCTGGGAGTTTGCGCCGCCGCAGGGTTTTTTATCGGAATACAGCAGGACCAGGCTTACTGGGACGCGGAGGACTATGGTACTCTGATTGTTTGCGCCGTTGCGGCGGTGCTTTTGCTGGCCGGCGGCATTTATATGATGGTTACCGCTGTGCGGGATGTGTTTTTCCCTGGCAAAAGCAGGTTGGCTCAATCGATCCGCAGCCAGCTGCCTTACCCGGAGGAGGCCCCGCCGGTAGAAGAGCTGTTTGCCATGGTGGATCAGGACCTGGAGCAAAACGGCAGGTGGTTTGACGCAGTGGGAATCGGAAATGAGTGGGTTTTGGGGGAGGTTGCTACTAAAATTGAACGAATTCGGGGTATTTTTACGGTGGACGAAATCCATCAGCACAGTACCCAAAACGGCACCCGCACCAGCCGCACCCTGGAGCTGGTTTTGGTGGACGACCGCTGGCAGAAGGCAGTGACTGACTTTAAAAAACCGGATGATTTACAGGCCGCGGCGGATTACCTTGCCCTGCGGGTGCCGGAAGCAAAACGGGGCCGGAACGGCCAGCAGCATGACTTTATGGCCATGAAGGAGCATGAGCGGGAGGAGTTTGAGCGGGACTTTCAGCAGAAGCAGAGCCTGCGGGCCTCTGAACAGATACAGAAAGAAACCCTTACCGGCGGCGTTCAGGACATGATTTTGCAGGTGGGGGAGGAGGTAACCTCCCGGGTGAGCGCTGCAGACATAGAGGAGCAGCTGCGTCTTTGCATGGCAAACGGAGGGGGCTTTACCTTGACGCCAACCCGTCCGACGGAAACAGAGGCTGGCAGCTTTAAGGCCATGCGGGCGACGAAAGCGGGCGCGGACGTTGTAGAGCTTTTATTGGAGCCTGCCGCAGGAACGCAGGGACAGGCAAAAATTTGCAATGTAAGGGAAGCCAGAGAGATTTTAACGGGCTGGTTAAGACGCCAAGTGCCTGCGTTAACGGGCTGGCAGCCAAGGCAGGTATACACCCCCGCCCCTAAGGCCGCCCCTCAGGAGGAAAGAGCCCCCATGCAGCGGCTGCTGTTGATTTCCACCAGCGGTGCGGCGGAGAGGCACATGAACTTTACACAGGAGGACATCCGGCTGGCGGCCAACGGTATTGTGGACGGCAGTTACCAGCAGGTGGAGCATGTTTTGCCCTCGGGTTATATGTGGATTCAGGTAAAGGCAGGGGATAAGCAGGACGCCAGATGTACGGTAGAGGCTACCCGGCCGGAGGGAAGTGAGCTGAAGTTCTATTCCGCTAAAATGACTGCCCGGCAGGCGGCGGAATGGTTTATAAAATACCCTTATGGGGAGTATCTCCCCCATGGGGCGGACTGGAAGGATATTACCAAACAGGCGAACAAAAAGTAGCCGGCTGCACAAAATGTGGCAGGGGCTGTATACCTGTCCTATAATATCTCGTTTATTTTTATAGCTGCAGTGCCGGCAGGTTCTTTCTTCGCGAAAGGAAAGGCATATAACCGTATTGCTGCAGCTTAAAAATATTACCGGCGCTGTTTTTTGAAAAAAGAGATAGGAGAGATGAGAAAAATGGCAAAAGTATTAAGCAATGAAGTGAAGCAGGCGCTTCAGGACATCTACTACAACGAGCGTACCGGAAAAGGCAAGGAAGCCTTTACGCTGCTGGAAAAAGCCTCTGCCGCAGGGGACGGAGACGCCAGCTGTATTTTAGCCCGGTGCTATTGCGGGCACCAGTATGTGTGGGCTGGCCATGGCTTCCCTGAAAATGACGACCAGGCTACCAGGCTGCTGCACCTTTCGGTGGAGCAGGGCAGTGCTATTGGCGTAATGGTTGCGCTGCGCAGCGGGGAGCTTACCCCCTCTGTTCTGAAAACAATGCCCTTTGCCAGCCTGCAGGAGGCTTTTAACGAGGTTCTTGCCATGGCGGAGGCGGGAGACGCCTTCTGCCAGTACACTGTGGCGAACTCCTACTTTTGGTGGGACTTTTTGCGCATCCAGGATAAGGGGCCGGATTCTTTCCCAAATCATGCCGCTTATAAGGCTTATTTAAAGGAGAATATCTCCCAGTGTGAGCCTTGGTTCCAGAAAGCCCTGCAGGGCGGTATGTACTTTGCCGCCAACAATTTGAACCGCTATTATACCCAGGGAGATGAGGATATTATTCTCCCGGAGCCGGAGAAGGCCAAGGATATCTATAGAATCGGGGCGGAGTGCGGGCATCCTATTTTGCAGTCCATCTATGCCAAGGATCTGGAAAAGGCCGGGCAGAAGGAGGAGGCCCTCCACTGGTTTAAGGAGGCTGCCGAGGGCGGTGAGCCCGGCGGCTGGTATGAGGTTGGCAGATGCTATTTCAGCGGCATTGGCACTGCAGCGGACGAAGCTTACGCCGTAAAGTGCTTTGAGAAGGGGATCCCCTCCGGGCATATGGGCTCCCAGAACCTGCTGGGCAAAGCATATTTTTATGGCAAAGGGGTGCAGCAGGATTATGCCAAGGCCTATCAGCTGTTAAAAGCCGCTTACGACCAGGGCAGCACCTGGGGAGTCTACTATCTGGGCAAATGCGCCTTTGAGGGCTTGGGTGTGCCTCAGGACTACGTTTTGGCCAGAGAGTACCTGGAAAAGGTGGACTGGAACAACGCGGAAGCCTTCTATATGCTGGGGTACATCTATGGCAGGGGCCTTGGCGTGGCGGAGGATATCCCGAAAGCGGTTGGCTATCTGCAAAAAGCGGGCAATAACCAGGCCGCCAAGGAAGAACTGTTGCAGTATAAAAAGTCGCTGTTCGGCAAGTGGTCCCGGAGAAAGTAAGTTTTTGGAAAAGCAGTAAAATAACGGGCTTGCAGTTTCGTCTTTTTGGGACGGAACAGCAAGCCCGTTATTATTGTGCATGACGGTGAAACAGCCTGTTAGCCAAAAGCCAAAGCCCCGCGTTTGCCAGCACCTGCGGAGGAAACAACAGCATAATCCGTCCCAAAGGCAGGAAAAACCCGGTTTTTTGCCCATAAAAGCATCCTTATCAGGCAAAGTGAATGCTCAATCCGCAGTTTCCGGATGAGTGGGCGGCAGGGAATTTTGCTTGATGGCAGGCAGTGGCCCGTTTGGGTCGGTGGCGCCGGTGGTAGCAGGCGGGATAATCCGGTTCCCCTACTCCAATCGGGAATTTTGAAAAAGGGGCAGAAGAACAAAAGAGCTGTCCTGTCCCGCAACAAAAACTTAGTGAGCAAACTGGCTTTGGTAAAGCTGGTGGTAAAAGCCCTTTTTCTCCAGCAGCTGCTGGTGGGTGCCTTGCTCGATAATATTGCCGTCCTTCATCACCAAAATCACATCCGCCTCCTGAATGGTGGAGAGCCGGTGAGCCACAATAAAGCTGGTACGCCCCTCCATCATTTTGGCAAAGGCCTGTTGCACCCGCTGCTCGGTGCGGGTGTCAATAGACGAGGTTGCTTCGTCCAGAATCAGCATAGGAGGCAGAGAAAGCATTACCCGGGCAATACAAAGCAGCTGCTTTTGGCCCTGAGAGAGATTCCCTCCGTCCTCTGAAACAATAGTATCATACCCCTGGGGCAGCCGCCGAATAAAGCTATGGGCATGCACCGCCTTGGCAGCCTCAATTACCTGCTCCTCAGTGGCGTTTGGATAGCCGTAGGCAATGTTTTCCCGGATTGTTCCGGAGCGCAGCCAGGTTTCCTGCAGCACCATGCCGTAATTGTTCCGCAGGCTTTCCCGGGTCATCTTTTTAATAGGAATGCCGTTTACCCGGATTTCCCCTTGGTCTACATCGTAGAACCGCATCAGCAGGTTGATCAGGGTGGATTTGCCGCAGCCGGTAGGCCCAACGATAGCTACCCGTTGCCCCGGCTTTACCGAGAGGTTCAAATCCTCAATCAACCGCTGCCCCGGCGTATAGGAGAAGTATACATGCTCCAAATCCACACTGCCGTCCGCCTTGGAAAGAACTTTGGCGTTGGGGGCATCCGGGACTTCGGCAGGCTGTTCAATCAGCTCAAATACCCGGGCAAAGCAGGCTAACGCGTTCTGCAGCTCTGTTACTACGCCGGAAATCTCGTTAAAGGGCTTGGTGTACTGGTTGGCATAGCTTAAAAAGCTGGAAAGCACACCTACTGTAATACCGCCGTTCGCTGCAATCAACGCTCCGGTAATGCCCACCCCCGCATACACCAGCCCGTTGACGAACCGGGTAGCCGGGTTTGTAATGGAAGAAAAGAAGATTGCCCGCAGGCTGTAGCGAGAAAGCCGGTCGTTGATTACATCAAACCGGGCTTCCGCCTTTTTCTCATAGCTGAAAGCCTGCACCACCTTCTGGTTGCCCACCATTTCGTCAATCAGGGAGGTAATTTCCCCCCTGGCCTCCGATTGGAGCTTGAACATGGAGTAGGTTTTCCGGGCAATGTAGCTGGCTACCAGCAGGGAAACCGGGGTGATCAGCACCACCACCAGGGTAATGCCTCCATGAAGGCTTACCATAAAGCCCAAAGTGCCCAAAATGGTGGCAATGCCGGTAAAAAGCTGGGTAAAGCCCATCAGCAGGCCCTCGGAAAACTGATCGACATCCGCTACAATCCGGCTTACCACTTCACCGGTCTGGCGCTGGTCCAAATAGCTTAAGGGCAGGATGGTCAGCTTGCTGAAGGCCTTATCCCGGATATCCCGCACCACGTGATAGGCAATATGATTGTTGCAGCGGTTCATCAGCCATTGAAACACAGAGGTAAGCAGTACCGCCAAAGCAATTATCTGCATTACCCGCAGGATGCCGGTAAAATCCACCTGACCAGGGCCAATAATACAGTCTACCGCCTGGCCGATAAGAATAGGCACATACAAGGTAAGCCCCACAGTAATAGCGGCAAACAATATCGTTGCCAGTACCGTCAGCCAATAGGGCTTAATATAGCGCAGGATGTTTTTGATAACCGCCCCCTGGGGCGTGTTGGTTTGCTTTTTATTTCCCATGCAAAACAGCTCCTTTCTCCCCGGACAAAAGCACAGCTTTCGGTTCGGGGGTTTTTCTATTTTGTCAGCTGGGATTTACAAATTTCCTGATAAACCGGGCAGCTTTCCAGCAGCTGCTCGTGGGTGCCAAGGCCGGCAAGAACTCCGTCATCCAGCACTAAAATCTGGCCGGCATGGCGGATGGAGGATGCCCGCTGAGAAACGATAAACACGGTGGTTTCCCCCTCAATTTCCCGCAGGGCCTGGCGTAAAGCGGCGTCGGTAGCGTAATCCAGGGCGGAGCTGCTGTCATCCAAAATTAAAATCTCCGGTCTTCTTACCAGCGCCCGGGCAATGGTAAGCCGCTGCCGCTGGCCGCCGGAAAGGTTGCGCCCACCCTGCTGGATTACCGTATCCAGCCCCTCGGGCCTGCTGTTGATAAAATCCATGGCCTGGGCCCGGCGCAGCGCCTCCAGCAGCTCCGGCTCAGTGGCAGACTCATTGCCCCACAGCAGGTTTTCCCGCACGGTGCCTTGGAACAGCACCGCCTTTTGGGGTACTACGCCAACCTTTGTTCGCAGCTCGTCTAAAGAATACTCCCGCACGTCAATGCCGTCCACCAAAACGCGGCCTGCGCGGACGTCATAAAACCGGGGAATTAGGTTGACAAGGGAGCTTTTGCCTGAGCCGGTACCGCCAATAATGCCCACAGTTTCCCCCCGGCTTACCCGAAAGGTGATGCCGGAAAGGGAATCCGCCTGGGTTCCCCGGTAAGCGAAAAAAACGTCCTCAAAAGCCACAATCTCCCGGGGCAGCTGTTCCGGCTGGGGGGCGGCATTTTCAGGGGACGTAAGTGTAGATTTGGTGTCAAACACTGCCTGCACTCTCCTTCCACATGCCAAAGCTTTGGTAACCGATACAATCAGGTTGGCAAGCTTAATCAGCTCTACCAGAATCTGGGACATATAGTTTACCAGGGCCACAACAGCTCCCTGGGTTAAAGCGCCGTTATAGGTTTCCCATCCGCCGGACCAAAGAATCCATAAAATGGCGGCGTTTACCAGCAGGTAGGTAATCGGGTTCAGCAGGGCTGAAATTTTGCCTACAAACAGCTGGGTATGCGTAAGCTCCCGGTTGGCGGCAAAAAAGGTTTCCTTTTCCCGCTCCTCCTTATGAAAGGCCCGTACTACCCGCACGCCTGTCAGGTTTTCCCGGGTTACTTTGGTTACATGATCCAGCTGGGACTGGGCCTTTTGATACAGGGGAATAGTAAGCTTCATAATACCAAACACCACCAAAGAAAGCAGCGGAATCGCCACAACAAAGGCCAGCGCCGCTTGGGGGCTGATGGTAAAAGCCATGATCATCGCTCCGGCTACAATAAAGGGGGAGCGCAGAAACAGCCGCAGCACCAGGTTTACGCCAGACTGAATCTGGTTGACATCGCTGGTCATGCGGGTAATCAGGGTGGAGGCCCCAAGGGTATCCTGCTCACTGTAGGAGAGGGATTGGATATGGCGGAACAAATCACGCCGCAGAGCCGCCGAAAAGCCTACCGCTGCTTTGGCCGCAAAGTATTGGGCTGTAATGGAGCACACCAGTCCAATAACGCCCAGCAGTACCAGAATGCCGCCCATCCACCAGATATAGCCCGTATCTCCGCCGGCTATGCCGATGTCGATCATTTTTGCCATCACTAAGGGGACAAACAGCTCAAAGGATGCCTCCAGCAGCTTGAACAGCGGCCCCAGCACACTTTCCTTTTTATAGTTGTTCAGGTATTTCAGCAAGCCTTTCAAATGGCATTCCCTCCGTTTTTGGATTTTTGGGGATAAAAGGATAAAGGCACGCAGAGTGCTATCAGTTTTTCATAAAAACCCTTATAACAAGGGCAAGCGCAAAGGTCACATATGTTAAACCGGATAAAATAGGTTTATTCAAATCAGGCGACAGATAAATACCTTTTTCATACAGAAACTTATCTAAGCGCAATACAATTAAATGAACATACTCTTGCTTTGTAGGAAATAACCCTTGTATATGACTTGACAATGCTGTTATTGCCTTTGGATTTTTATCCAGCCATAACTTGGAAACCTTCTCCAAATCCGACAGTTTTACATACAATAAATGATTGTTGTTGCTTTCACCTTCGACCTCAAACGGTTTGGCGAGTCGCCAGCCCCGTTTATTTGTAGGTAAAGATTCAATTCCCCGATAAGTAACCCCGGAATTCGCTAATTCTGTCACATTAAAATAAATAACATTCCCCTTGCTGATCGTGTAAACAGGAGTGTTATCATAGATACTCTCATAATAAGAAATGGATATCGGTAATGTTATTTGATTGGTATAATTGGATCCAAGCGGCGCTGAAGCAGTTGGAAATATTTTTGAAATTTCACTAAAATCAATATCGTCATTGATGATTGCCTGTTCATAAGGGTAGGCGTCCGCCCTTGTTTTAAAAGAACTTTTTAACGTTATATTACTATATATTCGATATTACCGAGGAGACACCGATAAACAGCACTATGAGCAAAATAATCGTCAATTTGTGGATTTTCTTCATGCGCTGCTCCTTTCATTCGTTTTTGGCAAAAATCCCTGACATTCTTTGCCACCGGTGTGCTTTCGCTTTAGCTTAGCTTTTTACGCAAGAATATACTGCCATACTAATTCTCATTGTGCTGGCACTGGTCCACCGCAATCACAAGGGCCGAAAAAAAGGGCGCGTTGGAGGGATCATACACCAGCATTTCGTAACAGTCGCCCCAGGTCATCCACTCCTTGCGGATGACCCCCAGCTCCCGGCCTTCCCGGCTGATAGAATAATTGTGGTCCCAAAAGTCCCCGTTGATCTCAAAATCGCCGTAGTTGCTGGTAATCGTGAGCCGGGGGCTGAACAGAGAAAACTCCTTTTTTACCTGGGCGCAAAGCCTGTCGCCCCGATAAATACTGTATTGAGGCAGAAAAGAAAGCACCTTGCCGGCAATAAAGAACAGCTCCTCGCCATGGATATCGTACAAATGGATTTTTGCCCCAATGGAAAGCCATTCCCCCTGCACTCTAAAAATCTCCTGCTGGGTGTCGTCATAAATGGAGTAACTGTCCCCAATGGAAAAGACCTTTTGCTGAATATAAAGCTTCATTGTGTGCTTCCCCCTTTGTTATCAGGCTACAGGGCGCAGCTTCGTCCCCGAAAAAGCCGTTCTTCTCCGGGGACGAAGCGCATGGCCGTGTTTTCAGGGCTTATGCAGGCTTAGTTGTGAAAGGCGATGCTTTCCACAATAGCGTTGAAGATAGGCTCACCCGCGCCGTCAAAGTCGGTATGGAGGGAATAGTCCATCTCCAGAACCATGTCGCCGTTTTTCACAAACAGAATAGAAGAATCAAAGGTATTGCCGGACTCAGTGGTGTCAATGCCGGTACAAATCCAGGCAGGCTTGCCGTCTACAGTGGTTTCGCTGGCGGTATAGCCAATCTGCTCCATTACGGCAATCAAATCCTCAACAGTCATACCGTCTCCAAGCTCCACCTCCGGGTACAGATGAGCGTACAGAACCGACATATCCCAGGGGTTGTCATCGTCATAACGGGAATAAAAGCCGAGATCCACGCTGGTTTCGTCCTGGGTGGAATCCTGCTCGTCCCAAAGGTAGGGGAGCTTAAAGCTTACACTATTGTCGCCCTCTATAGTATATGGCACCATAACAGGCAGGGGTGTTTCCGGCGCCATAGCCATAGCGGTATCAATTTCCGCTTGGGTCAAGGTGATGTTGCACTCTGCACCGGTATCCGCCAGTACCTTTTGGGCAAGCAGACGGGTTACAGGAGCCAGTACCGAGAAGTGGTCTGCCCCTTCGGCCACAAAAAAGCTGAGATTTTCATTTTTGGTGGCTTTCTCCATATTCAGCAGGTTGGCGGAGTTGCCCTCGCTGCCTTCAATCAGGAAGGTGGGCTTTTTTACGTCCTCCAGCCAGTGGATGGGGGAACGCATTTTGAACTCCTCATCGCTGGAGGTATCAAAGGTGAACTGGCTGTTGTTGTGGTACTTTACCTCGTCCACTGCCCCAAAGCAGAATACGGCGCGGAAGACGTCGGTATATTCCGAGGCAAGCAGCGCCCGGGTGCCGCCAGTGCTGTGGCCGCCCAGATAGATGCGGTCCGGATCCACATAAGGGAGGGAGGCGGCGTACTGATAGGCGGAAACGATGTCGTCCACCTCACCAAACAGGGCCTCGTAATGGCCGGGGTTGCCGCTGCCGCCCCGGAAGGAGGGGTACATGGTAAGCACGCCGGCCTGCCAAAAGGCGGAGCCGGTTTGGTCGTTATCCCATTCCGGGTAGCACCAGGGGAAGTCGTCAATGCCGTTGCCCCAGCCGCCAACAACCCAGATGATCATGGGATGCTTCTGGCCGTCCCCAGGGTCGCTGGAAACATAGGCGGAAAGGTCTCCTACCTTAGAGGAGTATTTTACCAGGTCAAACACACCCTCCGGCGGCTCGGGGATCGGGTCGGTATCGTTTTCCTGCCGGGCCAGGGTGGTTTCAAAAGCGTCATGAGCCTCAGCAAAGCTTTGCTTCTGGCCGCCGGAGCAAGCGGTGGCAAACAGCAGCACCACTGCCAGCAGCAGCGCAGAAACTGCGCGGATTTTCCTCAAATTCATTTCATTCCAAACTCCTTTTACAAAATTTTAGCCGTCATCAAAGCAAAATACCCTAACAACGGCTGTTCTATTCTATATTATAATCATTTTTCGGTTTTCTTCAATCCCTTTTTGGCTATTCTTGTAGTTTATTCTCGAAGAGGCTGCCGGCTACCCCAGTTCCAGGACGTCGCCGCCGCTGATAGTGCAGGGCTTCCACTGGGGCAGACCCTCTCCGTTGGGGTTTCCGCTGCGGATAAAGTTTGCCCAATAGCTTACCATAGCCTCGCTTAAACGGTAGTCATGCTCCGTAAAGGGACGCCAGCACCTCTCCAGCGTGCCGAACATATACCAAAGCTCCGCGGAATGAAAAGCTCCGGCATCGTCCCCCGGCAGCCGGCGGGTAAAAAAGTAAACATAGGCAGGGGGGAACCCGGCGGATTCCAGCTTCTGGCTCCAGGCAACACAGCCCTGATACAGCTTGCTTTTCTGCCCGGCCGCTGTTTCCTCCGGGGATACAAAAATATCATCCAGGTTGGAGCCCAGCAGGTAGGGGATCTTTTTCACCGTACCGTTTTCCACCTGGGCGTTATACCCCTCCGGCAGAACATAGCCGTCTACCACCGGCAGCATGGGCAGGCCGCTGTGCAGCTTGCTTATTTTTTCCATAAAGCTGCCAAATGCCGCATACAGCTGCTCCGGTGTTTGGCTCCGCAGCTCTTTTAAGCTTGTTGCCCCGGTTTCCTCCACAAAAATTGCACCAAGCTTTTCGGCCTCCTGCAGGGAAACATCCTCGTTCATCCCGTTTTGGTAGCCGCCGCCGCTTTGCAGGATTGCTTTGCTGATCCAGTTTTCTGTCAACGGGGAGGACACCAGCGTCTGCACGCTCATAGCCCCTGCGCTTTGGCCCATAACGGTGATGTTTTCCGGGTCTCCCCCAAAGGCGCTGATATTTTCCCGAACCCAGCGCAGGGCGGCAATCTGGTCCAAAATACCGTAGTTGCCGGAAACATGGTGAGGGCTTTCCTCCGTAAGCCAGGGATGGGCAAGAAAGCCAAACAGGTTAAGCCGGTAGTTCACAGTAACCAGGATCACCTTTTTTTCGCAAAAGCGCTTGCCGTCAAACTCCTTTTCTCCTCCGCAGCCGCCCATAAACGCTCCTCCATGGATCCAGAAAACCACCGGCAGGGCCTCCTGCCCGGTTTCCGCCGGCGTCCAGATATTGAGATACAGGCTGTCTTCACTGGAGGGGAAAAGCCATCGTTCATCATCACGGAATTCTTTATCATACAAGGCGCTGGGGCGTTTTTTCTGCATACTTTGGGCCGGGAATTTAACCGCCTGATATTCCCCCTGCCAAGGCGCAGGGGGCTGAGGGGCTTTCCAGCGCAGTTCCCCTACCGGGGGTGCGGCATAGGGGATTCCCCGGAACTCGCTGTACCCTTCTCGGGCAAGGCCGCAGATAACGCCGTATTGTGTACGAACAGTTGACAGTGCCATCTCAAAGTCCTCCTTCATGATTTTTATTTTCCATCAATTACTTTAATTATAACATTTTTTTCGTTTTCTTCAATCTTTTTATAATACTTGCCAAAAAACATGGGACGTAACCGGAGCAGTTACGTCCCAAAACTTATTTTACAGCCGCTGCAGCCGGAGGCAAGGCATAACAGTAGGCCCGGCCCTCCTTACCGGTGCGCTCCAGCACCCCCCAGGAGGAGAGCATCCCCAAAGCGCTTTGGGCGGCGGTCCGGGGAATACGCAGCTCTTTTGCCAGCCAGGCGGTGGTTATTTTTTCCGGCAGGGCTTGGGGCAGAAGGGCTAAAAAATCCTGCGGAGAGGCAAAGCAGAGCTCCCCTAAACGCTCTATGGGAACTCTGTCCCACCGGTGGGAGCCACGTTTTTTATCCGGCCCCCAGCCGTTTAGCAGACGGTACTGCTCCAACTCCAGCAAAATTAACCGGAAGGAAAGCCCCGGCTGCCCCACCAGCTTCCGCAGGCCGTACAGCTCCTGAAAAAAGGCGGCGGGGCGTTCGGGCCGGGGAGACTTTTTCCGCTGGGAAAGCTCGCCGGTTTCCGGGTCCAGCCAGCGCACCCATTTTACCAGGGCTACCGGATAAACTACCTCTACCCGATAGCCTTGGGAGAGATAATACCGCAGCTTACCCTCTAACCGAAACAGCTGCCGGGTTTGGATTTCAATAATCTCCCCCTGATCCGGACGAAAAATATCAGCCACATAAGCGCCTACCGGCTGTTCCCAGCAGTTTTCATCCGGCTCCAGCCAAAGCTTCAGCTGCTGGTGCAGGGTTCTTTCCCCCAAGATGCCGATTTTCTGTTTTCCCGCCAACGCCGGATTTTGCTTCATTAGCCTGCCTCCCCTTATTCAGCGGGATTTCCCATCCTGATTTCTGACCGAAAATACTGCTCCTGAAACTGAACCTGCGTCATAATTTCCTCTGTTGAAAACACAGCGTTTTCCGGCGCTACAACCCACTTTTCCTCAATATCATCGCCTCTGTGGATAATTGCAATTACCTTTCCCGTAAAATCCTTTACAGGCTTTTTCACTCCAAGGACGTATGCGTCCTGTTCTTCGCCGTCAGGCGCAAAGATGCCCTCAACAAAACCGTAGTTGATAGGATAATACAGATCCTTATGTTCCGGATGAAAGCTGCCCATTGGCCTGTCAACCGTTACTTTTACAATCGATCCTATCATAGCGCGCACCTCTCCGTTTCCGGAATATTGATTTAGAAATCTCCTCAAACTGCCTGTTTTGGCTTACAGCTCCTTGCCCCAAAACACAATCCGGTGCCCGGCTTCTGCTGCTAGGGCCTTCAGCTCCTCAAATTCCCCACAAGGGCAAGGGAACAGCACGTAGCTGTCGCTGTCAATATCCACGCCGCCCACCAAATAGCCATAGGGACGCCACTTTTCCTCCAAAACAGCACACCAATCCGGAATTTCCCCCTCTTCCGAGAACCATTCCGGCTGAACCGGCAAGCCTCTGCTTTCCGCCAGCTGTTCCATCCAGCCGATAAACTCCGAAAGCTCCTCTTTCCAGTCCAATTCGCAAAAAAGCCCGGCGTCCTCCATCCGGTTTACCAAAGTAAGCCAGCAGATTCCCCTGTTGTCCTCAGAAGAAATACTTCTTTCCTCCAGTTCTCCCCGATGCAGGGTGTAATACTCCGTGGGGTTTTCAAAGCAGGCAAAAAGCTCCTGAAGCAGCGCTTCGTCCCTGGTAAGGCGGCGGGCAAGGCGTTTGTAGGGCTCCCCGCAAAATGGCTGGGCCTCCGGCAATGGTTCCTCCAGCGGCAGCTGCTTTGCTTTTAAAAATTCCAAAAGTTTCATTTCAACCCCACTCCTTCTTCGTCATGTAAAAAGCTTTGGGGACGTGCCCGGGAATGATGCGCCCGGTTACGTCCCCCAAAGGCGTTACTTTACAGTAGTGCCCGGGAAGTAGTGCTCCAAAATTTCCACATAGTCGTACCCCTGCCGGGCCATCAGGATTGCGCCGTTCTGGCTCATACCCACTCCATGGCCATAGCCGTAGGTGGTAAAGATAAACTGGTCGTTCCGGGAATCATACTCCACATCAAATTTGGCGGAGCGCAGGCCGAATACTGCCTCCCGCAGAACTCTGCCGGTGATATCGTAATAACGGCCGGTGGCGTCGTAGTAATATTTGGTTTCATTGCCAACCCGCATTTTGTCGTTATAACCGCCGCTGGTGTAGGTAAGTACTTCAAACCAGTCCTCCGGGTCGCCGTCCAAAGTAATGCTCAGCTGGTAGTCCACCAGAGATTCCACCTGGCTGCGGGAGATTTTTTTGGTTTGCCGGTAGCCGGGGGCGTTTTCGTCTATCGAGCTGTCCACACTGACAAGATAAGGGTAGTTGCCCCCCCAAACCTCCGCGCTGGACTGGGTTTGCCCGCCGCTGGTAGCGTGATAGCAGGTGTAAGCCAGGCTGCCCCGGTAGTATACCCCTTCTCCCAGAACCTGAGCCACAGCCTTTTCTACCGATTTGGAGTAGTTGCTGCGCATGGCTACACTGGGGGTGGTGCCAAGCACCGTGTTGGCATAGCGGATATAGCTGTAGGCCGCCACAGCCTGGGCTTTCAGAGCTTCCAGCTCGGTAGTGCTGCCAAGCTCGGCCCCAACTATCTGGCAAAGGATTTCGTAGGCGTCATCGCTGTAAACACGTCCGCCGCTGGAAACCTTCAGGGTAATGCCGGAGGCGTCCGGAGCAGTAAAGTCGTCGTCATCGTCCCAGCTTTCGCCCCAATCATCGCCCCAGTCGTCCTCATAGCCGTCATCCTTTTCCACACCGGAGATGATGATAACCCCACTGCTGGAGCTGCTGTTTTTATCACTGTCCCGCATTGCGCCTACCCCGCCGCCGCTGCTGCCGGAGGACGAGGCTGCAGGCGTGGTTTCCGGCGTTGTCGCAGGGGTAGTTGCAGGCGGTGTTGTAGCAGGAGGCGTGGTGGCAGGGGGCGTCATCACCGGTGGAGTAGTTTCCGGCGGGGTAGTTTGCTCCGGCTCCGGGGACGTCGCGGTATCCTCCGGTGCAGGGGGAATAGTTTCAGGCTTGGAGGCAGCTTCAATCTTGATAGGCTTAGGGGTGGTTTCCGGCTCGGAGGTGGTAGCGGGAAAAAGCTGCGCGTAAAACACAGTTTCCGGCTTAGGCTCACCCTTTTCCCGGTACCAGCGGTCCGGGTACAAAGGCTCCTGAGCCAAAGAGGCTTTTGCAACGTCGGGATAATCCTCCTCCTCCCGCAGCTTTCGGGCCAGCACTACAAAGTCCGCTCCCTCAATTTCAGATGGGGTGGAAAGCGCCAGCAGCTGGTCACCATACTCCGCGTCAACGCCGGTATCCAGCAGCGAGCGGAGCTGTACCTCATACACATACCGGTTGAACTGCCGTTCCGTATTGCCGGCGGCAAAATCCCGGTAGTTAAAAATATCCCCCTGGGTGCGCTCCTGATTGGCGTAAAACACCGCCATTACCAGGTACTCCCCCTCATCATACACGCTGTCAAACCGAACAACGGGATGCTCCCGATAATAATCCAGCTCTTTATAGGACGTAAGCGTGCCGAACATCTGGCCGTCCTTGGGGTTGCTGCCATAGATTACCAGCTGATCGCAGAAGAATTTTACATCTCCCCGGTAGTCCAGATAAAGGGTGCCATAGGAACTGAAGTTACGGTCAAAGTCCCGGGTAGCATAATACTGCAGGGTGTCGCTATCCTCAAAGCCTTGGGTAACCGGATAGCTGATGGAGGTTCCGGGTATTGTGAGCCAGCCGCATACCTCCGGGTTGCGGCTGTACAGCTGGGCAAACTGAGGCAGGTAGTCGGCGGGATAATCCTGAGGAAACTGGGGCTGAACCGTATACAGCTGTTCAATCTCCGCCCAAACGGCCCGGGCATGCTGCCCCATAAAGGCCTGAAAGCCGAAGAATCCCCCCACTACCAACGCAGCGGCGGCGCAAAGGGAGCCAATCGCAATGGCAATCTTTTTGGCAGAGCCCTTTTCCGGCTGCAGGGGCTCCCACTCAAGGGTTTGCACCGGAAAAGGATCACCGCCCTCCTCCCCAAACAGCAGGAAGCCCGTGCCGCTGCTTTTGCCCCGGAGCAGCTTTTTGGGCTCCTCCCAGCCGGGCAGCAGGCCGGGGCGGGCGGCAAGCACATTGTAAAACAGGCGGCAGCCGCACCGGGCGGCATACAGAGGATGATCCGATTCCTCCAGCTCCGATGGATAGGGGGCTGCGGCAATCCAAAGATGTTCCCCGTCCGTCAGGGCGGCGTAGGCGGATTCGTCGCCCGCTATCGTCCAAAAGCCATAGGAAGCGCCCGTTTGCTGCTGGTAGCGGACGGCAAGCATACCGGCAGTACCGCCGCTTTCCGGCCCGTATTTTTGCAGTAACGTGCGGGAAAGCCCAAACTCCTGCTCCAGCTCCGGGGCGGAGGATGCGGCATGGCAGGCGGTAAGCCCCGGGCAGCGCTCCAAAAGCCCGCCAAGAGCGGTATAAGGGTATTCTCCGGCGGCAAAGGTAATTTTTCCTTCGGCAAGCTTTTCAAACAGGGCCTGCTCCCCTTCCTCCGGGAAAACCCAGCGGTTTTCGCCCTTGGCGTACACAAAATCCTCCAAATCCAGCGCAAAACTGCTGGCTGCAGGACGTCCCAAAGCCTGTGCGTCCTCTGTGGTTTTAGCGGCGGCGGTAATCCGCAGAATAACCCCGGCCCCCTGATGATACGCCACAACAGCGGGATTCTTTTTGATCATCCAATCCTTCAGCCGCAGCTCCAACCGCTTTTTGGAGATGCCGAACAGCCCCATAGACCAGCAGTAGGCCTGCTTGCCGGTAACCCGCGCCAAAAATTGGGTCATTTCCTGGCAGGCCATGGGGGAGAACACCTGCTGGGCAGCCGGCAGGAATACAATACACTGCTCCTTTACCGCCATGCCAAAGCCGCTGTTTACCCCGTCGGGGGAAGGCCAAACCTCCCCGTTGATGCCGGTTCCGGCAAGGTCAGGGAACAGGGCAAGCTCCTCCCACTCCTCTTCCGGCGCTTCTTCCATCCCCTCCGGCTGGGACGAAGTGAAGCGGGCAATTCGCGCAGCCACCTCTTTATCCTGCTGCAAAGGGAGCTGCAGGCCCTCTAAAATTATTTTGCGCAGCCCGGCGCTGCCGTAATGGCCCAGGCCCCCGGCAAAAATCACTAATTCCCCTTTGGTAAGGGCCTCGCTGGCGGCTTCCATCAGCTGCTGGGGGTCCTTTTCCAGCCATTGCAGGCGGTCCAGGGAAATATCCAGCATTTCCAGCTGTTTTTTCAGCAGCCGGGCCATTTCCTGGGAGCTGTTTCCCTCGGGGTGCAGCCCCACTGCTATCAGTTGTGCTGAGATCATCCGGCTCCTCCTTTTCTGGCAGGCAGGTGTGTTTCGTTTCAGGCCCGGGACGTCGTGCGTGCGGGACGTCCCAAAGCCCTGATAGATAAGCTCCTCCCCCTTTTTCCGTCTGCGCCGCGGCTTGCACAACCAATCGGGCTATGTTATAATGATGGCAGAAAACGGAAGGATAGGGGAGAATCAAATGCAAAGTGTCAGAATTTATGAAATGCCCGATTGTAAAATGGTTTCATCGGGAATCGGCATGTTTGGGGACGAGAAGATCCGTTTGTTTGAAGAATGGCTCTCCTCCCAAAAGCGCGGCATGTTCCCCAAGGACTTTTTGTTCTGTATGGAAGGAGGCTTTGTTTGGCTGTATCAATATGAAGAAGGAATGTCGGTTCCGGACAGTTTGAAGATCGTTGATTTTCCGGGCGGGCTTTACGCGGTTGCCGCCGATATCGACCAAAAAACAGACCAACAGCTTATGAAAGCCGAGGTGGACCGGTTCCTGCAGGAAAACGGCTTTGAGCGGGACTTATCCCGCCCGGAGTTGGGGAATATCATTACCTCTCCCCTTGCAAAGGAGATCATGGGATACGAACAGATGGACTACTACACTCCCGTCAAACCAAAAAAGCAGTGATAGAGTCACACCCTACAAAGTTGGAGGAACCAAGTATGTGGGAAGAATTAGGAATCAGCGGAGGAACGGCAATCATTATTTTGACCGCATTATATTTCATCATCAAGTGGGCGGTCAAAAATGGCGTAAAAGAAGCTTATGAGAAAATTGCCAGGGAAAAAACGACGAATCATTTGGATAAAGAATAAAACAGCTTTCTAAAAAGGAGTCATATCATCATTGCAGATGCCGGCCGGGCGGTTATCCATAAAGGGTAACCGCCTTTTTTATAAAAGCCGGGCGGGCTATTCAATATACCCTTTCGCGCCCTTGTCCGTTACCAGGATAACCTCCACCGATTCCACCGCTTCGGCAATCATCTCCTCCATGCCCGGGATTTTGGCCTCCGCTTCCGTCACCATAGCCAGGGTGGGCTTGGTTTTGGGGTGCTTGGGGGTAAACACGGTACAGCAGTCCTCATAGGGCTCAATAGAGGTTTCAAAAGTATCAATTTTCCGGGAAATCGTAATGATCTCCTCCTTATCCATGCCAATCAAAGGCCGCAGCACCGGCAGGGACGAAGCTGCGTCGGTACATCCAATGGCGTGAACCGTCTGGCTTGCCACCTGGGCCAGGCTTTCCCCGGTAATCAAGGCGCTGCACTGCTCCTTTAGGGCAAGCCTTTCCGAGATCATCATCATAAACCGGCGCATAATTACGGTAAACAAATCCTCCGGGCAGCAATCCTTAATCGCCTCCTGGATCCGGGTTAAATTCACCACATACATGGGCAGACGTCCGCAGTAGGCTGTCATTTTATGCACTAAGGTGATTACCTTCAGCTTAGCCCTGTCGCTGGTATAAGGGGGGCTTACAAAGTGGATGGGAATCAGTTCCAGCCCCCGTTTGGCCATCATGTAGCCGGCCACCGGGCTGTCTATCCCGCCAGAAATTAAAAGCGCCGCTTTGCCGCTGGTGCCCACCGGCATTCCGCCTGCTCCCGGCAGCTGCTTGGCATGGATATACGCCCCAAATTCCCGGATTTCCACAGTAACAATCAGCTCCGGGTCGTTCACATCCACCTTCAGGTGAGGATAATGGTCCAAAATCACGCCCCCCAGCTCGGAGCAGATTTTGGGGGAATCGTAAGGGAAGGACTTATCCGACCGTTTGGCCTTTACCTTAAAGGTAGCGGCCTCCCGAAGCTGCTCGTCCAAATAGCTTAAAGCGGTGGAGCAGATGAGGTCAAAGTCCTTTTCCACCACACAGGCCCGGCAAAGGGCCGCAATGCCGAACACCTTTTGCAGCCGGGCAACCGCTTCGTCAATATCGGCCTCCTCATCCCTGGGCTCAATGTAAATGGTGGATTGGGCCTTATAGCACCGGTAACTGCCGGTAGGGGCAATCCTCCGCTTGGCGTTTTTAATCAGCTTGTCCTCAAAGCTGGAGCGGTTCAGCCCTTTTAAGGCAATTTCCCCGTCCTTCAGCAGAATAATTTCTTTCATGGCGCATTTCTCCTGTTCTTCTATGACGTCGCCGGTACGGCGGTTCTACCTGCGGATTTCCTGCATCCCCTGCAGAATCCGTTTTGCCAGCAGGGCGGCTTCTTCCGGGGTATTATAGCGGGAAAAGCTGATCCGCAAAGCGGAGTCAATCCGGTCTTCCCCAATCCCCATAGCGGCCAGCACATGGCTTTTGGCCCCCTTGGCGCAGGCAGAGCCGCTGGAAACATAAAAGCCCTCCTGCTCCAGATAGTGCATCATAATTTCGCTGCGGATCCCCAAAACCGAAAGGTTTACAAGATAGGGCAGGCCGTCCTCCGGGGAGTTTATCACAATACCCTTCACGCCCCGCAGCTCCTCCAGCAGCCGGTTTTTCACCTCTGTAACGCTGCGCAGGTGCTCGGCGCGGCCGGCATCCGCCAGCTCGCAGGCCAGGCCAAAGGCGGCAATCCCGGCGGCGTTTTCGGTACCCGGGCGGATTCCTTTTTCCTGCAGGCCCCCAAACTGCCGGGGCAGCACCCGGGCGCCCTGCTTGATGTAAATCGCCCCCACCCCCTTGGGCCCGTGGATTTTATGGGCGGTAACGGTCATATAATCTACGTCCCACTTTTGGGCCTGAATTTTCAGCTTACCCAAAGCCTGCACGGCGTCACAGTGGACGAAGGTGCCTGGGTTTTTTCTGCGCACCGCTTTTACAAGCTCCGGAACAGGCAGGATAGAGCCGATCTCATTATTCACCAGCATGCAGGAGACCAAAAGCGTGCTTTCGTCCACAAGGGCGGCAAACTGTTCTGCCGTAATATGGCCGTTTTGGTCCGGCATCACGCGGCATACCGTATAACCTTGGCGCTCCAGCTCCCGGGCAGCCTCCTCCACCGAGGAATGCTCAAAGCCGGAGATGACCGCCTTTTTGCCCCGCTTAGGATAAGCGGCAGCGGCCCCCAGCAGCGCCAGATTGTTGGCCTCGGTTGCGCCGGAGGTAAACAACAGGTTTTTCGGCTCGCACCCCATGGCTTTTGCCAGCTGGCGGCGGGCCTTTTCGGTTTTCAGCTGGGCCTCGTATCCCATAGCGTGGAGGGAGGAGGGGTTGCCATAGCTTTGAGTGAGCATTTCCAGCATTAGCTGCGCTGCCTCCGGGGAGGTTTGGGTGGTAGCGCTGTTATCAAAATAGTGGCGGGTTTGTTCCATGATCTTCTCACTTTTCATCATATTACTTTCAGACGCCGCCCACAGCGCGGAGCGGAAAAGGGCAGGACGTCTAAAAAAGCTGATTTTGACACAAATATTGCAGTTGCTTCTCATTATAGCTTATTTTCTGCGAAAATTCAATTTGATTCTCCTGTTTTTGGGGGGATTCCTGTAAATTTTCTGTTTCCCGAGGGGGGAAGGAGGCGGCACGGGGGGCGGAGAATTATCATATAGTAAAATACCGCCAAAGGCTTTTAGGCCGTTTGGATATAGGATAAGAATACAGATAGGAGTGGTTTTTCCATGTCCCTTTTACAATTATCCCCGGTGCTGCAGGCGCTGCTTGCCACAACCTTCACCTGGGGAATTACTGCGGCGGGGGCGGCGTTGGTATTTTTTATTGCCACAGCCAACCGCCGGCTGATGGATTTGCTGATGGGCTTTGGCGCCGGCGTTATGATAGCCGCCAGCTATTGGTCGCTGCTGAACCCTGCCATAGAGCTTTGTGGGGAGCTGGGGTATCACCCTTGGCTGCTGCCGGTAACGGGCTTTGGCGTGGGCGGCCTGTTTTTTGTAGGGGCTGACAGACTGCTGGAACACACTTTGTCCGGAAAAGAAAGCCTTGGCGCAATGGGCAAAAGCTCCCTAAAGCGGAGCCTGCTGCTGGTTACTGCCATTACCTTACATAACATCCCGGAGGGGATGGCGGTTGGGGTTGCCTTTGGGTGCACTGCCCTGGAGATGCCGGGGGCCTCTCTTTCAGCGGCTATGGCGCTGGCGCTGGGGATTGGGCTGCAGAACTTTCCGGAGGGCGCGTCGGTTTCGCTACCATTGCGGCGGGACGGGATGAGCCGGTGGAAAAGCTTTTTTTACGGGCAGGCTTCGGGCCTGGTAGAGCCTTTGGCCGGAGTTATCGGGGCGGCGGCCGCAGTTTCCTCCAAAGCGATGCTCCCGTTTTTGCTTTCCTTTTCCGCCGGAGCAATGATTGCGGTAGCAGCCGCGGAGCTGATACCGGAATCCACCGCACAAAACAAAACCCTGGGGGCCATGGGCGTGGTTGCCGGCTTCCTAGTAATGATGCTGCTGGACATCGCCTTAAATTAATTACATTAACTTAAGGTAATAGGGAATAGTGAAGAGGGAATAGTGTAGGTACGCTCCCTGCAGGAGCGATTTTAATATTGCGGCGGTGGTTTTTGGCCGGCTGTGATTGAAATAGCCTTTTCGTCCGCCAAAATGTTTCACGTGAAACATTTTGGTTGCAACCTCAACTTTTTACAGTCAAGAAAAGCTATTTCAACAACAGCCAATAAAAAATCATACTCTGCAACATTAAAATCGCTCCTTCAAAGGAGCGTACCTCCACTATTCCCTCTTCACTATCACCTATTACTTATAAAAATATCTGTATCCCAAAGACGTTTCTACCCTGCCAAGGGTGATGCCCATAGCCTGCTCCAGCTGTTTGCCCAGATAGACTTCCTCTGCTGTGCCGGTTTGGAGAATGCGGCCGTTTTCCATTACCGCGATCCGGTGGGCATACTGCAGGGCCAGGCAAAGATCATGAAGTACTAGCACTACCGCTTTGCCCTCTTCTGCCAAGCGGCGGGATAGTGCCATCACCTCCAGCTGGCAGCTTACATCCAGATAGGTGGTGGGCTCGTCCATTAAAATGGTTTCGGTATTTTGGGCCAGGGCCATGGCAAGATAAATTTTCTGCCGCTGGCCGCCGCTTAACTGGGGCAGGGGACGGTCTGCAAGCAGGGTTGCCCCTACCCAGCTTAAAGCTTTCTGTACCATCTCATAATCCTGCTGACGATAGCGGCGGGGATAGGAAAGATAGGGGAACCGCCCGTGGAGCACCATCCGCTGTGCCGTGATGTTGGGTACCGCCCGGGATTGAGGGAGATAGGCCGTTTTTTGGGCAATCTGCTTGGGGGTAAGGGCCTCGAGAGGCGCTTCGTCCAAAAAAACCTGCCCGGCGGTTTTGGCAAGCAGCCCGTTGGCGGTGCGCAGCAAGGTGCTTTTGCCGCAGCCGTTGGGGCCTATAATCGCCAGCACCTCCCCCGGGAGGAAGTTCAAAGTAATATCCTGGAGCACAGGGCGGCCCGGGTAGCCCGCACATAGGTTTTGCAGACGAATCATGCCCTGCCCCCCTTTCTCTGCCGCAGCAGCAGCCAGAGGAAAAACGGCCCCCCGGTAAGGGAGAGCACTACCCCTAAAGGCAGCTCAAAGGGGGCAAACAGCAGGCGGGAGAGCAAGTCACACAAAGTAAGCAGCGCCGCGCCCCCTAAAGCGGAGCTTAACAGCAGGGGAAAGCTTTGCTCCCCCACCAGCCGCCGCATGATATGGGGTACCAGCAGCCCCACAAAGCCCAACAGCCCTGCAAAGCTTACCGCCGCCCCGGCCAGCGCCGCCGCCAACGCCAACAAAAGCAGACGAAGCCGCTTTGCGGGCAGCCCCAGGCTTTGGGCAGTTTCACTGCCCAGCAAAAGCAAATCCAGCTCGTTGGAAAGGGAAAGGGCAGCCGCTAAGGCAATCAGAATCACCCAGAAAGCCGGCGCCAAGCGGGCCATGGAAAGGTTTTTTACCCCGCCGATCCGAAAATCGGAGTAGCCGGCAAGGGCATCGGGAAAAAAGGTGACCACGGCGTCAATCCCGGCGCTGAAAATGCTGGACATAGCCACCCCCGCCAGCACCAGCGTAATGCGGGAGGCTCCGGCCTTTTCCGAGAGGAACAGTACCAGCAAAACCCCTGCCAGCGCCCCTAAAAAGGCGGCAAAGGGGGTAAACGCCACCGCCCCGGGCAGCACGGCGCAACACAATGCAACTGCCAGCCCCGCACCGGCATTTACGCCGATCACATTGGGGGCGGCCAAAGGGTTGCTTAATACTGCTTGTATAATTACACCGGAGGAAGCCAGCGCCGCCCCCGCCAGCAAACAGCCGCAAAGCCGGGGCAGCCGGGCCAGCAGGATAATCCGCCCCTGAGTTTCCCCTCCGTGCCCGAGAAAAACGGCCAGCACTTCTGTCAACGGAATAGAAACCGCCCCAAAAGCCAGGCTCAGCAGACTGGACAGCAGCACTGACGTCCCCAAAGCCAAAATAAGCAGAGCAGGCCGTTTTTTACTTTTTGTATAGGATTTCCGCCAGCTTTTCATAAGCTTCCCCCCACAGCGCGTTGGGCTTCAGGTTATAAAGCCGGCGCTCCATTGTGTAAAAACGGCCCTCCTGTACGGCCCGCAGGCTGCTCCAGGCGGGGTTTTGCAGCAGGGTAGCTTCCAGGTTGGCCTGGGCCTTGGCGGCGTCGGTTCCATGGTAAACGGCAAAAATATAATCCGGGTCCGCCTGGATAATGGCCTCCAGGCTTAAATCCTCCAGCAAAGCGCCGTCAACGTCTGCCACATTGGTGCAGCCCAGGGCAAAAAGCATTTCTCCCAGTACATTGCCCTCACTGCCCTTTACGGTGCAGCTTTGGCCCGAAACCTGGATGCTCAGCACCGTAGGATGGCTGTCGTCCTGCGTGGCAATCGCTGCCTCCACCTGTTTTTGGACGTCGGTTCCCTTGCGCTCAAAATTCTCCGGGCAGCCGGTAAGGCGGGTGCAGATTTCCAGCAGCCGCAGATAATCCTCAAAGGAGGCTACGTCAAAATAAGCGGCGGGAATATCCGCTTTGGCAAAGGCCTCCTGCATCTCCAGGTTGGAGGAGGAGATAGAGCTTGCCAGCACCAGATCCGGCTGGGCGGCAAGGGCAAGCTCCAGGCTGGGTTTCATCCCGGAACCCAGGTTTGCCACCTGCTCCCCCAGCTCCAGGCCAAAGGATTCCCAGGCGTCGTTAGCGGTGGCGGCAAGGGTGTCCTCCCCGCCGGCAAGGCACCAGATTTCGGCAAAGCTGCCAATCAGGGCCACCGCCCGCTTTGGCTTGAGGAGGGTAAATTCCTGCCCTAAATCGTCGGTAAAGGTGACGGGCTGCTCCCCGGCGCTTTCAGGCAGCCGGGAGTTCTCCGATAGCTGAGGCAGGGAGGAGGAGCTGTTTGCAGGCTGGCTGCAGGCGGCGCTGAAAAGCAGCGTAAGGACGAGCAGGAAGGGGAAAATCCGTTGCTTCATAGTAAATCTCCTTATCATGAAAGATAGAACGACGATTTGCGGCATTACCCCTGTAAAAACAGGGAGGCCCAAACGGTAATCAAAGCGTCATAAATGCCGTGGGCGATGATCAGGGACAGGGTAGAGCAGTGCTTGATCTTCATCCGGCACAGGCAGAAAAAAGCGCCGATGCAGGCGGTGATCACAATCTGGATGATGTTGCCGCTGAGAAAATGGAACAGCCCAAAAAGAACCGACGAGACAACCAGAGCAGTTACGTCCTTTTGGCTGATGGATTTTATTTTTTGGTAGATAAAGCCGCGGAAAACAAATTCCTCCACACAGGCAACAGAGAGGGTGTAGTAGATAAACTCCCACACAAACTGCCATAAGTACTGGTATCTGGTGCCGTTATCCACAAAGCCGCCCAGGCCGAACAGGTGGGGCAGCAGGGTAAGCACAAGGGACATGGCGATTCCTACCAGAACCCCTGCTGCTATTTGAAAAGGGAGCTTTTCTTTTGTAAAGCCGTAGTTTGAAAGCTTATCTTTAGCGAGGAGCATGATTACAATGGGGACAAGAGCGATCACCCAGTAGCAGGCAAGCAGGATGATCAGCCGCGGCGGCAGAGGCAGCGCCATGGCCTGCCGGTTACAAAACGACACCACAAATACCCCCAGCACAGCGCCCCCAAAGCCTGCCGCCAAACAAATCCAGTCTTTCTTTTTGCTCATAATGGCCTCCGTTATGTTCTGATTACAGAGAACAGCCGGAGCAGGGGTTGGCCCCCTGCCCCGGTGCGCCTTTTGCGTCAAAAGTTGCAGTGCACCTTCCTGCCTCCCAACAAGGGAGGTGCGGGCTTGTACCGCCAGCGATACATTTGCAAAAAGGCGGGCAAACCGTTTCCGCTCCGCACACCCTAAAAAGAGAAAGAAAAGTAAAGCTATTTCAATCTCTGGGCAACAAAAAATAATCTCGGCAACATTCCAATCGTTCCTGCAAGGAACGTACCTCCACTATTCCCTATTCACTCTTACTTTTTACTTAAACCTTACTTGTATTTTGCAATAATGGCGTCCCGTTCCTCCGGGTGTGCGGCGGACCAATCAGTCCAGCTTTGTCCGGAAGCGGCGGCAGCTTTGCCAAGCTCTACCAGCAGGGCAGGCAGGTCCTTCTCCAAAACCGTTGCGACAGGAGCGCCAAACCGGGCTTTGCCAACCCTATCGCTGCCCCCCAGGAACATTTTGAAAGCGGGCATGGGGGTTTTATCCACCGGCTTTACCCCGCCCTGAAAGCCAATTTCCCCAGCCTGGTGAGCCCCGCAGCTGGAGGGACAGCCGGAAATGCAGATCTTTGGCAGGGCGCCGTCCGGGAGATTTGCCGCCCGAACCGCGTCAACCGCGGCCTGTAATGCGCCCTGGCTATCCCGCACGCCCTGTTGGCACACCGTTGCGCCGATGCACGCCACGCTGTGCTCAAACTGGGTTTGCGCTCCGTCTGCTGTAACGGCGAGAGCTTTTTCCGCCTCCGCCGCAGTTAGGTTGATAATATACAGGGTTTCATCGGGGGCAACACGGATTTCAGTCTGGGGCATATCCTTCAGCAGCGCATACAGCTGAGCAGGCTTTTCAACCGGCAGCAGCCCGCCGATGGGGTGATATTTTACCGCATAAAGCCCCGGCTGCTTTTGGGGGATAGCCCGGGGATCACTGCATGTACCCTTTGCTGCCTTGTCCACAACTATGGGGGACGGATGCACATCCAATCCGCCCTGGGCCTTAAGAGCGGCCACATTGGCAAGGAAAGCTTCCTTCAGGCCATCCTGCCCTAAAGTCTCCTGCATAAAGCGGGTACGGGCCTTGGTGCGGTTTTCATAGTTGCCGTGGGCGCAGAAGGTGTCGATCATGGCGCGGATATAGTAGAGGATGTCGGCAGGCGCCAGTTTTTCCTCTACCAGCACCCCCATAGAGGGATTGGCCGCCCCTAACCCGCCGGCAATCCGCAGGGAAAAGCTGCCGTCCGGCTGGGCCTGGAAGCCCATATCCCGGAAAGCGCTGTGCACACAGTCGTCAACACCGTTGGAGAAGGCGATTTTCAGCTTCCGGGGCATTTTAATTTCCCGGCAGATGGAAAGGAGATACTCGCAGGCGGCCTCCGCCCAGGGGATTACGTCAAAGGCCTCTCCCGGCTGAACGCCGGAAAGGGGGCTGCACATCACATTGCGGGGGTTATCTCCGCCGCCGCCCTTGGTATAGATGTCGGTTTCAATGGCCTGGGCCATCAGCTGGGGCACCTGGCCGGCAGAAAGGTCGTGAAGCTGAATGGTTTCACAGGTTGTCAGCTTTAACCGGGAGATCTGCTGCTTTTCCACCGCTTCCGCCAAAAATTGAAGCCGGCTTTGGGTAAGGCGTCCGCCTGTCATCCGCAGACGAAGCATATGGCGGGAGGGGTCCCGCTGGGCATAGGAGCCCAATCCTCCGGAAACGCCCTTGTAGGCTTTCCGATCCAGATCGCCCTTGTCAAAGGCGCTGATAGTCTCCTTAAAAGTTTCAATTTCATTCCGGAAGGTATTGGTCCACTGTTTGTCCATACCGCATTCCCACCTTTTTCATTATTGTCTGGCAAACTCTATAAAAGTATCGCTGATATTTAAGGTAATTATACCAAACCTGCAGATACGGCGCAAGCTTTATTTTAGGCGGCTTTTTAAGGACGTAACTGCCGCTTGCCGGCCTTGTACCTTACCGGGGCTTATATAGGGCTTTTGCACCGCAGGCTTCCGGGACGTCCCCTGTGCCCAAAAGCGGCGGGCTTTGTTTGGGGAAAAGTTCTCTTGTATTTCTCTGGGGATCGGGTTATAATTATCCGCAAAGCGTTCCCTGCCAGGGGAACCACAAACAAAACAGAAAGGCTGTGACCTGATTTTATGGCGAAAAAAGCCCTTTTTATCGGCGCCCATAACGATGACTGCGAGTGTGCTGCCGCCGCTACCGCATATCTGCTTGGACAAAAAGGCTATGAACTGGTATTTTTGAATGTTGCCTGCCGCCATCGGATTCCTTTAACGGGAGAACCTTTCCGGGAGGCGCTGTGGCAGCAGCAGGAGGCCGCCAGGATTTTGGGGGCGAAAAAAATAGTAATCGGCCCCCATGGCGAAGAGCCCTATCAGTATGACGATGTGATCTATACCAATGACAAGGAGAATATGCTGGCTATCCGCAAGGTGCTGCAGGAGGAAAAGCCGGACCTGGTTTTTATCCACTGGCCTAAGGATAACCATGTGGACCACGCCGCTGTTTCCCGGGCTTCTATGGACGCAATCTGTCTTTCCCCCTGTGAGGGCTGGGCGCCCCGGGAGGTATACGCCTTTGAAGCCGGCCCCTACCAGACCATGGTTTACTTTGAGCCGGACATTTTCATCACAGCGGATACCGCCGCTGAAAAGGTAAAGGAAAGCCTGCTGGTGTTTAACCAGCAAACCGCCGGAGGCAAATGGCTTTGGAAGGAAAAGGAGGTCAGTATGGCATTCCGGGGGCATATTGCCGGGGTAAAGTACGCCGAGTGCTTCAAGATCATCAAATTTCCGGCAGGCAATCAGGGCAGCGAGCTCTGGCTCCGAAAGGATTTGGAGGAATATTTCTCTTGGGCGGGCTTTAACGCGTATCCTTGGGGCAGAAAATACTTCTTATAAGTAAAAACGAATAGGGAATAGTGAATAGTGTAGGTGTCCCTGCGGGACGGATTTTAAATTACCATTTACCGATTATCGATGTTTCTGGCGCAGCCGGAAACTCGCATGGTATTTTGCGCAGCAAATTACCATTTACCGATTATCGACGTTTCTGGCGCAGCCGAAAACTCGCAAGTACCATTTTATCTGGTTTTGTTTTGGACGAAAGTGCTTTCGGTTTTTTCTAAAATGTTTCACGTGAAACAATTGTTCTTTTGCGACGAAGAATATTCCTGCTTTTTTCCTTAAACGCTGGAATTTTCTTGCCTGTATCTGGTAGGTTTGCTATAATGAATCCATGATTGCAGGGGAAGGCCGGCGAAGCGGTAAAACAATGAGGCTGCGCTTACGTCCTATAAGCCCCTGCCAAAAGGAGGTTCTCTTATGTATATTCAAAAGCCCCCTATGGGCTGGAACACCTGGAATACCTTTGGCCCGAATATCAACGAGGAGCTGGTGATGCAGTCCGCGGACGCTATGGTGGAAACCGGGCTTAGAGATGCCGGATACGAGTATGTGGTAATCGACGATATGTGGTCCTTAAAAGAGCGGGATAAGGACGGCCGCCTGGTGGCGGATCCGGAGAAATTCCCGCATGGCATGAAATATTTGGCGGATTATGTGCACAGCAAGGGGCTTAAGTTCGGAATGTATTCCTGCGCAGGGTTTTTAACCTGTGCAGGGTATCCCGGCAGCTTTGGCTACGAGTGGGTGGACGCCCAAACCTTTGCCCAATGGGGCGTTGACTTTTTGAAGTATGACTTCTGCTTCCATCCCGCCAGCCTGGAGCCCAGCGTTACCTATAAGCGAATGGGCCTTGCTTTGGCAAACTGCGGCAGGGATATCCTGTTCAGCGCTTGCTCCTGGGGGGCGGAGTATACCCGCCAGTGGATTAGGGAAACCGGCGCCCACACCTGGCGCTCTACCGGGGACATCAATGAGTCCTGGGGACATATTAAGAGGCTGGCTCAATCCCAGCTGACAGTACAGGAATACAATGCCCCCGGCTGCTTTAACGATATGGATATGCTGGTGGTAGGCATGGGCGGCCAGGGGAATGTGGCCCTTGCCTCCTGCACCGAAGACGAATACCGCCTCCACTTTGCTTTGTGGGCCTTCCTCTCCTCTCCGCTGATGATTGGCTGCGATATCCGGAACATGAGCGAGGAGACGAAAAAAATTCTGCTGAACAAGGATATTATCGCCATCAACCAGGACCCTGCAGCTCGTCCTGCCTTTTTTGTAAACATGCGCCGGTATGAGCCTAACTTTAACCGCGGGCCGGAGGATCCTTTCTTTAAGGAGTACGACCTGGACCGCACCTGTATGGCCCGGTACCTGGATAACGGTGATATTGCCGTGATAATGCTTAATTTTACCGACAGGGACACCGTGGCGCAGCCGCTGGTGGTAACTGCCGATATGCTGGGCCTGCCGGAAAACGCCGGTAAGGATCTGGAGGTAACTGACCTTTGGACCGGCAAAACCACCCGGGCATTTAACGGTACGGTGTTTAACGACCTGTGCAAGGCCCATGGCTGCCGGATTTTCCGGGTTCGGGTGGTGGACCGCTGATGGAGGAGGATTTAGGCTGCTGTATGCAGTGCGGGCGCCCTTTAACCGACGACGAGGTGGGGATTTATAAGCGGCTGGTCAACCGGGGGGCCGCCTCCTTTTACTGCATTACCTGCCTGGCCGGGTACTTTGGATGCAGCGAGGAGCTGCTGCGGGAGAAAATTGAGCATTTTCGTCGGATGGGCTGTACCTTGTTTGAGCCCAATAAACCGGATCTGTCGGCTTTCCGCTAAAAACTGCTTTTGCAGGGACAGGAGTGCCGCTTTGTGATCTCATGCTTCCGGCGGCACTCTATACAAAAAGGAAGCCATTGGCTCTGCCCGGAACGGATTTTTCCCTTGTCTTATTGGCGCAGAAAGGGCTTATGCACCATAATTATGCGCCCCCGTCAACAGGTGTTTGCTGACGGGGGCGCATTGCTTTTGTTCCGGGCTTGCCGGTACAAAGTGTGCTACCGGTAATCGCCGGGGTTTACATTCATGATGGATTTGAAGTTCCGGCGGAAGGTAAGTACGTTGCCATAGCCGCATTCCGCCGCAATTTCCTCCACGGTTTTTTTGGTGGTGCGCAGCAGCTCGGCGGCATACAGGATGCGCTTTTCCTGAATATACTGCAGGTAGGTTTTGCCCAGGTGGCTTTTGCAGATCATGGAAATGTACTTATTGCTTACCCCGAATTTTTTGCTTAGTAAAGCCAGGGAAAGCTCAGGGCTTTTATAGTTTTCCTCCAGATAGGCGAGGATTTCGCTATCCAGCTGTTCCATATCCTTTTTAGGCGGCATAAGCTCTTCCGGCTCGCTGCAGACTGCTTCGTAAACGGCGTGGTAATAGTCGAAAATTTCCTCTAAAGTAGCGGCCTGCTCCATTTTGTCGATCTGAATCCGGGTGGTATGGAACAGGTTGATGTTTTTGAATACGTTTAAGGTTAAAAGATGCAGTTCGTCCACCAAAAGACGAATGGTTTCCGGGGAGGCATCATACTCCCGGGTATTTTTCTCGTAAATTTCGTCCAAAAAGGCGTGAAGATCCTCTGCCTTGCGCTCCTTAAAGGCCTTCAGCAGCCGGCCCTGGGCGTCCTTGGGGAAGTAGTATTCCTTTTTGCTCCACTCCTTTACCGGCTCAAAGAAATAAACGGTGTTTCTGCCGCCGGTAAGCATGCCGTCCAGTGCCTGCACAGCGTCCTGGCAGGCGGCATTCAGCCGTTCGATATTGTCCTCAACCTGGCCCACGCCGATGGTAATCAGGCAGCTTTGGTCGTTAATTTCATGGCAGACAGCGTTGTGAAAGCTGTAGAAAACATCCTCCAGGGGGATCATGTCATCGCTGTTGACAATCAGGAAAACGTTGCTGATATCCTTGACGTAGCAGTCAATCTGCATTTCCTCGGTGGACTGCTGCCGGCAGACCTGCTGGATAATTTCCAGCACGTCTTTTTGCTTTTGGGCGGCGGTTTGCTCGGTTCCCTGGCAGACGATGTTGGTAAGGGCAAGTGCAAAGTAGCTTCGCTTTAAGTCAATATAATTTTCGTCAATCAAAATGCGCAGGTTGTTCTGCTCCATATTGCCGCTTAAAATGCCGTGGAGGATTCCCTGCTTGGCATAGGGGGAAATGTGTACCATCCGTTCCCGGAAGCCGTTATTTTCTCCGATCAGGCTTTGAATCCCCTTGATGATGGTGCCGAATTCATCCTGGCGGGTTTCCTCAGGGCCAACCATTTCACCGCTTTCAATAAACTTTTCCAGATTCCCGATAGGGGAATAATACCGGACAGAAAAGAGATAGGAAATTACAGCGAAAACCGCGCTGAACACAAAGCCGATGGTAAGGGCGGCAACAGGCGCATCATGGAAGCCCATAGCAAAGGCGCCGGTATCCACATACAGCTCATAGCTTACAGAAGGGTTGACGCTGGATACCGCTCGGAAGCAGTCTCCCATAAGGTCTCCGTCCTGGAGGATCACTTCGTCACCGCAGAGAATACGGTAGCCGCACTGCCCCGCAATTTTTTCCACCCGCTGGGCCATAATCTTTTTATCAAACAGGACAAGAATGTTCCCTTTTTCCCGCACAGAAGTGGAGTAAGAGTATTCGTCCCCATAAATGACGTATTCTGTATTGAAAAGAATATCCCCCACCGAGCTTACGCCCAGCAGATCCCGCACTCGGCCTGCCTGAAGAAAGGGATGGGTTTCCGGGCTGAGGGTATAGCCGCTGTCCATTTGGATGACAGAGGAGGCGGTATAGGCCCGGTTGTAATCCTTGAACAGCAGGATGATATTGTAGATTTGATAATTGTTGCTGGAGGTTTTGATGCTTTTTAATTCCTGCAGGCTTTGGTATAAAAGATAGGAATTTACCGAGGATTTTTCCACCGCCACAGCGGAATAGAGGTTCCGCAGGGTGGTGGAGCCGTTAATGCTGGACACAATGTGCTGGGCGGTTAAAAGCTCAAAATCCATGGCGTTGCCGATGGACTGGGCCTTGAGATTATACTCCTGCCTTAGATTTTCCTGATAGGCGGTGCGGTGCTGGAAAAGGGTGAGCAAAGAGTACATGGCGAAAAATACGGAGATCATCAGGATGTAGGAAAGAAACATCCGGACAAACAGCCTGCTTTTCATCAGTTTACTGCCGGCAAATAATCGTTTCATGGATTTTATGTTCCTCCGATTGGAATAGCTGCCCGCAGCCCGCCCGGCTGCAAAGCTCCGCCGACGTCCCGAAAGCAATTTTCCCAAAGCATACGAAGTTTGCTTGTGCATACGAAGTTTGCTTGTGCATACGAAGTTTTGGAAAGTAAGCTCTTCCATTTCTTATTTTAATATACCATGAAACTGCCGGCTTTTCAATATAAATACAGAGAATCCGAAAAGAAATTTATAAAAATTGGCTAAAAATACAAGGATTTATGCTATGGAATATTATAAAATGCCCAAAATACAGCCGCCCAAAGATAACGCTATCTCTGTGCGGCTGTTTTTTATTGGCGGACTGGACTGCAAAGACTCTTATTTACCTGCAATGGAAAGCCCTTCCACCAGCACGCTGGGGCTGACAAAGGCGGTGGGGGAGATGGACGTGGGGGGCAGAGGGTCGTTGCCCACAGCGGAAATGCCCTCCAGCAAACGGAAGAAGTTGCCTGCCACTGTAAAGGAACGAACAGGGGCGGTTTTCTGCCCGTTTTCAATCAAAAAGCCGGAGCTTTGGAGGGAAAAATCGCCGCTGATAGTGTTGGCCCCTGCATGGAGACCGCCCAAGGAGTCGATCAGAACACCGTTTTGGGCTTTCTGCAGCAGCTGCTCCTGGGTAAACGGGCCATTTACCAGATACAGGGTAAATGGACGAATGCCCACTTTGGCGTCATAGCTGGTTTTTGCGCCGTTGCCGGTGGTGGTTTTGCCGGCTGCCGCCGCAGTGCGCAGGTTGTACAGCAGGGTGGTCAGCACGCCATTTTCGATGATATTTTTCCGCCGGGTGGGGCTGCCCTCGGCGTCAAAGGGCATGGGCATGGCGCTTTTGTCATAAAAAGGATCGTCTACCAGGGTAACTATAGGTGCGGCGACGGTACTGCCCTCTTTGTCCTTCAGCAGAGAAAGGCCTTTTTGCACATTTTCTGCCGAGAAGATGCCGGCATAGGTACCCAGCAGCTGGGCCATAGCCTTGGAGGAAAATACTACAGGCATACTGCCGGTAGGGGCAACCCCTGCGCCAAGGGTGGCACGAGCGTCGGCAGCGGCCTCACTGGCGGCAGCGTTCAGGTCAAGCTTATCCAGCTGGCCCAGGCGGATTTTATAATTATTGGCTTTTTCCCCATCGGGCTTGCCGTCGCTGACTACTGCGGCAACAAAAGCGCCGGAGACGGTGTTCTCATACTCCAGGCTAAGGCCCCGGGAATTGTGGATGGCAATGCAGGTACGGCCGGCAAAAACCTCGGTTTCGCAGCCGTCAATTACGCTTTGCTGGGCATATAAAGCATCCTGCCCGTCCAAAGCGGTTTTGCGCATGCTGTCGGCGTCCGGCAGGGGGACACGGCTGGCACTTACAGCCTCATAGCTCTGACCGGCGCCTACCAGAAACTCAGGCTCGGCAGTTTCCAGCACGGCGGCGTTATCGGCGGCGCGGTGCACTAATGCCCGGGCGCTTTCGTCGCTGAGCTGCTGGGTGGAGGCATAGCCCATTTTGCCGTTAATCAGGCACCGCAGGCAGACACCCCCCTCGCTTGCGCTGGAAAAATTGTTGATTTCATGACGGAAGGCGGATACGGAGGTGTTTTCCTCCAGCCGGTAGTACAGCTCGTATTCTTCAATCTGCAGCTTGGCGGCTTCTTCGGCCGCAATCTGCCGGAATGCTTGAAAATCCATGTTAAAATCCTCCTTTATCTGCCGCCCACGGTAATGGACGAAACACGGATCAGCGGTTGGCCCACGTTAGTAGGGATAGAGCCGCTGGACGAGCCGCACATCCCCTGCCCGCAGGCCAAGTCGCTGCCCACCATATCAATTTTGGGAAGAATCTCCGAGCCCTTGCCCACCAGGCTGGCCCCCCGCACCGGCTCGCAAACCTTGCCGTTACGGATAAGATAGCCCTCGTTTACAGAAAAGTTGAACTCTCCGGTAACCGGGTTTACCGAGCCGCCGCCCATCTCCTTGGCGTACAGGCCGTACTCAATGGAGGCGATAATGTCCTCGTTTTTATCATTGCCAGGGGCGATGAAGGTGTTGGTCATACGGGAGGTAGGCACATAGCTAAAGCTTTCCCGCCGGGCATTGCCGGTAGGGGGCATGCCCATCCGGCGGCCATTAAATTTATCAATCATGTAGGACTTGAGCACACCGTTTTCAATCAGCACATTGCGGTGGGAGGGGGTGCCCTCGTCATCAATGTTGACAGAGCCCCACTCGTTGGGGATAGTACCGTCGTCAATAGCGGTAACCTTTTCGTGGGCAATCTTCTCGCCCAGCTTGCCGCAGAACTGGCTGTTGCCGTAAGCTACGCTGGAGGCCTCCAGGGAATGTCCGCAGGCTTCGTGGAAGATAACGCCTCCAAACCCGTTGCCGATAGCCACCGGCATAACTCCGGCAGGGCAGTAGCCGGCCCCGGCCATGGTAACCGCCTGACGGGCGGCCTCCTGCCCTACGGCCTTGGGGTCTACTGCTTCAAACAGCTCCATGCCGCGGCGAGCGCCGGGGTGGCAGCCGCCGGTTTGGGTTTCCCCGTTGATTTCCGCCACGGCGTTTACCATCAGCCGGGTACGAATCTGCCGGTCCTGGGCCCACAGCCCCTCGCTGGTGGCAATCAGGATGTGGTGGTCTACATCCAGCAGGGTGCCGGTTACCTGCACCACAGCGTCATGATACCCACTGGCAGCGGAGCAGGCGTCCTTCAGCAGCAATACCTTATCGGCGTTTGCCACGCTGGCGGGGGCAATTTGAATGGGGTGGATATCCCCAAACAGCCGCTCCCGCAGGGTAATGGAAATTTCCGCTTTGCCCTGGGCCAATGCCTCGGCGGCCCGTTGGGCGCAACGGAGCAGCCCGGCCTCGGTGGTGTCAACCGTAGTGGCCATTACACTGCGCAGCCCCAAAAACACCCGCACAGCAGCGCCGGCAATCTGGGCGTCGTGGACAGAATCCACCTTGCCGCCTACCAGGTTGACGGAATGGTTCAGGGTATTTTCCGCAAAGAGCTCGGCGTAATCCGCGCCGGTGGATGCGGCTTTTTGCAGTACACGCTCACAAATCTCTTTTGAAATCATCTGCAATTCTCCTGTCAAAAATTTTTATATGCCCTGCCTGCTTTCCCAAAAGCCATAGGGCAAGCATCTGTATTTAAGTATAAACACCTGGGACATCAAAGTCAAGGGAAGCCCCGGGCGGAACGGGCAGCTATATAAAAGGGGGAGTATACTCTCATTGACGAAAAGGTAATTTTTAAGCTGCCGGGCCATTTGGACGTTTCGGTTACATACAATAATGAACCGAAACTATGGAGAAATAACGTTGTGCTTACTGTCAAAAATGTGTTATAATACTTTTTTGGAAAAGACATTGCATAGAAGCAGAATCTCCCTTTGGGATGAAAGGATTTGATCGGTTATGAATAAGGATTTAACGGTAGGCAAGCCGGAAACGGTGCTGTGGCGGTTTTGCCTGCCCTTATTTGGCAGCATTCTTTTTCAGCAGCTTTATAATATTGCCGATAGCCTGGTAGCCGGCAGGTTTATTGGGGAAAACGCCCTGGCTGCAGTTGGCAACAGCTATGAAATTACCCTGATTTTTATCGCCTTTGCCTTTGGCTGCAATATGGGGTGCTCGGTGCTGGTTTCTCAGCTGTTTGGCGCACGTCAGTATGGTAAGCTGAAAACGGCGGTTTCAACTGCGTATATTTTCAGCGGGGCACTCTGCGCTGTGCTGATGCTTGCCGGCCTGTTTGGCTGCAGCCCCCTGCTCCATCTGATCCGCACGCCGGAGGACGTGTTTGCTGACTCGGCGCTGTATCTGGACATCTACATATGGGGGCTGCCCTTTGTGTTCTTTTATAATATTGCAACCGGAATCTTCTCCGCCTTGGGGGATTCCAAAACGCCCTTTTACTTTTTGGCAGTATCCTCCACCGCCAATATCGCAGTGGATATTTTGTTTGTGACGGTATTCGACATGGGTGTTGCCGGCGTTGCGTGGGCAACCTTTCTGTGCCAGGGTATCAGCTGTGTGCTGGCGGTTTTGGTGGTGCAGCTGCGTCTTAAAAAAATTCAGGCGCAGCAAAAAATGCCCCTGTTTGACAAAGCCCTGCTGAAAAGGATTCTGGTTATTGCAATTCCCAGCATTTTGCAGCAAAGCTTTGTTTCGGTGGGCAATATCCTGATCCAGGGGATTATCAACGGCTTTGGCGCCTCGGTTATGGCGGGGTATTCCGCCGCCGTAAAGCTGAACAACATGGTGGTTTCCTCCTTTACCACCATCGGCAACGGCATTTCCAACTTCACAGCCCAAAACCTGGGGGCCAACCAGTACGGGAGAATCAAGGAGGGCTTTAAGGCAGGGCTTAAAATTGTGTGGTGCCTGTGCGTCCCCTTTTGCCTCCTTTATGTCTTTGGCGGCAAATACCTGCTGCTGCTGTTTATGGAGCAAAGCTCCGCCGCCGCGCTGCTAACCGGTATGCAGTTTTTATGGATTTTATCCCCCTTCTACTTTGCAGTATCGGCCAAATTGGTGGCGGACGGCATTTTGCGCGGGGTAAGCGCGATGCGGCAGTTTATGGCGGCTACCTTTATTGACCTGATTCTGCGGGTAGTGCTGGCGTTTATTTTATCCGGCTGGACGAACAGCGCCATTGGTATCTGGTGCGCATGGCCCATCGGCTGGACCATTGCCATGGGGCTTTCCATCTTCTTTTACCGGCAGACCAGCAAAAAGTATGTGGCGGACTGACTTTTAGACGGCGTCCCCCTCAAATCATCTGAAAAAACTATAGACAAATCTGAATTTTTTATCTAAAATAGAGATAATACATACCGAAAAAAAGAAGCCTGCCTAAAATGCGCAGGGCATCAAACCGGCAGTGCCGTCCCTTAGTAATAAAAGGACGAAGCGCTTTTGGGCAGCGAAATTTGGATAAGGGAGGTATGCGGTATGGAACGAGATCTGAAGCAGCTGATTTCCCAGATGACACTGGAGGAAAAGGCAGGGATGTGCTCTGGCCAGGATTTTTGGCACCTGAAAACGGTGGAGCGGCTGGGCATTCCAAAGGTGATGGTGTCCGACGGACCTCATGGGTTGAGAAAGCAGGATGGGGACGCCGATCATCTGGGCATCAACCAGAGTATTCAGGCGGTGTGCTTCCCGGCGGCATGTGCCACAGCCTCCAGCTGGGATACCGAGATGCTGGAGCAGATGGGCAAAACCTTAGGCGAGGAATGCCAGGCGGAAAACCTGAGCGTTTTGCTGGGGCCTGCCGCTAATATCAAGAGAAGCCCCTTGTGCGGCCGGAACTTTGAGTATTTTTCCGAGGATCCTTATCTCACCGGCAAAATGGCCGCGGCGGAGATTAAAGGGGTGCAAAGCTGGGATATTGGCACCTCTATGAAGCACTACGCGGTGAATAACCAGGAGTATAACCGAATGAGCTGCTCCTCCAATCTTTCAGACAGGGCGCTGCGGGAAATCTACTTAACCGGCTTTGAAATAGCGGTGAAGGAAGCCCGGCCCAAAACCATCATGTGCAGCTACAACAAGATCAACGGCACCTATGCCTCTGAAAACAAGTACCTGCTTACCGATATTCTCCGGGACGAATGGGGCTTTGAAGGCTATGTGATGACCGACTGGGGCGCGGTGAGCGATAGGGCAGAGGGCATCCGGGCGGGGCTGGATTTGGAAATGCCCGGCTCCAATGGGGTAAATGACGCCAAAATTGTAGAGGCAGTCAAAAATGGCTCGCTGGACGAAGCACTTCTGGATAAAGCTGTAGAGAATATACTAAAAGTAATCTTCTCCTATATCGACCACCGGCGCCCGGAGGCAAAGTTTGACCGGGACGCAGACCATGAAAAAGCGATCAATTATGCGGCAGAATGTGCCGTTTTGCTGGAAAACAACGGTCTTTTGCCCTTAAAGCAGGGGCAAAAAGCGGCCTATATCGGGGAATATGCGGTAAAGCCCCGGTTCCAGGGGGGAGGCAGCAGCCATATTAACTGCAGCAAGGTTACCTCCGCGTGGGAAAGCGCCCAGGCGAAGGGACGTCCTGTAACCTATACCAAGGGCTTCCCGGCAGATCGGGACGAGTTGGACCCGCAGGAGCTGGCCGCAGCTGTTGCGTCCGCAAAGGAAGCGGATGTGGCGGTGATTTTTGCCGGTTTGCCGGACGTGATTGAGTCCGAAGGGTATGACCGGAAGAATATGGCTATGCCCGCCTGCCAAAACAAGGTGATTGAAGAGGTGCTGAAGGTACAGCCCAATACAGTAGTGGTGCTGCACAACGGCTCCCCGGTAGAAACCCCTTGGGCGGATAAGGCAGCGGCCGTGCTGGAGATGTATCTGGGCGGCCAGGGCGTGGGCGAGGCCTGCGACCGGCTGCTGTATGGCGAGGCCAACCCCTGCGGCAGGCTGGCGGAAAGCTTCCCCTACCGGGTACAGGATAACCCCAGCTACTTGAACTTCCCCGGAGACGGCAAGGATGTGAATTATCAGGAGGATATTTTTGTAGGCTACCGGTATTATGAGGCCAAGGAGCTGCCGGTGCGCTGGGCGTTTGGCCATGGGTTAAGCTATACCAGCTTTGCATATGGCAATCTGCGGCTTTCCTCCGGCAAAATGGGGGATGGAGATTCCGTTACTGTTTCGGTGGACGTGACCAATACCGGTACAGTCCCGGGCAAGGAGGTTGTTCAGCTGTATGTGGCGGATAAAAACGGCACGCCCCAGCGCCCGGTAAAGGAGTTGAAAGGCTTTGTAAAGCTTGCCCTGCAGCCTGGAGAAACCAAAACGGCAGAGCTCACCATTGACGCAAGGGCTTTGTCCTACTATCATGAGGGGCTGGGGGATTGGTACGCGCCCTCCGGGAATTACGAGGTTCTGGTAGGCCATGCCAGCGACGATATTCGTCAGGCGGGTACGGTTGCCTTTACCACGGCCAAGGAGCTGCCTTTCAGCATAACCGGGGCCACTACCATGGGTGAGCTGATGAGCCACCCCAAAACTGCGCCGGTGATCAACGGAATTCTGGCAAAGATGGCGGAAAACGGGTTAAGCAGCAGTGAGGAGGACGATCCCCTGGGTACCGGAGGCGAAATGATGAAGGTTATGATACAGGGAACGCCTATTAAATCCCTTGCCGGCTTTACAGGCGGCGCGGTAAAGGCAGAGGAGCTGATTGCAGAGCTGAACCGACGCCTGGAGAAATAAAGGAAGAAGCGTCTCATTTACTGGGGCGCAATAAAAACCGCTGCGGACAAAATTTGTCTGCGGCGGTTTTGGTATGCGGTGAGAATAAACTCACGGCAAAGGCAGGGGTTAAGCGGCAAAACTCCCTTCCGCACTTACGTCCCTAAAAAGCGGACGTAAGTGAAAAAGGGAGTTCCTACCGCCAAAGGAAGGCTTATTCTTTGAGGGATGTTATTCCTTAATCGCACCGATCATAACGCCCTGGACAAAATACTTCTGCAAAAACGGGTATACGCACAAAATCGGTAAAATCACTACAATAATGGTGGCGTATTTTGTCTGCATGGCGCTCATGGCCAGCTCCAAAGCATCTGTTCCGCCTTCGGCCATCAGCTGCTGGTTTTGCACCAAAAGCCGTACCAGATACATCTGCAGCGGCTGCAGCTCCAGCCGGGGAACATAAAGCAGCGCGTTAAAATAACTGTTCCAATGGGATACCGCATAAAACAGGGCCAATACCGCCAAAATCGGTTTGGAGATGGGAAGCACAATTTTCAGCAGAATCGTCCCTTCTCCGGCTCCGTCAATCATAGCGGATTCATTCAGGCTGACAGGCAGCCCCGCAAAAAAGGTTCGGGCCAAAATCATGTTGTATACGCTGATCGCGCCAGGCAGCAGCAAAGCCCACCGGGTGTTGTAAAGGTGCAGGGAGTTGATCAGCAGAAAATTGGGCACCATCCCTCCGCTGAAAAGCATGGTCAGCGTAACGATGAAAGTAATCACGTTTTTTCCAAAAAACCGCTTGCGGGAAAGGGGATAGGCCATCATCACCGTCAGCACTACATTGATCAGTGTTCCTGCAATGGTATAAAACAAAGTGTTTCCGTAAGCTGTCCAGATATTAGGCTCTGAAAGAACCTTGACGTAGGACTTGAAGTTAAGCCCTTTAGGCAGCAGCCAAACCTCCTGACGCATTACGCTGCCCTGGTCGCTCAGCGACATACTCAGCACATAGATAAACGGATAAAGGGTTACTGTCAGGCAGACCACCATAATCACAATAACTGCCGCGTAAAAAATACGGTCGCTGACTGCCTCTCGAATTTTCATCCTTGTTTTTTCCTTTGTCATCCCGCAGCACCCCCTACCACAACGAAACTTCCGAAACCTTTCGGCTGATCTGATTTACCACCAGAATCAGAAAAAGGTTGATGACAGAATTAAACAGGCCCACCGCAGTGCCAAAGCTGAACTGAGAATCCAAAATGCCGCGACGATATACGTAAGTGGAAATCACGTCCGCCGTTTCATAAACCGCCGGGGAATACAGCAGGTTAATCTTTTCAAACCCTACGTTCATAATGCTGCCAAAGTTTAAAATCAGCATAATAATCGCGGTAGGCAGAATGCAGGGGAAGGTCACCCTCGTCATAATTTGAATCCGCTTTGCCCCGTCAATTCGGGCGGCCTCATACAGCTGCGGGTCCACTGCCGAAATGGCGGAAAGATAGATGATGGAGTTATACCCAAAGTTCTGCCAAATGCCGGAGCCTACATAAATCGTGCGGAACCAGGAGGATTCCGATAAAAAGTTGACGGCACTGCCTCCTAATTTTGTTATCAGCTGATTTACAATCCCCTCATAGGGGCTTAAAAAGCTTTGCACCATGCCCACCAACACCACTACAGAAATAAAGTGGGGCATATAGCTTACTGTCTGTACGACCTTCTTAAAGGGGCCGGCTGCCAGCTCGTTCAAAAGCAAGGCAAACAAAATCGGCACCGGGAACCCCCACAGCAGGCTGTATACGCTGATCAGCACCGTGTTGCGCATCAGCCGGGGAAAAAAGGGGGAGGAAAAGAACTCGGCAAAATACCGCAGGCCAACCCAGTTGCTTCCCCAAATGCCTTTCAAAGGACGGTAATCCTTAAACGCAATCACCAGCCCGCCCATAGGAACATAGCAAAAGATGATAAAATAAAGCAAGCCCGGAAGAATCAGCAGCCATAAAAAACGGTCCCGCTTGATCTGTGGCAGTACCTGGGACCGAAAATATCCCGTTTTTTTGTTGTTAATCGACTTCATGTACGCCTCCTCCATATCGGTTAGGCAGGCTAAGGAAAAACCGCCGCCCAAATGCCAGGCGTTTTTTGAAAAGCGCCCCCGCAGCCCCCTGAGCAGAACTGCGGGCCGGGCGTTTTCCAAAGCGGCCTTTGCCGCGGCAGACGTCTTTTAAGACTGCCCCCTGATCAGCAAATGATCAGGCAAAATTTCTTTGCAGAGAGATGCCGGAAACAAATTCGTCAGATGGCAAAACCGGTGGGTTACTGCAGGCTCTTATAGCGGTCATACTGGGCCTGACGAACCTGTAGCACCTTGTCCAGCCCAATCTGCTGCAGGTCATTCACAAAGGTATCAAACTGATCCAGGCTCTCCCGTCCCATAATAAACTTGGTAACCATTTCGTCCCGGAGAGTGGTAATATCTGTCATATACTGCCCAATAATAGACTGCTCCTCCTCCGTAGACGGAATGTTCTGGGGGAAGGAATCCCGGATATAGGGCTGCATCATCTCAGCCGCTGCCACGGTGTTGGGCTGATGGGCAATGGTCTGGGTGGGCTGGTAGCTCCAATACCCGTTTAGAGACCGGCACCACGGGAAGGTAGGCATGGCGCCCATGGAGCGCAGAGCGTCGCTGGTGCTCTTGCCGTCCGGGTTGTTCAGGACGTAATCGGTAAATACGGGCTTTCCGTCCTTCAGTTCGTAGCCAACCCCTTCCTCACCAAAGCAGGTGCCAAAGTTTCCGGTTTCGCTGGCGTAGGCGTAATCAATAAACTTAAACTTGATATCCAGATCCTTGCAGTCCTTAGTAAAGCCATACAGCCCGGAAACAGGCCCGTACCGCTCCACAAAAGGCTCCAGCTTGGAATCTGCAGAGGCTTTTGGCGGCTTTACCGCAATATACTCACCGTCTATCCCGGCGGACTGAAGCGCCTTATTATAGGTATCCAGCCCGTTCAAAAAGCGGAACACACCACCGGACTGATTGGAGCTTACCTTTTTCATAATGACGTCAGTGCCCTGGGTGGCAAATTCCTTGTCGATCAAATCCTCGCTGTAGCACTTGTTCAGCCAGGCCAGCAGCTCCTTCATTTCCGGTTTGACGTAATCGTATTCCACAACCCCCTGGTCATTTACCGACCATCCCTCGGAGGCGTGTGTATACAGGCCAAAGGCCTCGCCAAAGCCGGTAAGCCCCTTCAGCTGGTTGTCATTGCAGAAAGGAATTTCATCCCGCTGCCCATTCCCATTGGCATCCTGCTCCAAAAAGGTTTTCCAGCACTGGTACCAGTCGTCCAGCGTTTCCGGCTCGCTCAAATTGAATTTCTCCAGCCAGTCCTTCCGGATCATAAACGCATAAGGGTCAGAGAGGGAAGTGCCCGCTACGTCGCTGGTAAAGAAGTACAGCTCTCCGTCCGGCCCGGTAACAAAGGGGCGCAGATAGGGGTTGGCCTCAAAAAGCTGATTGGTATAGTATCCGTATTTCTCCATCTGCTCGGTAATAGGAATAATCACCCCGTCGCTTACATACCGCATAGCATCCCCGGGAATATTGATGAAATCCGGCAAATCCGTACCGGAGGCCAGCCGGGTTTTCATAACGGTGGCGTAATCGCTGCTGGGGGTAGTCTGCCAGTCAATTTTTACACCGGTTTCCTCTTGCAGCCGCTCCCAAACCGGCAGCCCGGAAGAATAAGGGTACCCTGTAAGGTAATTTTCATAAATTGCAATGGAAATGGTCACAGAGCCATCCTCCACCAGCGGCAGGGTATATTTTTCGGGGCCGCTTCCCGTTGAGGAATCCGGTGCGGAGCCCCCTGTGCCAGATGCAGATGAACTACCGGACGGGCTGCTACCGGACGAACTGCTGCTGGACGAGCTGCCGCCGGCAGGCCCCGTGCAGGCTGTTAAAAGCAAGCAGGCAGCCAAGATCAAAATCCCCTGTGCTTTCAGTTTCTTCATTTTTCTAACCTCCACTTTCATTTTTATATCAAACCCTGGAAGGTGCGGCCGACCGGCAGAACAAACAAATCCACAGGGTATGATTTTATCAAACGCAAACGCTGTATTTTCAGCATTTCGGCGCATTTTTGCGGCCGAAATGCTTTTACCAAAATTTTGTTACACGTGTAACATTTTCCTTCAAACAAAAGTCAGCATTTTTTGCTGACTTTTTGCCGGGCCCCCTGCCCGCAGAACCGCCAAGAACGATTATAGCATTTCCCGTTCGCTCTTACTAAAGAATATAGAATATTTTCCGCCTTATTTCAGGACGAAAGTGCTACTTTATGGCATAATCCGTTTTCCAATATTCCACAGAACTTTCCCTTGCCCAGCAGAACAGAATACTTGCACTCCCGTCCTAACAGAGCGGGTTTATAGGCCTTGTAGAATCCCGCAAAATCAGCTTTGAGGTAACCACCTCCCGAACCGGCTGCTTAAATTGATGCCCCTGGTAAATCTGCTCATACAAGTCCAGCACCCGCTGCACCAGGTCAGGGATAGCGGGCCCGCATACTGTTAGCGGCACCGGGTAAACCGAAAGCTCCGGAACATCGTCGTAGCAAATAATCGAAAGATCCTCCGGAATAGAGATCTGCAGTTCCCCAATAGTATTTACAAGGCTGAAAGCGACATCCTGCGAATCCATAATCAGCGCAGTGGGCCGATGCTTCCCCTGCCACAAGGTGTTGAATTTGTGGCGCATTTCCTCTTTTTTTCGGGCAATTCCATCATAATAGGCGGAATTGATTACGATCATACGGCTGGGGTGGTAGTTGAGGCCGCAGTCCATCAGGCCATGAATATATCCCTGACATTTTGGGCCTTCTCTTCCCGCAAAGGCAATCCGGCGATGCCCGATAGAATGCAGATATTTTACGGCCTCCTGCACCTGATAAAACCGATCCACATCCAGCACATGGCCCAATTCCGTATTTCCTCCGCCAATCACCACAAATTGACCTTGATACAGCTTCCACTCCTTTGTAAAAGCGGGATTGGGAAGCCAGGCCGGATCAAACCAGCCCACAGCAAAATCAACAAAATGCTCCCGAAAGGTTTTCAGCGCCTGTCGTCCATCCGCAAACGAAACCAGTACGTTAATGTCCCTGCGGGAAGCTTCCTCCTCCAAGCGGCCGCACAGATGATGGAAAAAAAGCCCTTTGGCATGGGGAAGAATCAGCCCCATACTGCGGTTTTTATGATTAACCAGCCGTTTGGCGGCCACATTGGGCACATAATCCATCTGGCGGGCAATCTGCAGAATACGCTGCCGTGTTTCTTCCTTTACTCCCGGCACATTGTTCAGCGCTTTGGAAACGGTGGGATGACTGACTCCGGCTACCTGGGCGATATCCTTAATGGTTACCTTCGTCATTTTTCACACTCTTTTCGTTTGTTTATCTTTATTTCTGTAATTTTAGTATAGCACACGTGTTCCATATTCGTCAAGTTCACCTTTAATTTTTACATATATTGCTGTTTTTTACAAAAGCCCCCTGCTGTTTTAGACTTTTGCATGATTCTGCCGTCTGCCTCTGTACCTGAAAACGGCATACCGCAATGGTTTTAGACGTAACTGCAGTGGAGACCCACCAAAATGAACAATTGTTTCACGTGAAACATTTTAGGACAAAAAACTGCGTTTACGTCATTATGGCAAAGGGGAAGGCCCAAAGCCCGCTTTCGTCCCCCAAAGGAAACTGCCCCCAAATAAACAGGAGCCCTCAGCTTACCACTGAAGGCCCCTGTAGCAACATGCTTAGAAAAGAGTTTAATCTGCAGTTTGGCAGCCTGCTTTCAGGCTTTCTGCAGCTGTAATTTTACAGCTGAGGGCCGGCGGGAACCAAAGCCTTGCCGGCAGGATTTGTCTCGTACTTCACAAAGTTCTTGATAAACCGCTGTGCCAGATCCTTGGCCTTCTCATCCCACTGGGCAGCGTCTGCATAGGTATCCCGGGGATCCAGGATGGCAGGGTCAACACCGGGGAGAGCGGTGGGAACTTCCAGGTTGAAGTAAGGGATCTTCTTGGTAGGAGCGTTCAGAATATCGCCGGACAGAATCGCGTCAATAATGCCGCGGGTATCCTTAATAGAGATACGCTTGCCGGTGCCGTTCCAACCGGTGTTTACCAGATAAGCCTTTGCGCCGCTCTTTTCCATACGCTTTACCAGCTCCTCTGCATACTTGGTAGGATGCAGCTCCAGGAAAGCCTGGCCGAAGCAAGCGGAGAAGGTAGGAGTAGGCTCGGTGATGCCGCGCTCGGTACCGGCCAGCTTGGCGGTAAAGCCAGAGAGGAAGTAGTACTGGGTCTGCTCAGGGGTAAGAACAGAAACAGGGGGCAGCACGCCAAAGGCGTCTGCAGAGAGGAAGATTACGTTCTTGGCGGCGGGAGCGGTGGAAATAGGGCGTACAATCTTCTCGATATGGTCGATGGGATAGGATACGCGGGTGTTTTCGGTAACGCTCTTGTCGTCAAAGTCAATCTTGCCGTTGGCGTCCAGGGTGACGTTTTCTAACAGGGCGTTGCGGCGAATAGCGTTGTAAATGTCGGGCTCGGAGTCCTTATCCAGGTTAATAACCTTGGCGTAGCAGCCGCCCTCAAAGTTGAACACGCCGTTGTCATCCCAGCCGTGCTCGTCATCGCCGATGAGCAGACGCTTAGGATCGGTGGAAAGGGTGGTTTTGCCGGTGCCGGAGAGGCCGAAGAAGATAGCGGTGTTCTCCCCGTTCATATCGGTGTTGGCAGAGCAGTGCATGGAGGCAATGCCCTTCAGAGGGAGGTAGTAGTTCATCATGGAGAACATGCCCTTTTTCATCTCGCCGCCGTACCAGGTGTTTACAATAACCTGCTCCCGGCTGGTGATGTTGAACATAGCGGCAGTCTCGGAATTGAGGCCCAGCTCCTTATAGTTTTCTACCTTAGCCTTGGAGGCATTGTAAACGACGAAGTCGGGCTCAAAGTTCTCCAGCTCCTCCTTGGTGGGGCGGATGAACATGTTGGTTACAAAGTGGGCCTGCCAGGCTACTTCCATGATGAAACGGATAGCCATGCGGGTATCGACATTGGCGCCGCAGAAAGCGTCCACTACAAAAAGGCGCTTGCCGGAAAGCTCTTTAATAGCGATATCCTTTACAGTGTGCCAGGTTTCCTCGCTGGCGGGGTGGTTATCGTTTTTGTACTCGTCGGAGGTCCACCAAATGGTGTCCTTGGAGTTCTTGTCCATAACGATGAACTTATCCTTAGGAGAACGGCCGGTGTAAATACCGGTCATTACGTTTACGGCGCCCAGCTCGCTGACCTGGCCACGCTCATAGCCGGTAAGCTCAGGCTTGATTTCCTCATTGTACAACTCCTCAAAAGAAGGGTTGTATACAATTTCTGTGGTGTTGGTAATGCCGTACTTTGTTAAATCAATGTTTTTCATTTTACTCCTTCTACCTCTCTTTTCTGATTTTCAGGCTTTGCATAAAATGAAACGCATGCCTTCGTAGCTTATATTATAATACAGATTGTTCCAGAAGGCTATAGATATTTTATTAAATTCTATTGGAAAAGCAAAAAAATTTTCATGGCAATCTGTAATAACAGGGGAAAACGCTTCTGCATGGTAACACGGCATAGGGACAAGACTGCAGTTTTGCTGTTACGTCCTTAAAAATAAGGCCAATGATGGGTGGTGTTATCTCCTGAAGAACATTTGTTGCCGCTATTGACACAGGTTCCTTATGACATTATAATAAGAATGTTTACGTGCGGTATTCTGCCGCTGCCTACAGATAAAATACCGGAGGAAAGGGAAACGACATGATTTTTGGAAAGCATATCAATCGATATTACCTTAAATATGCCGGCTGGCTGCTTTTTGGCCTGGTTGCGCTGGTGATGGTGGATTACTTCCAGCTGGAAATACCCAAGCTGTACCGTCTGGTAATTAACGGCATGAACACCGGCAGTGTGACTGTGAATGGGGCCCAGGCGGCATTTGACCTGGACTTTTTGCTGGACAGCATCTGTATGCCGATGGTGTGCATTATTTTGGCTATGGTTTTTGGCCGGTTTTTGTGGCGGGTTTGTTTTTTTGGGGCGGCAGTTCGTCTGGAAACGGACCTGCGAAACCGGATGTTTGACCATGCCAAGGATTTGAGCCGGGAGTACTACCAGGTAAACAAGGTGGGCAACCTGATGAGCCTGTTTACCAACGATCTGGACACGGTGCAGGACTGCTTTGGCTGGGGCGTTATGATGTTTTTTGACGCCTTGATGCTGGGGATGCTGGCGATTATCAATATGTGGCGGATGGACCCGGTGCTCACACTTTTGTCCCTGATTCCTATGGCGTTTTTGCTGGGGGCCGCTACCATTATCGGCAAACGGCTGATGAAAAAGTGGGATATCCGGCAGGAGGCGTTTTCCCGTCTTTCGGATTTTTCTCAGGAGAGTTTTTCCGGCATTGCGGTGATCAAGGCTTTTGTAAAGGAAGCAAAGGAGCTGATGGCCTTTCAAAAGCTGAATGTGGAAAACGAGGAGGCCAATATTGACCACACCAAGTCCTCGGTGCTGCTGCGGATTATGGTGACGCTGTTTGTGGAAAGCGTTGTTTGCGTGATATTGGGCTATGGCGGATATCTGGTGTACCAGCATCAGTTTAACGCCGGGCAGCTGGTGGAGTTTATCGGCTATTTCAACGCGGTGATCTGGCCGATTATGGCGGTTTCCGAGCTGATTGACATGACCTCCCGGGGCAAGGCCTCTCTGGACCGGTTAAGCGAGCTGCTGGATGCGAAAATTGATGTGGCCGACCGGGAAGGGGCTAAAGCGCTGAAAAATGTGCAGGGGGATATTGAGTTCCGCAATTTGACCTTCAGCTACCCTGACGGGGAGCGTGCCGTGCTGAAAAATGTGTCGGTTACCATAAAAGCAGGGACGAATGTGGGCCTGGTGGGCAAAACCGGTTCCGGTAAGACGACGCTGGTGGATTTGATTCTGCGCACCTACAATGTGCCGGACGGTACCCTGTTTATTGACGGCCACGATGTGAACGACGTGAAAATACGGGACTTACGGGCCTGCTGTGCTTATGTGCCTCAGGATAACTTCCTGTTCTCTGATACCATTGAGAACAATATTGCATTCGGTGTGGAAAGCCACAATACCAGTACCGTCGCCAGGGCGGCAAGGCTTGCGGATGTACACAGCAATATTATGGAGTTCCAGCGGGGGTATAGCACCATGTTGGGTGAACGGGGGGTTACTGTTTCCGGCGGACAAAAGCAGCGGATTTCCATTGCCCGGGCCTTGATGAAGGACGCTCCTATTTTGATTTTGGACGATTCGGTTTCGGCGGTAGATACCAAGACAGAGGCGGCTATTTTGGATAACCTGCGGGAAGCCAGGCAGGGCAAAACCACTATTTTGATTGCCCACAGGGTTACTACGATCGAGAAGATGGATCAAATTTTGTTTGTTGAAGATGGAGAGTTGGTGGCGGCAGGGCCTCATGAGGAGCTGTATACCTCCTGCACGGCATACCGGAAGATGGTGGATTTGCAGAAGCTGGAGGAGGAAGGAGATGTCCACAATGGCTGAGTATTTGCCGGTATTGATTGTAGGCGGGATTATCGGCGCTTTTTCGATTGTCTTCCTGCTGGCTTATGCCGCCTTGAAAAGAAAAGGGGAGGACGGGCAGGAAAAGGAACGGAATATGTCAGACGGGGAGATTATCCGGCGCCTGATGCAATATGCCCGGCCTTATTGGAAAAGCTTTATCCTGGTGTTTTTTGTGATGCTGTTTTCCATTGTGTATGACCTGCTTTCTCCGCTGATTATCGGGCGGATTCAGGGGCTGATTAAAGACGACTTTGAATTAAGCCAGCTGTATGTGATGGTTGGGCTGTATGCGGGGATTCTGGTAGTTTCGCTGATATGTACCTATCTGCAGGCGATGATTTTGCAGAAAACCGGGCAGAAGATTCTTTCCCAAATCCGGATGGATGTGTTTACCCACATTGAAGGCCTGAGCCATGAGCAGCTGAATAATATCCCTGTGGGCAAGCTGGTAACCAGAGTTTCCAACGATCCTAATGCGATTTCCTTTATGTTTACCAACATTCTGGTAACTTTGGCAAAAAACTCTATGGTTATTGTAGGCGTGCTGGGGGCCATGCTGCTGCTGAACTATATGCTTACCCTTATGGTGCTGTGCTTTGTGCCCTTTGTGGTGCTGTTTACTTTGATTTTTCAGCGGTTTTCCCGTAGGGTGCATCGTCAGGTGAATAATGCTACTACGGATATCAATACTTATCTGTCTGAAAATCTTTCCGGCATGAAGATTACCCAGATTTTTAACCGGGAGGAGCAAAAGCTGGACGACTTTTTAGGCCGCAGCCGAACGCTGCAGAAGGCGAAGATCAACCGGATGTTTGTGTTTGGGATTTTTCAGCCTATGGTTTATATGCTGTTTATTTCTTCCAACCTGTGCCTGTTTTATTTTGGGGCTAAGGGGTATATCAAGGATATCCATTACTTTGGCCAGGTGATTGACAGCAGTATTATGGTCTCCTTTTATATGTATATCTCCCGGTTTTTCAACCCGATCCAGGCATTGGCGGAGCAGTTTGACATGCTGCAGCGTTCTTTTGCGGCGGCGGAGAAGATTTTTACCATTCTGGATATGAAGCCGGAGGTGGTGGACGAACCTGATGCCATTGACTTGCCTGATCTCCGGGGGGAAATCGAGTTCCGGGACGTCTGGTTTAGCTATAAGCCTGGGGAGTGGGTGCTGCAGGGGGTTAGCTTTCATGTGGAGCCGAAGCAGACCGTTGCCTTTGTAGGCTCTACCGGTTCTGGCAAAACTACTATTTTAAGCTTGATCTGCCGCAATTATGACATCCAGAAGGGGCAGATCCTTATTGACGGCATTGATATCCGGAAGATTAGGATTTCCTCTCTGCGCAAGCATTTTGGCCAGATGCTGCAGGACGTGTTTTTGTTCTCCGGTGATATCCGCAGCAATATTCTGCTGCGCAAGGAGGGTGTTAGTGACGAGGAGGTATGGGAGGCCTGCCGCTATGTCAACGCAGACGCCTTTATTGGAAAGCTGGAGCATGGCCTGGACGAGGTGGTGCGGGAGCGGGGCAATAACTTCTCTGCCGGCCAGCGGCAGCTGCTTTCCTTTGCACGTACCATTATTCACAAGCCCTCGGTTATGATTTTAGACGAGGCTACCGCCAATATTGATACCGAAACCGAGCTGCTGATTCAGGACAGTTTGGAGAAGATGAAGAATATTGGCACAATGCTGATTGTAGCCCATCGGCTTTCTACCATTCAGCACGCGGATAATATTATTTTGCTTTCTCATGGCAGGATTTTGGAGCAGGGCAACCACCAGCAGCTGCTGCATCAAAAGGGGCGGTATTACGATCTGTATACTTTGCAGTATAATCGCCAGCTGCTTCAAAACTCTTGAGGTCAGGCTTAAAAATAGCATATAATGTTAACCCCAGGGACGTGACTGCAAGGGGCAGTTACGTCCCTGGAGTTTATAAGCAGGCAGGGGGTTAATTCTGTTTGCGTAATGCGGCTACTTTTTTAATAGCGGCATGGATTTTTCTTTAAAATATTTAAGCTTTCGATAACAATTGTATATGAGCCCTGAACATAATAACATACTGGAAGATATGGCAGTGTTTTTTATGTGCAATATTTTACACACAAGTATTGCGCTAATACTGGATCTACCTTTTAAAAAAACAGAATGATAATATTTTTTTATGTTTGCATTGTGTATAATATTCAGAAAACCATCATATGAAAAAATAGTTTTTAGTAATTGATTGGCTTTCTTTATGGGATAGTTTAATAGCTGAGTTTGTTTCACAATAGTTCCAATTATGAGCCCAAATCGAACTGCAGTTGCATCATAGTATTCTTCCGCATTTTTTGTTTGGCTTAAGCGTTCTAACCAACAAGCAATAAACATCATCTCATTATCTATTTGGCGCTGCGTTATGGAACTGTGTGTAACAGAATAGTCATTCTGCCAATATTTATAATAAATCTTACTTGTTATACAGACGCTGTCTGCTGAGTTCAATACGTCAAAAGAATATATATTATCTTCATGGATAATCAATTTACTTTCAAACGCTATATCTTGAAAAGTTGAACGTCTATACAGTTTAGGGCAAGGCCTACCTAAAAAGATAGTATTCAAGGATACATTATTTTCAGAGTGTGTTGTAGATATCATATAGTCCAACAAGAGTTTTATGTCATCTTTTCGGTAAATTTTGTTGTTTCCTTTAGCACAGTAGTTTTTTGTATTTCCATTATGGTTTCTTAGCTGCATTCCGCCGACAACTAAATCCACTTGATGCTCTTGTAGTAAGCTAACCGCATCCTCCAAAAAGTATGGTTCATATTCGTCATCTGCATCACAAAAACAAAAGAATGGTGATTTGCCAAGTTTAATTCCGTAATTGCGAGCATTTGAAACACCCCCATTGGGAATATGGTATACACAAATTCTTTTATCTGCCATTGCAATTTCGTCAAGATACGCAGCTATTTCAACTTGACTGCCATCATCAATGATAATTAGGTTCCATACAGAATAGGACTGTGCGATAATACTGCCTATACATCTTTTTAGGTCAGGAATGGGTGTATTATAAACAGGAATAATTACATCTACAGGATTCATTATGTTTAATCTCCTTGAGTACTTTTTGTATAAAATGGGTCCTTGCCTTATGGGTTCTATACATCTTTATTCCTGTTCACGTCATATAGCTTTTTTAACAGTGAATAAATTTTTCGCCGGAAGATCAGCACTGCGATTACCGCTGCCGTCGTAATAGCATAACGCAGGACAGGGTGATTATAGGTAGCCAGCAGCGCAAACCCACAGGCGAGAAAAACAGAGTAAATGGCTAACAATATTTTGGGATGATACACCTTTGTGTTATCCATATGCTGTTTACAAATTTTACGCATAAACAGATAGTGGGCGAAGGAATAGATAATATAACAGACTAAGGTGGTATATCCGGCAGCATAGTAACCATAGATTTGTATAAATATGTAATTTAGCACCACATTGAGCAATGCGCCGCAGACACTGGCCAGCATGATAAAATGGGTTTTTTGGTAATAAAATTCAAATTTGGCAAACAAGTCGTAGCTAAACATAAAAAGTGCGCTCATAGCTACCGGAGGAATGATCCAAATAGCCTCACGGTATGCGGGCGGGGCAAAAACGGCGATGATTTCTGGAGCAAAAACAATCAGCATTAAGTTGACGGCTGCAATGATCAGTAAGGAGATATAGGCGATATTGGCAATGTCTTTTTCCCGGCGGTTCTTAATTTTTTGATAGATCCATGGATCAAGGGTTTGGCCTAACGCAGAATTAAAAAGGGTCATCACCAAAGAAACAGAATAAGCCAGGCCGTAAACGCCGGCTGCACTGTCCCCAATCATGTTTTTAATCATAATACGATCCGCACTGTTCAGCACAGTTTGTGAAAGATAGTGCGGTATCAGCGGCAGGTTAAACAATAGTGCATGTTTCCAGATCTTTGCCGAAAAAAATACTTTTCCCCGTCTCATCTGGACGAAGAACAGTGCGGCATAGCCTAAAAGATCTGCTAAAGTCATACCCAATATGTATGCTGTTACCTTGTCGCTGGCGTTGAGAATAAACAGAATGCTGATGGCAGGCTTTGCCACAGAAATAAACAAAGTAACCAGTACCAGCTTTTGATAATGATACTCGACCCTTTGCTCTCCGGCCCAAAAGCCAAATACCCCGGAGGCCCAGATCATTACCAGCATAGCCAGCATTTGCGGGGTTGTCATGGAAAAAAGCTGGTTCCAATTATTTTGGAAAAGCAGGTAGATGCCTGTCCATATAATACAAAGAGTAAGGGACAGGCCCTGCAGAGCGGAAGAAAATACTCTCCGTTGATCCGAGTATTGAATCAGCCCTCTGGTGTAGACGCCTCCGGTAAGGCTAAGCCCCACAAAAAGAGCAATAATGCTCATCCATGAGTTGAATACAGAGTATTGGCCGTATTCCTCTGGGGTAAGGATCCGGGTGAAAATCGGGGTAGTGATCACTAATATCCCTTTTTGCAAAAAGGAGCAGATCAGAAACCAGAAGGAGGATCGAACTGGGGTGGGGAATGATTTGTATTTTGTCCAGAACAATCTTGCTATCACTATTTGAAAATTCCTTCCTTTTGCTAATTGTTTTTATTTAGCACGCCAGCAATTTGACTGGTAGATACTCCTTTGGTATATGGGAAATAAATAATTTTTATTCCAGCTTTGGCAAACTCATCTTCATATTGTTTCCATTTTTCACTATCATACCAATCATCCCCTACAAATAAGATAGATGCTCCAAGCTTTTTGCAGGCTGCCAGCTTGTCCATATCATATTGTGGGACAGCAGCGTCAACATATTTAATGCTGCGAACAATCTCCAGACGATCTTCGTATGGAATAATAGCATGTTTCCCTTTATAGGATACAAGTTCGTCTACTGTTATGCCGACAATTAATTTATCACACATTCCTTTTGCATTTTTCAAAAGATTAAGGTGGCCAACGTGAAATAAATCATATACTCCGGTCGTATAGCCAATGATCATAATTTAATGCCCCTTTATATGTAATACCTACTATTAGAATCTATATTTATGAAATTCCGCTTTTGGTGACAATGTAATCCGTGGCATTTTGTGCTCCGTTTGCATGATTGCATAATCCTATTTTTGCAGTAAAATTTTCTATCTTTTTTAAGTAAGCGATGTTGTCAAATTCTTTTATTTTCTCTATTAGCTGAGTATTATTTAACGCAATTGGAAAAGGAAGTTCGTCAAAAGAAAAATAAAATCCTCGATCTGCTATGTAATCTTCCAGGTCAGTTGTAAACAGAAAAACCTTTTTCTTTGCCTGCATAGCACTGAACATGCAGCCGGAATAATCTGTTATTAATATATCACTTGCAATAATTAACTCATTGATATCGTTGTAAACTGACCCGTTTAAAATCCAATCATTGTATTTTATAAAATTTTGCCGGTCTTGTATACCTGGATGAAGTCTCACAAGAATTTTCCATTTACCTCCCCATTGAACAGATGTTGTTTGTATAATCCTTTCATAATCAATTTTATAACAATTTAAGTCTTTATCCTTGCGAAAAGTAGGGGCGTATAGAATTAGATGATCTTCTGCCGAAATATGATAAAATTCACATACTTTTTCCTGAACTGTTTCATTATTCCCGTAAAACATATCGGCTCTTGGCAATCCGCATTCTAATATTTCCCCTGTATACCAGAAGGCATTTCTATAATTCCATGTCCTCCATTTTGATCCAGAAAGAAACAAATCAGCAATTTCAGAATCATGTTTAGCTCCGGCAATGTAATATGGGGGCAATTTTTCTTCTGCATCTGCCTCTACTTTTTTTAATGCAATTTCCCCATGCCAGGTTTGAACATAATACTGCCCTTTTCTTTTATGGACCCAAGCCCCTTTTCTGCAATTATCAACCCAGAGCTGTGACGTCGCCAAATGATACAAAGCTTGAATGGATTTATACTTTACGACAAAAGCGCCTGATATATGTACAGATGGATCCTTCATAAGCCACACATATTTACAATTTGGAGCTGCAGTCTTCATCTTTTCAAATATTGCTTTGGGGCTATCACTATAAGAAGCTCCAAAAAAGCTGGAAAAAACAGCTTTGTTTTGTAGCGGAAGGAGGCTAAAAGCTTTCATACAGAAGTTTGTTAATATTTGCAATATAGGTTGCATTATTTGGATCACTCCATATTGTTTTGATTGTTTATATACTTGCCTTTATACAATCATAAATAATTTTAATTCCAGACGCTGACAAAAAATTATAAACGGTTTTTTCAATATTTAGACTGTGTACTTGCCGAATAAGATATGCTGCTGTGATAAGCAAAACACTTATAGATAATCCTATAAATTGTTGCTTAAAGATGGACATGTCACTCTCCAATATGGGAATAAGAAATATTGGGCTAAATACTGTGAATATTGCTGCAAAGCGCCAAAATGCACCTGTTTTTATATTTAAGCAGCCAATCGCAGCTATTCCTACAAGAAAAAGAATCCGTACCATTGGGTAAGAAAAAATATTGCTTGTAAAATTTGGGCTTTTATGGATGGTCCTATTACGGTTGTATTGAAATAATAATAGAAACGAAAAGATTATAAATAATGTTCCATATATTCTATTGACTACATTAAAAGTACTTGTTTCAACTGCAGTTGCCCAACCGCCCTCATTCCAAAGTAAATAGTTATATGCCTTTTTCACAGCAGAAGAAATTATTTTGAAAAGGAAGTTATTGCTTGCAAATTTATTAACGATATCATATGCAAATGTAATTACCCAAGAAAAGGCAGCAACCCCTATTAAAAAAGAAAATTTAATGTATTTTACAATGCTTTGTATAAAACGAAGTGCTAAAAAAATAATTGCTGCTGTATGTAAGCCCACGGGTAGAATGTAAAACGCATATGTAAGGAAATTCTTTTTATTTTGAACTAAATCTCTGTATGAAGCAAAAAGAATTAATGCAAACGCCAAAACGCATCTAACATTACTAATAATACTGAATAATGGGACTGTTCCAAGAGGAATAAGAAATAACATTGCTATTTCAATAGATGTAAATTGTTTTTTTGAGCGATTAATTTGATCAACTAAAATATAATAAGCAATCCAATAAAATGTAAAACCTACAAAATAAGCTAATAATTGTGGACATCCTATTTGTGCTATAATCCAAAAAATAGCGTCACGTGTGTAAAGAAAATCTTTATCTGCTTTTATAACAGTTAAAAATGGTATATAACGCATTTTTTCTATTTGCTGATAATATCTTATCAAATCGGGTTCCCCTATAGGAACAAAACTATACCCGAGAGCTGATGTCACAAAAGCAATAGGTGCCACTACTTTTTTTAGGAATGCTTTGGAGGGTTTTTTGAATAATAATATTATTGGTAGAAAAATAACGCTACACAACGGATAAATAAATGTAAGAATGGACAGCATATAGACAATCTCCCTTTTCTAATTCCATTAGTAGCAAAACACTAGGATTATCGTTTTGAACAATTAAGGTAACTATGCCCTCAATTTTTTTATCTGGCGCCGGATATACAACAGCCATGAGGCAAAAGAAAAGCCCAATAATTTCACTAGTTGAATCAGTGATTTTGAAGCAAATCCTGTTAAATACTGTCCGACCCACTGATACTGTTTCAGTTTTTTGAGGACTCTCTCTCTTTCTTTGGCGTCCACAGAGCGGTACTGCTCTATTACCGAACAATATGAAAGTGCAAAATTATTACATAAGAGTTTTTTGAGTTCATTTGGAACAGTGGAATTCTGCTGGATATTTGTAATATTTGATTGAACAACTTCCAGTTTGTCAATAAGTGACGAGAATTTTACTGTTTCGGTTATTGACCCGTTTCTGCCATAGCGGTATACATAAAGTGCATCTGGTATTACATGGACCTCAGCAGAAAAAAGCAGTATGCTATATGTTATTTTAATATCCTCAAAAGCAATACCTTGAACAAAATGGAATTTTTGTTGTATCCAATACTCTCTTCTGATCGCATATATACATACATACCATCGATATAATGGAGTATTTTGAAGTGCTGATAGTAAATATTGTACACCGTCTTTATAATTAGCGTTTAGCTTGCAGACCTGCTGTTCGGCTTTATATACGTTTTCGTTTTTAATGATCCAATCATAAGCAACAATATCGCATCCATCGGCCTTTTGGCTAATTATTTCAAGACACTTTTCGTGTGCATAATAATCATCACTGTCAAGAAAAAGCAAATACTCGCCGACAGCCATTTCTATACCACAATTTCTTGCTGCTGACAGCCCCCGGTTTTTTTGATGAATTACATGAAAACATGAATACTGTTGGGCGTATTTATCACAGATTACACCAGATAGATCAGTGGAGCCATCGTCTACTAAAATTACCTCATAGTCAGTAAAAGTTTGGACAATAACGCTTTCAATACATTCTTCTATGTAATTTTCAACATTATAAACTGGAATAATTATGCTGAATTTCATTGACCATCTTTCCTATTCCTAAATGAATCCTTATAAACGGTATTTATCTCTTTTGTAAAGCGTTGAATTAAGAAACTTAACCCCATTTTTGAGGATGTTTCTTCATCTTTTTTGCAAAAAACAGTGATAAATATTTTTTTAATCCATTAAGTGTGTATATAACCATAAAATAAATGGATCTTAAAGTACCTAACTTTACATATTGATATGTATTCCAATTCATTTTAGCTGCTTTTATTTTGTTCCCGGATTTTGAAGCGCTGGATATTCGATAAATCAAAAGTGGCTCATCAATACCATAAGCAAACGGAATCTCTCCTAATATTTGCAACCATACAGCAAAATCTTCGTGGATTAATCGAACAGGTGGCATAGGATATTGTTTTAGCAGCTTCGTCCTTACCAGTACTGAAGAGCAGGAAATCAAGTTTTGCTTTATCAGCTTTTTTTGTGTTATTTTTTCAGGGACATGAAGCACATAGTTTAGCTTTGTGCCGGTTTCTGTTACAAAAGCGGAGCCGGTAAATAGCAGCTGCGCATCTCCTTTTTGGTTTATTAGCGCAACTTGTTTTTCTAATTTGCATGGCGCCCATAAATCATCACTATCCAAAAAGGCTACCCAAACGCCTAATGCCAGTTCTATACCTCGATTACGAGTTTGCGCAACACCACAATTTGTTTTGTTACGGTAAACATGAATTTTATCATTTGCAAGGTTTTCTATTACAGACCAAGTGCAATCGGTAGAAACATCCTCAATAATAATTAATTCCCAATTACGATAAGTCTGTTCTTTTACACTATTAACCGCTTGGATAATATATTTTTCGCAATTATATGCAGGCATAACAATTGAAATTAGTGGTTGTATGTCCATGCTTATCCGACCACCTTTGGAGAAGTATGCTCACTTGATGTTGTATTTGTTAATGCACCTGATGTTACACTGTCAGTATGTTTTTCTGCCGTAACAGTCCCTTCTTGAATACCTTCGGTACTTATCGAAAAAAAGAGAATTTTCACTGTCGCAAACAAAATACGCAGATCCTCCACAATACTGAGATGAGAAATATACAGCAAGTCCATCTGCAGCTTGTCATAGGGCGGAGTGTTGTACTTACCGTATACTTGGGCATACCCAGTCAGCCCTGCCTTTACCTGCAGCCTTAACCCAAACTCTGGCAAGCTTTCCTCATACTGCCTAGCAATCTCCGGACGTTCCGGCCTTGGGCCAACAATGCTCATATGTCCTCGCAGAACACAAAGCAACTGTGGAAATTCATCAATACGAAATCTACGAATTACCCGCCCTACTGGTGTCACACGATCATCATTTACACCAGTGGAAAGCCTTGCCACGCCGTCCTTTTCAGCATCCACCCGCATGCTGCGGAACTTATAAATCAAAAACTCTTTACCATCTTTCGTCATCCGTAGCTGCTTATAAAACACCGGCCCACCATCGGTTGCCTTAATAATAATCGCTGTTGCCAATAAAACTGGTGAAGCTATAATTAGCGCCACTAAAGAAATACAAATATCCATCACCCTTTTGACGAACAGGTATTCCGGGCTGGGCTTACACCGCTTTGTCCGCAATACAGGTAGGTGAAACATATGGACAGGCTGTGCGCTTTTCATCAGAACATCCCCAATACGAGGGGTAATGTAGGTAACCACGTCTGCCGCAATACACTCCTTCAGCAGAAGATTGCGCTCGTGACTATGTATACCGCATAAAAACACTGCATCTACTTCCTGCAGTTCAGGTAACTGGCCGGAAAGCGCTTCTTCAACATTCAGTCTTTCCACTATATTAAATTTCCGCCGCATATTAGGCTCGTCCAGCATCTGCTCCATATCCTGCCGCTGGTCGTAAATAATCAAGGTTCTTCTTGGTGTCCAGGTATGAAAGTACCACAGCCTTGCCAAACCGCTCCATACGGCAGACAAGCCTACCTGCACTGCCAAAGTACCGATCAGAGGCAGAGGATTGGGCAGGTGCTTCGTCAGCAGCCATATAACAACATACAAAATACTGTCCGCAATAAAAGCGGATAATCCCTGGCTGAATACGATTTCGGAAACAGGATTCATTGAGATAAGAAACGCCTCATACACCCTGCCGTAAAGAAAATACAGCCCAACAAACAGCCCAACAACCAGATAATTTCCCCGGGCATAATAAGGGGACGCGATCCTGTCTGCATAGGCCAAATACCAGCACACCGCAAAAGGGAGAGACACCAGCAGTATATTCAGGCTCTTCACAACTCGCAGCGCCAGATCATAGCCAAAAGTATCGGTTTTCTTCACTCCGTGTTCCTCTCTTTCTCTTTCGGATGAATGGAACCTGTTCTGTTTCTGCAATAAGTAACTGGATAGAAAATGATAGCAGCAATCTAACAATCCACTTAAATTCCATCCAAATATTTGAAGTTAGCTTATAACATACCAAATGAATTATAGCATTGATTAGAAAGAAATGCAATCGGTTCAAAGCAAATTTTTATTTCAAAATTTTTCAAATTTTAGCCGATAAGCCAAAAGCCACTGCAAATGCAAAAAAATATTGTAAGGCAAGGGCAAAACAAGGCGTTTTTAGGACGAAAGTGCTTGTGTTTTTTGCTCCGCTTTCATCAAGGCAAAATACTTTTTGGAGGCAGCATTCAAGGCGGAACCAAATGTTTTTTACCACCGACCAGATACTGCTATAATAAAAAAGACCCCACCTGCCCGGTGAGGTCCTTTGACGTATAGAACTTGCCAAATACACTTACGTCATAAAAGCAAATGGGACAAAACTGCCCGTTTTTACCGCATTTCGCTAAGCTCAACAAGTCTGCCGTTCTCTATGCGGGATTTCTCTGCCGCCAGTGCCATATAATGGCTTTCCAGAGACCGGTCAATGGAGGTGAGCGCGGTGCCGGCAGGCTGATCTCCAGCCACTAAGTCCAATAGCTCCTCTACCATACGATTGTCGCCGCCGCCATGGCCGGAAAAATCCGTAGCCAGCTTGGTGACGTCAATTAACTCATGAGGCTTACCAAATACGCCTACATCAATGATGTTGGTGCCCATGTTGGCTTCAATATCGCCTTTAGTACCCATGATCTTGGTAAACCGGCTGCCCTTGCTGGTAAAGGCGCACATAGTAAAGTTGATGGTGGCTCCGTCCTCCAGCAGCAGGTTTACTACCTGATGATCCACTACGTTATTATCACAATGGTAGACACACCGCCCATAAGGGCCGGTTTTCAGCGCCGCAGTGATAGATTCCTCGGTGGGATGGGTATCCACTACATTAACAGGCCAGTTGGTGTAACCGTTGCGCACGCCGATCTTCGGGTCGTCCAGGTAAATTCTCTCAGCGTCAAAGGGGCAGTCAGCCTTGGCCTTACAGCCATCCAGGCAGCGGAGAGCAGCACCCTCGGGCGCCATTTCCTCCTTAAACAGGTAGGTAGAGCCAAAAGAAGAAACCGATTTGCACCGCTTGCCGGTAAGCCACAGTAAAATGTCCATGTCATGGCAGCACTTCTGCAGGATCATAGGGCTGCTCTTATCGGAATTGCTCCAGTTGCCCCGCACAAAGCTGTGGGCCTGATGCCAGTATCCCACATTTTCAATGGCCTGGATAGACACTACGTCCCCAATTACGCCGGAATCCACAATCTCCTTCAGCTTGGTGTAGAAAGGGGTGTACCGCAGCACATGGCAGACTACCACATGACGGTTGCACTCGTTGGCAACCCGGACGATCTCCCGGCACTCCTCCAAATCGGGGGAAACAGGTTTTTCCAGCAGCAGATGATAGCCCTTTTTCAGGGCGGGGATGCCGTGGCCTACATGCTGGCGGTCCTGGGTACAGATAAACATTACCTCTGCAAGCTTTGGCTGCTGCAGCATCTCCTCGGCGCTGGTATAACAACGCTCGGCGGGGATATTAAACTGCCGCACCGCTTCCTCCACCCGTTCGGGGCGGATATCTGCCACAGCGACAATCTCCATTTTCTCCGGCAGCAGCTTGGCCACCTGGGCGTAAGTATCCAGCCCCCGAGCGCCAAGGCCGGCAATCGCTACAGTAACTTTTTTGTTCATGGGAAATTTCCTCCTTTATATATGTATAAGCTGTACAGCTGTGCTGTAATGGAATAAATGCTGCTGAAACCAAGTCCTGCGCGGCGTCCCCCAGCTTAATATACCCCCATAAAGGATAGGGTGGGGCAAAGGCGGGAATCGGTAATCAGCACACGAAGGGTTTGCAGCTTGGTTTTGGGGAAGGCGGCAATCCGCTTGTAGCCCACGGTAGTGCCGCGGTACAAAAGGCGGTCTGCCTCGTCCCGCAGCTCAAAGGACTCAATCCGTTGGCTCAGGCAAATATTCTCCTGCAAAACCACATGGGAAACTTCGGTCGGCTCCGGGAACTGTATGGTAATTTCCGCCTGACGGATACCGTCTGGGGCTTTATAAAAGCGGTCATACCCCTTTTGGCGGACGTCGTTGACGCCATGTGCTTCCTCCTGGCAGGACGCAGTGAGGGAGGCCCCCTCCAGCAAATTGACAGCAAAAGTGTCCCGCAAAGTGTTGCCCAGCTCTTGCAGCCGCCGGACGTCGTTGGGATGGAACAGGCCATTGGGGGCAGGGGGGATATTCAGCAAAAGGCAGGCATTGCCCCCTACCGAGTTGTAATAAATATGTAAAAGCTCGTTGAGAGAGCGAACTTTGTCATCTTCCTCCGGATGATAAAACCAACCGGGCCGGATAGAGGTATCCACTTCCGCCGGGTACCAAATCAGATCCGGCTCGTTTTCCAGCACGGCACGGCTGCCTAAATCCTGGTCGCCGGCGGTAATTTTCCGTTGGCGGAAGAGATCGTCATCCGATTGCTGGCTCTGGGAGGCGATTTTCTCCGTTTCGCTGGTTCGTTTAGGCACTACGCTCCACTCAGAGGGGCGGGTATCCCCCGCTTCGTTGCCGCACCAGCGAACATCCGGGCCGCAGATATGCAGGCAAGCCTCCGGCTGCAGGCGGCGGACAGTTTCATAATAGCGGCTCCAGTCATACAGCTGCTTTTTGCCGTTTTTACCTTCCCCGCAGGCGCCGTCCAGCCAAACGGAGCAGATAGGGCCATAATTCGTTAAAAGCTCGGTAAGCTGGTTAACAAAGTAGTCGTCATAGGCTTTGCCATAGCCATAGGAGGGATTATTGCGGTCCCAGGGGGAAAGATAGACCCCAAACCGGATTCCTCCGGCACGGCAGGCATCCGCAACCTCCCGGACAATATCGCCCCGGCCATTCCGGAAGGGGCTTTTGGCAACAGTATGTCCGGTGTATTTGCTGGGCCAAAGGCAAAAGCCGTCGTGGTGCTTGCAGGTAAGAATCAAAGCTTTCATTCCGGCGGACTTGACTGCATCCACCCATTGAGCGGCATCAAACGCAGTTGGATTGAAGATAGATTCCTCCTCGGAACCATCGCCCCATTCCCTGCCGGTATAGGTGTTTACGGTAAAGTGGACGAAAGCGTAAAACTCCATCTCCTGCCACAGCAGTTGCCGCTGGTGAGGAACAACAGATACCAAACGCCGATCCAGCTGATCCAACTCCATAAAAAGACGCTCCTTCTCAAAAAGAATCAAAAAGGCACTACACTATTTCGCAACCAACAAAGCCAAAAGTTTTTATAGCAATCTTCAAATCGCGCCCATAAGGGCAGGTTCAACGGTTTCGCTCACAGAGCGAAATGGAGGGTATACCCGACAAGTTGACGTGCGTTAGCACCAAACACTATTCACGAAGGGAACGCAGTTCACTTCTTTCACGTTTCCTTTTTACTTGCTGAAGTGTTCAGAATACACTTCAGCAAGCGGCTTTATTTTAGCATGAAATCCTTAATTTGTCCACCCCTCACGGAAAAATAATTATTAAATTTTGTAAAAATTTTTAAGAAATGCAATAATCTTTTGGCAAAACCTTGCGCCTTTAGGATTTCCTTTGGCAGAGAAGGAAAAAACCGGAAACTGTCCTTATACAGTGGAATATTGAGCGAGGAGGAGAAACAGGAACGGCGGTGTAAAGCGACTGAAAAGGTGGGAGAAAAGGGTGGCAGTGCTTACGTCCTGAAAAGGTGAAACGAGTTTTTTGCAGGGAGAAAACGGATTGTAGTTGATTTTTTTTGGGAATGTGTTACAATAGGGGTGTAAACTTTACAAGGAGGTGTCTTTCCATGGCCTATAAAATCAACGACGAATGCATCAACTGTGGTGCCTGCGCGGCTGAGTGCCCCGTATCCGCCATTACTGCCGGAGATGACAAGCATGTGATCGACGCAGATACCTGCATCGAGTGCGGCGCTTGTGCCGGTGTGTGCCCTGTAGGTGCTCCTCAGGCCGAATAAGCCTGAAGCCTACTGAAGAGGAAGTGAAGTCCCCTGCTGAGAGATGGCAGGGGATTTCTGTTGGGATTTATCACAGGAACAGGTCTAATAGCAGTCGGGCTCATCCCTGAAAGGGGGATAGGCCCCTTTTTTATGGCATAAAAAGGGAAAACCAGAGGAATTCCTTTTAGAAACGCCTCTGGTTTTTGTAAGGAAAAGCTGCCTCCCAAAGCAGGGATTTTTTTGCCACTGAAAGAACAATTGTTTCACGTGAAACATTTTAGTTCACGAAAATCGTGTATACATAGTCATAGCCGCACAATGCCGGTTAAAATTACCTCTGCTGCACTACGGTAAGGTTTCCTTCACCGGCAGCAGCAAATCCAGCTGATGAACCTTTGCGGTCTCCCTGGCCGTTTGGTAGTAGGAATAAATATTAAGATGCTCCTCCAAGCAGCCGCCCATGCCAAAGGGCTCCCGGATGTCTATTTTATACCTGCCGTTTTGCTGCCCCCACTGCCAAAGCAGTTGCCACTCCTGAAAGTCCCCCATAGTAATACAGTGGGCGGCATACAGGCCTCCGGCAAACCGCTTTTTCTCCAAAGGCGAGGGCACCTCCAAATCCTCAGGGATAGTTACCCAGAACTCGTAGCCGTATTCTGCAGCTTCGTCGCTGGGGCTGGGGTTATTAAAGCCATATACCCGCAAATCCGGCTTGCGCTTGTGCAGCTCTGTTCCCCGGACGAATTCGTCCAGCCGACGCCCTGCCTCATCCTCCGGGCTTTTGCCAATATAATGGCTGGCCGCAACAGTACAGGGGGGCAGATAGATAATCCGCGCATTTTTTAGGGCAGAAAGGGTTTTGTCCGCCTGGTTCAGTTCTTCCATAGTATGCTCCTCCCGTTTTTTTGTTTCGGGAAGCGTGAGGGTTTGAATCAGCTCCAGCACCTGGGTGTCTTCTAACAGATTGACCTTGTTCTGCGCTTCCAACCGGGCAAGCAGATCGGCTAAAATCTCCCGTATAGTCCGCAGCGACGCAATTTCCCGGTCCATCCCTTCCGCGGTTTGCCGGATAACTTCCAACAGCCGGCGCTGCTCGGGATCCTCAAACACCAGGGCAATCCTCTTCAGGGGGATTTTCAGTTTGCGCAGAACCAGTATCTGCTGCAAACGCCGGACAGCCGCCTCGTCATACACCCGGTAAGCATAATTTTCTATCCGCAGACTGGACAGCATGCCGATTTCCTCATAATAGCGGAGCGTTCTTGTGGAAACCCGAAACATCCCGGAAAGCTCGCTGATGGTCATCAGCTCCATATCCTCCCGCCTCCTTTCAGGCTTATTGTAGCAGTTGACGCTGCGTCAAAGTCAAGGGGACGGGAGCACATTTTTATTTTTCTCAGCGTCAGGTTTTCAGCCCCGCAAACTGGTTTTGATACAAATTGTAGTACACGCCCTTCTGTTCCAACAGCTCGGCATGGTTGCCGGATTCCACAATCCTGCCGTCATCCACCACAATAATCTTATCGGCGGTGCGGATGGTGGAAAGCCGATGGGCAATAATTAAGCTGGTGCGGTTTTCCATCAACGCCAGCATGGCCTCCTGAATATGCAGCTCGGTCCGGGTATCTACGCTGGAGGTAGCTTCGTCCAAAATTAAAATACTGGGGTCCGCCAGCACCGCCCGGGCGATAGAAAGCAGCTGCCGCTGGCCCTGGCTTAAATTGCTGCCGGATTCGCTTAGCTGGGTATCATACCCCTCCGGCAGCCGCTCAATAAAGATATCGGCATTGGCGGTTTGAGCGGCATGGCGCACCTCGTCCATACCGGCATCCAGCCGCCCATACCGGATGTTGCCCGCAATGGAATCGGAGAACAATACGGTATCCTGGAGCACAATAGCAATCTTCTCCCGCAGGTCCTTTTTGGGGATCTCCCGCACATCCACGCCGTCCAGCAGGATAGAGCCCTGATCCACATCATAAAACCGGGTAAGCAGGTTGACGACAGTGGTTTTGCCCGAGCCGGTGGCCCCTACAATGGCAATCCGCTGGCCGCTTTTCACATGGAGGTCAAAGTCCTTCAGCACCGGCTTTTCCGGCACATAGGAGAAGAAAATGTGGTTAAAGTCAATATCTCCCTTTACGGCAGGCAGAGCCTTTGTGCCCTCGTCCACCTCGGCACCCGCGTCCAGAACAGAGAATACACGCTCCGCGCCGGCCATGGCGGTTTGGATCTGGCCGTACAGGTTGGCAATCTCGTTAATAGGCCGGGTAAACTGCTTGGAGTAGAGGATAAACGCCTGTATCACGCCGATGCTGATCACACCGGTTAAGGCAAAATACCCGCCAAAGGCCGCAATCAGCAAAAAGCCGATGTTGCCGATAACGTTCATCATCGGGCCCATAACGCCGCCTAACAGCTGGGCGATAATGCCGGTTTTCCGCAGGTCAGCGCTGATATGCTCAAATTCCTGCTGGGCCTCATCCTCCCGGCTGAAGGCAACTACCGTATGGTAACCGGTAATCATCTCCTCCGCATGGCCGTTCAGCTGCCCCAAAAGGGCGGACTGGCGGGAAAAATACTTCCGCATGGATTTGGACATGAAAGCCGTAGCCAGCAAACTGAGGATAACCGTAACAAAGCTCAGTGCTGTAAGAGCAGGAGAGTAATACAGCATAATGGCAATGGAGCCGATAATGGTAAGCACCCCGGAAAACAGCGAACCAATAGACTGAGAAACTACCTGGGAAACGTTCTCCACATCGTTGGTCATACGGCTCATAATATCGCCGTGCTGGTGGGTATCGATATAACGGATTGGCAGGCTGACAATCCTGTCAAACAAATCGGTGCGCATTTTCCGAACCGTTGCCTGAGACAACAGGGCGCTGCCCAGTCCCTGAAAATACTGCATAACGGCGGTAAGCAGGTACACCAGCCCTAACAGCAGCAGATTGCGCCCTACCGCACCCATATCCACCTCGGAGCGGCCAGCGGTAACGGTCATGGCGTCGATCGCAGTGCCCTGTAAGCTGGGGGCCGCCAGCTGGAGCAGGGTAACCGCCAGCATAACCACCAGCATCCCTACTACCAGGTACTTGCTGGAGCCAATATACTGCACCAGACGCTTCATTACCTTTTTGGTATCCTTAGGTTTTTCGGAAAAAAGTCCTGCGTGGGGGCCTCTGCCTCCGCCGGGCCCTCTGCCTGGTCCGGGGCCCATGCCCGGCCCTCCGGGCCCTCTGGGCGCTGCCTGGGGGGCGTTTTGTTTATTCTCGCTCATGGTCAAGCTCCCCCTTTCTGATCTGAGAATGATAAATATCCTGGTAAAGCGGGCTGCGCTCCAGCAGTTCGTAGTGGTTGCCGCAGTCCGCAATGGTGCCGTTTTCAATCAGGACGATTCTGTCCGCCCCCATAACGCTGGCAACACGCTGGGCTATCATTATGACGGTAGTGCTCTTCAAGTTCTCCCGCAGCGCCTTTTGCAGCCGCGCCTCGGTGCCTAAGTCCAAAGCGGAGGTAGAATCGTCAAACACTAAAATTTCGGGCTTTTTCAAAATTGCCCGGGCAATGGACATCCTCTGCTTTTGTCCGCCGGAAAGGGATGCGCCTTTCTGGGTAATCTGGGTATTATATCCATCGGGGAAGGAGGAAATAAACTCATCCGCCTGGGCAATTTTTGCCGCGGCAATCACTTCCTCGTCAGTAGCGTCCTCGTTGCCCCAGCGGATATTTTCCGCCACGGTGCCGGCAAACAGCTCGCTGGTCTGCAGTACCATACCTACCTTGCCCCGCAGCTCATCCAGGCTGTAATTTTTCACGTCCTGCCCATCCACCAGCACTTTGCCCTGGGTGGGGTCGTAGAAGCGGGGGATCAGGTTCACCAGCGAGGATTTGCCTGCGCCGGTAGCACCCAGCACCGCTACCATCTCCCCGGGCTTTACCTCCAGGTTAATGTTGTGGAGCACCGGGCGGCCCGAAAAGTTGGGGTAGTGGAAGGAAACCTGCTCAAAGCTCAGCGTACCCTTTTCCGAAGCCGCGGCAGAGGCGCCGGACTCCGGCAGGGCAGTTCCGTCACAGATAACCGGGTCGGTATCCAGCACTTCAATCAAACGCTTGGCGGAAGCAGCTGCCCGGGAGAATACCTGGAACATCATACTGAGCATCATAATGCCGAACAGCACCTGAGAAATGTAAGTAATGGCCGCCATAACCTCGCCCACCTGCATCTGCTGGGCCTGTACCTGGAAGCCGCCCAGATAAATAATGACCAGCACCGTCACATTCATCAAAATGGACATCAGCGGCATGGCGATAGACACCAGCTTGCTTGCCTGCAGGGTAATATCCAGCAAATCCTCGTTGGCATCATGGAAGCGGCCTACCTCGTGCTGCTCCCGGGTATAGGCCTTTACCACCCGGGCGCCGGTTACGTTTTCCTGTACAACAGCGTTCACCTTATCCAGCCTTTTCTGCGCTATGCCGAACATGGGGTTTAGTTTTTTCATCATCAGCCAGGTGCCCAGCACCATTAAAGGCATTATGCAAAGCAGCACCAGGCCAAACTGCATGTTCAGCGCCAGCAGCATGATTACACCGCCGGCAAACAGCATAATGGTACGCACCATCATCCGCAGAATCTGGTTTACTAAGTTCTGCACCATGGTGATGTCGTTGGTCAGCCGGGTTACCAGCGAGCCGGTGGAAAAGCTGTCGGTCTGCTGGAAGGAAAGGTGCATGGTTTTCTTAAAGACGTCGTTCCTTAAATCCATTGCAAAGTTCTGGGAGGCCGCGCTGGCAAAGGCCGCGCTGCCAATGCCGCCGATTCCCCCCAATATCACCAAAAGGATCATGGAAATACCGGTAGTA
>CATJLA010000088.1 GCA_949741215.1 uncultured Oscillospiraceae bacterium
ATAACATAAAAATATGAAGATTCCATAAAGGAATTCTTATTTTTTTCGCTCCCTATTTTCCAAGTGCTTAGCTGCCGGAGCATCCGGCTTGGGCCCGGGCCGGCTTCCGGAACAGGGCTTCTGGCTCACACTGCGCAGATACCTCTGGGTAACAATCAGATGTACCGGGACGTCAAACCGTCCTCTGGGCAGCCTGCTGCGAATGCAGGAATGATACACAATCCCCACTTTAACCCCCGGGTAGGAGGAAAGAAACCTGTCGTAATACCCGCCGCCATACCCTAAGCGGAAGCCGTCCTGGTCGTAGGCCAAGGCCGGCACAATACAAATACTTTTGCGGAAATCCCGCAGTTGACGGCACCGCTCCGGAACAGGCTCCAACACACCGAAGGTACGTCTCTCCAAATCCTCCATAGAGCGGATCAGAAAAAACTCCATCCGGCGGGTATCATCCACACAGCGGGGTACTGCCACCTGCTTACCATCCTGCCAAGCTTGCCGGATAATCCCCAAGGTATCCACCTCAATAGGAGTAGATACATAGCAAAGCAGGGTTTTTGCCCTTTTGTACTGGTATAAAGAGCAAAATCTCCTGGCAATTTGAGCATCTGCCTTTGTTTTTTCCTCCAGCGGCATAGTTTTGCGAATATTTTTATAAAAGTCCCGCAGGTCCTTTTTATAACCCCGCAGGTCTATTCGCTGCACTGCATGGACTTCCTCAGATTTTCCGCTGTTTCTCTGCCGCATAAAACCTCCACAAGCCTGCTCCCAAAGGCCAATGCTGTACCTGGCCCCCGAGAGGTAATAATATTGCCGTCCTGACAAACCGGTATCTGCTCTGCAACAGCTCCGGTAAGCTCCTGTTCAAAGCCGGGATAGCAAACAGCGTGCTTTTCTCGTAAAAGCCCCTTGTGCCCCAAAATAGAAGGTGCAGCGCAAATAGCGCAAATCCACAGGGATTTTTCCGCTGCATAGTCTAAAATTCTTTGCAATTCCGAACTTTTCTCCAAATTCAAAGTACCAGGCATTCCACCGGGCAGCACCACCATTTCCAGCTGCTCCAAATCCTGGCTTGAGAACTCCGCCAGCAGTACGTCACAAACCACCCCAATTTGATGAGAACCCCTCACCTGTTTTCCGGTTACTCCCACCAGCTTTACCTCTTTGCCTGCACGGCGCAGGCAGTCCGCTGGGGCCAAGGCTTCTATTTCCTCAAAGCCTTCCGCTAAAAATATGGCAATCATGCAGCTTTCCCCTTTCGCAGTCAATACCCTGCCTGTTCCAGCAGGGCAGTCATTCGGTTGGTAATTTCCTCCATATCCAAAAGCTTTTGCTCCAGGACGTCACAGCAGCGGACAACCTGCCACCCCTGTCTGGCAGCCCCAAACAGCGCTGCGTCCCTGCAATGACGCATATAAGCGAGATCCGCCTCATGAATATCCATCCCCCCCCCTTGCTCTTTGCAGCGATGAGCTACCATTTTGGCCGAAAGCTCCGCAGGCATGTCCAGCAGCAGCACCTGATCCGGTCGGGGCAGCCCCAAGCGGCGGTACTCATAATCCTCCGCCCAGTATAAGTACTCCTCCCATTGCGCCTTAGGCAGCTTGCTCATCTGGTGAACCATGTTGGAGGTGGTGTATCGAGCCGCCAAAATAATACAGCCCTGATTATAATCCTCCTGCCAAAACTGTTTGAAGCTAGCATACCGGTCCACTGCATAAAAGCTGGAGGCAGCATAGGCATTTACATCTTCCGGATGCTCCCCAAATTCCCCAGCCAAATACATTTTAATCAGCGCCGATGAGTTATGGCTGTAATCCGGGAAAGAGATCAACCGTACCTGAGAGTGCCTGCTTTTCAGCCAGTCAAATATCCGCTGGCTCTGGGTGGTTTTTCCGGTGCCGTCCAAGCCATCAATTACCAATAGTTTTCCCAATCATTTCTCCCCCTATTCCGGCAGTTTCGTACAGGAACAGGAGACTTCCCGCTTCAAAACGTCATATTTTTCCCGCATTCCCGCCATTTTCCCACAGGACATCTTCCCCTCCGGGCAAGGCCCCTTTACACAAGGCGGGCCCGCTTTGGCAAACAGAGCAGGAGCCACACCATACACCAGCCGGAGCATCTGTTCCGCCACGTCCCGAATTTCCCACTGGGCCCGGTTGCAGCACCGGTGCCGGAAAAAGTTATACAGGCTTCGGGCATTCATGGTAACCACCATCTTGGTGTCACAGGCATTAGGGAGCACAAACCGGGCATCCTCGTTAGCCTTTTTGGACGCAGCGCGCCGGGCAGCCCCAGGCTCCATCCCCTCATCTATCATGGTTTGAGTGTGGGCCTCGGTTAAAACCTCCACCAGCTTACCGTAGTGGGCGGCGGCGCTTTCCATTGCCTGAGCAAAGGCCTCCTTCCCTTCGGGAATCGCCGCAATCTCCGGCGGGACGATATAGTCAAAGTTCTCCTTGTTCACATAGCGCTGGCTCTGCACCGAGTAGGAGGCAATCCGGTGGCGGGTAATCTGGGCCAAAAACGCCCGGGAAACCCCTTCAATCCCAAAGGTAAAGCTGACATGCTCCACCGGGCTTTCATGGCCGTATTCCGAAAGCCTGTCCAAAAAGGCGTGGGTTTTTTCCTCGGTAAGCTGGTCCATCAGGTTGGTTACGTTGCTTTGACTGTAGCAAAGCTTTCCGGCAGCGGCTACCAGCTTTTCCGGTTCCGGGGTGTGGGCGAGCAGAGTTACATATGCCATGAGATTACCTCCAAGTAAAAAATGAATAAAAGAAATCCATTTTGACCCGATTTTCAGAGAAAACCGGTCAAAAATCATGGGGTTTTGACGAGATTTTTGCCTGAAAATCAAAAAAACAGCCATAAATCTATTCTTTAGAAAAACCGGAGCACCTATTCCAGCAGCTGTCAGGACGTAGCCGATTCCAAAAGCTTCAGCGTCTTGTTGTCGCAGTCTATCTCATACCGCAGCCCCAGGGGAAATACCCCGATGGGATAAGCATGCCCTACATTGACGTCATACAAAATGGGCAGGTTTGGCAGGTTAGCCTCAAACCCCACTACCTTTTTGTAAACCTCCTTGTAGCTTTCCTCCTTGTCCCGA
>CATJLA010000089.1 GCA_949741215.1 uncultured Oscillospiraceae bacterium
CAGTAGTTAAGCTCATTTGCGCCGACGATACTTGGTGGGTGACTGCCTGGGAAAATTGGTGATGCCGGTACTTGAAAGCCTGTTCCTTTTTGGAATGGGTTTTTTGTTTGACCGATAAAAAGCAGGAGGGCTTCTCCAAAAGAAAGCCCTCCTGCTTTTCAAATGTGGAGTTCAAACATTGGGGACTTTTGCCAGCTGTCTCGTCTAAAAAAACCAATGGATTTGGCAAGCAAGGGGAGTTCCGGCATAAAGGGGAGCAACTCCTCATTGCGGTGGTGGAGGAGAATCTCGTCAAAGCTCATCCAGCAAACAGCCTCAACCTCTTTCTGTTGTAACGTTAGGGTGGAGAGATCCACATCTGTGCGGTAAAAATAGTAATCGTTTAGCCCGTGCTCCTGAACCATCAAACGGCCTAAAAATTCCAGCTTTTCTGCATCAAGGAAAAGCCCCAGTTCTTCCCGAACCTCTCGAACAGCCGCGTCTGCAGACCTTTCTCCCGCCAGAGCAACCCCGCCATGGGCGGCCCACCGCTCAGGGTAAATTTTTTTGCTTTTGGCCCTTTTTTGCATCAAAAATTCGTTTTTATCATTGCAGATCCAAACGGTTGCCCCCAGCTGGAAATCCCCTGCAGCCATAGGCGCGTGGCGCAGGCAGGTGCGGCCGGTGGGGCGGCCCAGGGCGTCATAAATATCGCAAATTTCGTCCTGCAAAGATTGTGCGGAATAATTTTTTACATCGTACATGTGGTATATAGCTTCTCCTTAGTTTAGCGATTACACTGCCATATGGAAGTTTTCATTTTGCTGGACAAGGGTAAAAACTTAAGGCCTCCCGTCGGCATTTCCGTCCAAATAGCCGATTGCTTTTGCCAGCATAGGCAGCTCCGGCACAAAGGGAATTAACTCCCCGTTGCGGTGGCGGAGCAGAATTTCATCAAAGCTCATCCAGCAAACAGCGGCAACCTCTTCCTTTTGCAACGTTAGGGTGGAGAGATCCACATCTGTGCGGTAAAAATAGTAGTCGTTTATCCAGTGTTCCAGGGTGATCATCCTGCCTAAAAATTCCAACTTTTCCGGGACGAGTGTGAGCCCTAATTCCTCCCGCACCTCCCGAAGTGCGGCGTCTACAGAGCTTTCTCCCGACTGGGCAGCCCCACCGTGGGATGCCCATATTCCGGGACGAATCCGCTTACTCATGGCCCGCTGCTGCATCAAAAATTCGTTCTTTCTGTTAAAGATCCAAACGGTTGCCCCCAGCTGAAAGTCTCCCGCTGCCATGGGAGCACGTCGCAGGCAGGTACGTCCTGTAGGGCGGCCCAAAACATCGTAAATATCACAGAGCTCGTCCTGTATGGGGGTAAGATTCGTTTTACTCATGGTAACATCTCTCCTCTCAAAGCAGTTGTTAAAGACGAAACTGCAGCCCTATTCTCCTTCAGGAGAAACGGAAGAACTGCTGCTGTAGCTGTTGCCTCCGGAGCTGCTGAGGGCACCGCTGTCGTTCAGCATAACAAAGGGGTTTACCGTTTCTCCAATGGCCTGGGGCAGCTGGCCGTTCCAGCGCTTGATCTTTTCAAACTCAATGTATTGAGGGGAGTTGGTAAGCTCCTCCTGCACCAGCCGGATACTGTAAGCCTCTGCCTCCGCCTGGATTTTTTCACTGTCCGCCTTGGCCTGGGCCTCAATTACCGCCTGACGGGCAAGCTCCTCGGTTTCCTTGGTTTTATTCTGCATTTTTAAGGCCTCCTGCTCTGCTACAACCTTGGCCCGCACTGCTTCCTCAAAACCGTTTTCAAAGTCAATATCCTCAATAGCAAAGGCAGTAACCACAATACCGTTGGGGGAAAGGCTCTCCGCCAGCTTTTGCTGAATGTTGTTCTGCACTACCGAGCGGTTCTGGATCAGTTCCTCTGCCCGAAACTGACCGATCTCATTTTTAACAATAGACTGCACCTGAGGCACAATCAGCTTGCTTTCCACATTGTTGATGCCGATATTTCGGATCAGATTGGAAAGAGCGCTCTGGTCATAGCAGTAATTTAGCTTAATCCGCAGGTTTTCTACCGTTTGGGTGTCCTTAGTATAGGCGTTGGTGGAGGTTTCATAAATTTGTTCCCTTACATCCACCCGGGTTACCGTTTCTACTATCGGAATTTTGAAATTCAGTCCAGGCGCCATCCGGTCGTCCACAATTTTGCCAAACCGGTATTTTACCCCCACATACCCTTCCGAAACGGTGCACAGGGAGGAAAACACCCCCAAAAGCACAATTACCCCAAGAACAATCAAAGCTACAGTGCGCCCCCATTTTTTGCCGGAGGGCCGCATGTTTACAGGCTGCTGACCGTTGTTTTCAAACATCTTAAAATCATTCCTTTCTCAAACAGGTGGTTTCTTTGCGGACGTCCTGCAGGCGGATGTTCCCAGGCTAAAGCCCGGGGCTTGCAAGCCGGCAGTGCCGTCCTATAACAAAAACGCCGGTATCCCTTTTTGTTAACCATAAAAGGGAGGCCAGGCGTTTTTTGCAGCTTATGTACGGCAGGCGTTTTCGGAGATCAGCTTGGTAATGGTTTCCACATCCACGTCCTTATCCTGATCGAACTTGGTTTTTTCCAGATAGCTGCCCAGCTTATTGATCCGCAGTACGGTAATGTCTCCTCCCAAATAGGAGGCGGACTTCTTCTCGTTGGCTTCCAGCACAAAAACCTGCTCCATCCCAATTTTATAAATCCCGTGCTGTGAAAACAGAGAGCGCAGCAGGGCGGTGCTGTTTTCATACTCGGCAGCCAGGTTGGGCATGGGGTTTTTGAACTTGCCGTCGTCAAACGCCCAGGTTTGAGAACGAGCCTCACCATAATAAGAGCCCCGGCGATCCAGGGGGGTTACCACAAGGATACCGAAAAAGCCAATGAGCATATGGTCAAAATGGGCTTTTTTGCCGTTAATTTCCAAATTGACGTCCTGCAGAATTTTGTAGTTGCGGATCACGCCGTACCGCACCAGTATTCCATGGATTTTTTTATGGTACCAACCGGGCTTTTTGCTTTTTACAACCGAAAAATAATACGCCAGCAAAATAACGCCAGGGATGATTACCACAGCGGCCAAGATCAGGTTCATGGTTAAATCATTCATAACACTCAAACTCCAGCTCTACTCAATTTTATACTTAGTTTACCAAGAGATTCCCTGCGGGTCAAGTAGATTTTGTAAACATTTTCCCGGCGACGTCCCGCAGCTTTGTTGTCTTCAGCCCAGGCCCGTAAAAATCCGTTTTTTTCTGCCAGCAGATGGCATCTTGACACTTCCATGCAATTTCCGTTATAATAGAAGCAAACTGAGGTCGGAATCTGCTGAAAAACGACGCGGTTCCCGGCTTGTTAAAAAGACAGAAATGGATTTGGGACATGATACGGCAGGTCCAGCTGCATTCCGGGTATGGCGGCAGCCGGAGAACAGTGCCCGCCGGTTTTGCCCTCTGCCGGAATGCTTCCGGCTACAAAGGGGATTGGCAAAACTTATCAGGAAACGGCTTTTCTCTGCGGGTTCTTTTTACAAAGGAAAACCTGCGGCAGCAGGGTTAGAGAAGGCGCTTTGGCGCATTGGCACGGCTTGCCGGGCCGGCGGCGGAGACGTCCGCCTAACCCCCGTAAACACAAAATGCCTGTGAAACCGTGCTGCAGCGGCGGAGGGAATTTAGCCGGGAAAGGATGCTTTTATGAATCTACCGTGCTTTTTGCGTGGGAAAAACCTGCTTTGCACTATATTAACTGCTGCCATTGGGGTTTTGCTGCTGCCAGGCTGCTCTTCCGGGAATCCGAACGATTCGGTTACCGTATCGGCCTCTACCTCCTCCCGCAGTGAAAATATTGCCAACGATTTTTTCTACATTGATCCGGACCAGTTAGAGCCGGTGCTGGAAGAGATTTACGAGGCTTGTCCTGAACTGCTGAGAGAATCTATTGAAATTCCTACCCAAGCCCAGATGCAGGAGCAGCTGAAGCTGGATATGGACACTCTGGACGATTACTATATCCGCCGGGCTTCCGGCTCCTACGGGGTGGCGGACATCTACCTGATCAAACCCGGCGTGGATAAAACCGTTGCCGTATATGACGAGCTGGAGCAGATTCGTCAGCAGCGCCGCCAGGAGTTTGAGGAATATGACGTTTACAACGCCCTGGCCATTGTTAATGAGGCGGAAATCCACGAGATCGGCAGCTATTTGGTAATGATTTTGATGGAAAACGAGGACACGGTGCTGGAGCAGCTTCGGCCCATCATCCCCATTGGCGAATAATTTTCTGCAATATGGCAAACTCCGGCTTTCAGGAGCGCTTTCCTGAGAGCCGGGGCTTTTTTCTTTTTTCAGGGGACAAGACTGCGCTTTTGGTTCCCACACCTTTTACGGAACCTTTGACAGCCTGCGGAGCGCCCCAACCGGAGCCTCTGCAATACAAAACTGCGCGACGTCCCCAAAGCTGTTACAATAGAATATAAGCCAATGCCATCAGTAAGGTAACATCCGCCTGATCTGACGCCAAAAGCACCAGAATACCCAACACCAGCCACTGGGAGCTGTCCAGCTGGGGCAGTGGGGGCGCTCCCTCCCTTACAGTGGGGGCTTCCGCCCTTATGGCGGCCCTGTCTCCAGGGCGGCGCTGTAACTCCGGCCCGGCCAGCATCTCCTGCCTGCTGGGGGGCGGCGGCGCAGGAACCAACCGGTCCTGCCCTCCGCTTGGGGGTGCAAATTCCTCCACCATGCTGGAGGCCAGCGCCTTTTCCTGCCGCATTCGCTGTTCTACCCGCATTTCCGCCTGACGCTGCATCTGCAGCAAATCCTGCTGGCTGTACCGGCGGGAGGGGGTAGTCTCCCGCCAATGATTTACCGCCATCCTCCACCCCTCCTTTTTTTGCTCCGATCATTCTCCAAAGCCCTGAAACAGCCCGGAATCCTTTAACAGCGGCAGCATCCGGATCAGCTGCATAATACGGATGGCATCTCCCCCCCGCCGGCCCCGTTCCTCGCTTAACAGAGGACGAAGCGCCTGCAGCAGCGCCACCTTTTCATCAGGCTGATTCATGGCGGAAAAGGCTTTTTGCAGGGTGATCAGCATTTGAGGATCAAACCCTGGCAAACCGTCCCCGCCCCCGGCAGCCCCCTGCCCCAGCATGGAAAGAGCTGCCCCAGGATTGTTTTGAGCAGGCGGCGGTGTATTTTCCGGATTCTGCCCTGGGGCAAGGCCCAGCATGGAGGCTAAATCCTGCACCTGTTTCATGCCCTCCGGGGAGTTTAGCAGCTGCCCCAGCTTGGCGCTGAGTTCATCCATTTCCATCGGCATGGTTATCCTCCTATTTTCCCATCAGTTTTTGCAGCAGCTGCTGTACCTGTTGGGACTGCATCAGCTGATTCAGGGCCTGCGGGTCCTGCAGCAGCTGGTTGATCTTCTGGCTTTGGCTGGGAGAAAGATTTTTGATCAACTGCTCTAGCCGGCCGGCTTCCATCTGCTGCTTTACCTGATCCGGGGACTTACCCAGGGTTTGGGCGGCCATCCGCAAAAGCTGCTCCTGTTGTTCTTTCGATAAATTCTGTGCGCTCATCCCATCGCTCCCTCTCTAATAATCCAATTAGTTTATCTTTATGCGGGGCCTAGGTAAAATATGACAGTTTTCCCGCTTGTCCCCATTTTTTTGCAGGCCTTTTGGGGGGGACAAGGCAGCAAAAGGCGATTCTCTGCCTCAAAACAGGGCCTGATGGATTTTGGAGCACCTGCCGGGAACCAAGCAAAAACTCTTTGCATAGCCGCACAAATCCAGGATTTTGGGATTTTTTGGAATGCTGCGGAAAGAGTAGGTGTATACTTTTTGGACAAAAAAGGGTATAATGTAAATATCGGATAACAGAAGCTGCACAGGATAATACCCTTGCAGTTACGTCGCTGTAAGCTTGGCGGCGGTGGGGATGGAGAAGAAAGGATGCCTGAAAATGACAAAAATTGTGGTGGTTTCGGACAGCCACCGGAACTTTGACGCGCTGCTGCAGACAATGGAGCAGAACCTGGATTTGGATTATATGATTCACTTAGGGGACGGGGAGCGGGAGTTTGATGATCTGCGGGCCTTGTACCCGGAAAAAAAGCTGCTGAACGTGCGTGGCAACTGTGATTATGGCTCTGAAACCAGAGATACAGATATTTTGATATGCGAGAAGCAAAAGATTCTGTTTACCCACAGCCACTGCTATAACGGCTTGGGGCATATGGTAGACACAGCCAAGGCGGCTAAAGCCTCAATGGTGCTGTTTGGTCATACCCATAGGCCTTTGAACAGCGAGAAGAACGGGATACTCCTGTTAAATCCCGGCAGTGTAAACGACTATGTTTGCCCCACATATGCCAGGATTTTTATTGAGGACCGTAAAATTGTGCCGGAAATATGCCTGCTGCGCCAACCCCGAACGAAAGGAGCCTGACAGCCTATGCCCCGTACAACCCGATGGCTGGGGGAGAATTTTATCACCCTGCCTGTTGTGGATTCCACCAACAATTATTTGAAGGAAAATGCCGCCGGCCTGCCCCACGGCGCCGCCCTCACCGCCCGGCTGCAAACCGGCGGAAAAGGTCGGTTAGGCCGCCAATGGGAAGCTCCGGAGGACAGCTCGCTGTTTCTCTCCTTCTTATTAAAAAACTGCCGGCTGGAGGATTTGACCCTGCTGCCGCTGTTATGCGCCATGGCGGTTTGCCGGGGGGTTACCAGGCTAAGCGGGGTTCCCTGCTCTATTAAATGGCCTAACGATATCCTGGCCCCAGCGGGCGGGGAACAAAAAAAGCTCTGCGGCATTCTGTGTGAAAGCGTTTTAGGACGGGACAGCAATTGGGTTGTTTGCGGCTTGGGGGTAAACCTTACCCAAACCGAGGCCTGGTTTTTGCAGCACGGATTGGAGCACGCAGCTTCCCTGCAAATGTCGTGTGACAAAGTGTTTGCCCCGGAGGAAACCGCTTGGGCGGTGCTGAACGAGATGGAGCCTCTGTGGGAGGAGTATCTTGCCCATGGCATAAGGGCGTTGCTGCCGGAGTACCGTCAGCTTTGCGTTACCTTGGGCAAGGAGGTGCAGGTGATTTTCAGCGGAGAGACGGTTACCGGCACCGCTTTGGACGTAAGCGAAACCGGTGAGCTTTTATGCAATATTGGGGGCCGGGTGCGGGCGGTCCGGTCGGGAGAAGCCTCGGTGCGGGGGCTTTATGGGTATCAGCCGTAAAATATTTTAAGAGATGCTCTGCTGCCTTGAGTTGCATTTATGTCAAAAGAAGAACTCGGCCTTGCTCTGCCAGACCAAAGCTTTGCCCGGGAATACGAACGGGTTATGGACCGTTGGGAGGCTTTGGAAACCAATATCCAGCCGGCGTTGCTGCGCCGGTACAGCAGTACGCTGAAAGGCAATGTTCCTTACGAAAAATGGATTCAGTGGTGTGAGGACTACAGGATCTATGCTTTCCACAAAAGTTCCGGCTTCCCTTCATTTTCTTATCAATGCTCAGAAAGAGATTTTTGGGGTAATTGTTATCAATCATGGCAGTACATATCGGGGACATTTACACGCGGGGATTGTTCCATGGCACAGAGGCAAGGGGTATGGGACAATTATGCTGCGGTTAGCTCTGGAGCGCTGTCTGGAAATGGGGATCGACCGGGTGCAGATTGTTTCTCGGAAAGAAAATACCGCTGCCATTGAAACGATTTTGCGTAACGGCGGAGTGCTTTTGGAGGAGTTTTGTGAGGACAGGCAGTACTCTCTCCGCTTTGAAATAAAAATAGCTGCAGATGCGGAATAGAGTTTGAAGAATCAGGGAGGCAGGACGTCCCCAAAATGAAAAAGAAAAGCCGTTGGTTGGCCGCCGGCGGCTTTTGCATTTTCTCTGAAAATCTTTGTTTTGTTATTTTACAATTAAATCCAGAAATGCTATAATAAACAAACAAGCGTTTTCAGCAAAAATGTTTCACGTGAAACAATCGTTCTTTTTGCAAACTAAAATGAAAGGACTGCGCATATGATAGACACAACCGCCGTTTTGGCAAAGGAATTTTCGGTTCAGCCCTGGCAGGTGCAAAGCGCCGTGGAGCTGATGGATGAGGGGTGCACCATCCCCTTTATTGCACGGTACCGCAAGGAGAAAACCGGCTCGCTGGACGACCAGCTGCTGCGGGAGCTTGCAGACCGGCTGGAATACCTGCGGAACCTGGAAAAACGCAAGGAGGAGGTTCTGGCTACTATAACCGAGCAGGAAAAACTGACTCCGGAGCTGCAAAAGTCCATTGAAAATGCCGTGACGCTGGCGGAAGTGGAGGATCTGTATCGTCCCTTTAAGCCAAAACGGAAAACCAGGGCCTCTGTAGCCAGGGAGCGGGGCCTGGAGCCATTGGCCAGGCTGATTGAGGCGCAGAAGCTTACTCCCGACCAGCTTATAAAAGAGGCCCAAGCCTTTGTAAACCCGGAAAACGAGCTGGAAACCCCCGAGCAGGCCCTGGAGGGAGCGAAGGATATTTTGGCGGAGGAGCTTTCGGACAATGCGGAAATCCGGGGGCTTTTGCGGGAATACTATTGGCGGAACGCCCAGCTTGCCGCCGAGGGGGACGATGAAAAGGAAAGCGTGTACCGCAGCTACTATCATTTTAGCGAGCCGGTTGCCAAGCTGCCCGGGCATCGGATTCTTGCCATTGACAGAGGAGAGCGGGAGGGCTTTTTAAAGGTTTCGGTGACGGTAGAGCTCCGGTATGCCTGCGGCCTGATAGAGGGCCGGGTGATTACCGGGAAGGGCGACGTCACACAGCTGATGAGAGAGACGGTGGAGGACAGCTTTACCCGGTTGATACACCCCTCGCTGGAAAGGGAAACCCGTTCTGCCCTAACCGAGCAGGCGGCGGAGCAGGCGATCAAGGTGTTTGCGGTGAATTTGGAGCAGCTTTTGATGCAGCCCCCGGTAAAAGGCACCGTTACCCTGGGGCTGGACCCTGCTTACCGCACCGGCTGCAAAATTGCGGTGGTGGACCAAACCGGCAAGGTGGTGGATACCACTGTGATTTACCCTACCCCGCCGCAAAAAAAGGTGGAGGAGGCCAAGCGGGTAATGAAGGCCCTGATAAAAAAGCATGGAGTTACCACCATTGCCATTGGCAACGGCACAGCCTCCCGAGAGTCGGAGCAGTTTGTGGCGGAGCTGCTCCATGAGCTGGATACCCCTGCCGCATATATGATTGTCAGTGAGGCGGGGGCTTCGGTCTACTCGGCCTCCAAGCTGGCGGCAGAGGAATTCCCGGAGTATGATGTCTCCCTGCGCAGCGCTGTTTCCATTGCCCGGCGCTTGCAGGACCCCTTGGCAGAGCTGGTGAAAATTGACCCTCAGGCAATTGGCGTGGGGCAGTACCAGCACGATATGCCGAAAAAGCAGCTGAGCGGCGCGCTTTCCGGCGTGGTAGAGCACTGTGTAAATACTGTGGGGGTGGATTTGAACACCGCTTCTCATTCTTTGCTTTCTTATGTGGCGGGAATCAATGGTACTGTTGCCAAAAATATTCTTGCCTACCGGGAGGAAAACGGCATGTTCCACAGCCGTAAGGAACTGCTGAAGGTGCCTAAGCTGGGCAAAAAGGCCTTTGAGCAGTGCGCGGGCTTCCTGCGGGTGCCGGAAAGCGACGAGCTGCTGGACCATACCGCTGTGCATCCGGAAAGCTACCCTGCCGCGAAAAAGCTGCTGAAGCGCTGTAAAACCGATCCGGAAAAGGGCGGCTTAAAGGAGCTGGAGCGGGCGGCCGACGCGATTGGGCTGGAAACCCTGGCCCAGGAGCTGGAAATCGGCGCGCCTACCCTGCGGGATATGATCCAGGAGCTGACGCGCCCCGGCAGGGACCCCCGGGATGAGCTGCCTAAGCCTGTTTTGCGCACTGACGTCCTGGAAATGAAGGATTTGAAGGAAGGCATGGTTTTAACCGGCACGGTGCGCAACGTGATCGACTTTGGCGCTTTTGTGGACATTGGCGTTCATGAGGACGGTTTGGTGCATATTTCTCAGATTTGCAATCGGTTTATCCGCCACCCCTCCGAGGTTTTGAAGGTGGGGGACGTGGTAAAGGTAAAGGTGCTGGGTGTGGATCTGCAGAAAAAGCGGATATCCCTTACAATGAAACAGCTGGATCAGTAGGCTGTCCCCCAAAAAACAAGACAGGAGATACAGTGTGAAAGAAGAAAAGAAAGTCAGCCGGAAAGCACTGGCGGTCTGGCGTATCCGGATTGGGCTGCTGGCGTTTTTTCCCGCCTTCATCACCTTTTTCTTTTGGGCGCCTTGGTCGGTGGTATGGCAGGTGTTTACCGCCCTTTGGGTGCTGGGTGTGGCGGTGATGTTCTGGATTTATTACCCCATTAAGTACAACAAGCTTGCTTATTTGTTGACAGGGCAGGCCTTTGTGTTGCACTGCGGCGTAATTTATACCCGAGTAAAGGCTATTTACCGGGAGAATATCCAGTTTGCAACGATTGCCTCCGGCCCGGTGCAGCGGCTTTTGGGGGTGTGTACCCTATACCTGGTTTCGGCCGGCGGGGGGATTCATGTAAGCTGCCTGGAGCAGGAGGAAGCAGTTCGTCTGCAAAACCTGCTTTGCCCAGAGGTTGCCCCCGATGCCCGAGAGGAGGGCCCGCTATGAGCCGCCGGCAGGGGTTTCGGCACCCGCATCCTATCAGTATTGTTACCCACATCTCCCGTTTTTTGTTTTTGCTTTTGATACCATTGGTTCGGGGCCTGCTGCTCTCACTGCAGGGAGGATTTGGCCAGTGGTTGGCAGGCAGCTGGGTGGATATTCTGATGATGACGCTGATTTCATGCATCGGCGTGCTGGAATGGCTGATGAGTGGCTATCGCTGGGGGGAGGGCCGGCTGGAGTTCTATACCGGCATTTTTTTTCGGAGAAGCATCTGTATTCCCCTTTGCAGGACGTCCTGCGTCAGTATAATCCACCACTACTATTTAAGGCCCTTTGGTGTGGTAAGGCTGCAGGCCGATACCCCCGGAGGCTCCTGGAACCGGGCGGATTTTTCGATTTTGCTGAAAAAGGAGGAGGCCAACCGCCTGTTTGACGCCCTGGAGCGGCAGGAGGAGGACTTTCTCTCCCGGGAATACCGGCCCAGGGGGCTGTATGTAGCGGTGCTTTCCGCTTTGCTTTCCAACTCCTTTGCGGGGATATTGTTTGCCTCCACGGCAATTTCCCAGGCCGGTAAGCTGCTGGGTAAGGAGTTTGCCGACAGGATTTACGGCACCCTGGAGCAGATTACCCGGCTGCTGGCCTTTGGGATTCCCCCGGCGGCGGCCGCTATTGGCTACCTGCTGCTGGGCGGATGGCTGCTGGCCTTTTTAGTGAATGGCGCAAGACATAAAAATTTCGCCGCCGTCCGCAAAAAGGAAAGCTTAGTGATTCACAGCGGCATTTTAACCCACCGGGATTATTTTTTACCCTTTGGCCAGATTAACTACCTGGACATTCGGCAGTCGGTTACCACCAGGGCGTTGCGGTTGTACTCGGTGTTTTTGCAAACCGCCGGCTATGGCAAAAATAAGGACGATCTTTCGGCGCTGATTCCTGCCTGCAACAAGAAGGAGCTTCATAAAACCTTAAAGCTGCTCTGCCCGGAATTTCAAGTGACCGAGCGTGCCTTAAAGCCTAACTTTGGAGCTCTGCTTAAATTTATCAACGATGCTTTATGGCCCAGCCTGCTGCTGCCGGTGGTGGCCTGGCTTGTCAGCTTATGGCTGCCGGATTGGTCGGATTTTATTTGGTATACCGGATGGATGGCAACCGTGCCTGCCATATGGTTTTTGCTGGTACGGCTGTTTGACTTTGCCACCTCCGGCCTATCCCGCAACGGGGATATGTTTACCCTGCGCTACTCCCACTTTTATTACCTGCACACCATTGTTCTGCCCAAAAACCGGATGGCAGGCTTCTGCCTGCGCCAATCCATCCTCCAAAGGCAGGACGGCCGCTGCGATATTTTAGTATACAGCCGCAGTGAGGGACGAAAACGCCATCACCTGAGAAACCTGCTGAAAAAGGACGCTGCCGCGCTGTTTGGTATCCCTCAGGCATACCGGGAAAAACCGAAGAAAAGGAGGACTTAGCCTATGAAGAACCGCCGCTTCCAGTGGATTTTGCTGGACGCCGACCAAACCCTGTTTGATTTTCATAAAGCGGAGAAAACCGCCCTTTCCTGCCTGCTGGAGGAATACGGACTCCCCGGCGGAAAAGAAACCCAGGCCCTTTACCATGAGATTAACGGCTGCTTATGGAAGCAGTTTGAACTGGGGGAGGTTACTCGGACACAGCTGCAGCGGCTTCGGTTTGAGCGCCTGCTTGCCGCTTTGGGGATGTTTGACGGCCCCGCGCCAGAGGAGATGAACAGCCGGTATCTGGACTTTCTTTCTCAAGGGGCCTACCTGCTGCCGGGGGCGGAACTGCTTTGCAAAGCCCTGTTTGAGGCGGGCTATCGGCTTGCTATCATTACCAATGGCATTTCCCGCAGCCAGCATGCCCGGTTTGCGGCCTCCCCCCTGCAGCCCTATTTTGAAAAGCTGTTTGTCTCAGAGGATTTGGGCTGCCAAAAGCCCCAAAAAGAGTACTTTGACAAGGTTTGTGCAGAAATCGGGCTTGCGGACCGCTCTCAGGCACTGATTGTAGGGGATTCTTTAAGCTCCGATATACAAGGGGGACATAACAGCGGCATTCCCACCTGCTGGTTTTGCCAGGAGCCCCAGAGCGTACCGGAGCAGCCTTGTCCTGACTACATAATTACCCATTTAACCCAGCTGCCCTGCCTGCTGTGGGGCCTTGGGGACGAAACTGCTGCCTATGGCTGGGAGACCTTGGGAGAAAACTTAAGCATCTGTGTCTCCCCCGACCATAAGTTTGGGACCGACAGCTTTTTGCTGGCCGACTTTGCCGCCCCCAAACGGAAGGAAACCGCCTGCGATTTGGGGACTGGCTGCGGGATTATTCCGCTGCTGTGGTTTAGAAGGCGGTTGGACGCCCCCCGGCAGGCCTTTGGGGTGGAGCTGCAGCAAAAAGGCGTTTTTCAGCTTACCCAAACAATAAACCGCCATCGGGAGCTTGTGGGCCGGATCACCGGTATCCACAGTGATTTGAAGGAGCTTGCCGGCAAGCTGCCTGCCGGGGGTTTTGATGTCGTCACCTGCAACCCGCCCTATAAACCGGCTCAAACCGGGATTTTAAGCAGGTCTGATCCGGATAAAATTGCCCGGCATGAAACGGCCTGTACCATCGGGGACGTATCTGCTGCGGCAGCCCGGCTTTTACGGTTTGGGGGCAGGCTTTGCCTTTGCCAGCGACCGGAGCGGCTTACCGATGTGCTGGAGGCTCTGCGTCAAAACGGCTTGGAGCCAAAGCGGCTGCGGTTTGTGCAGCAACGGCAGGAAAAAGCGCCCTGGCTCTTTTTGGTGGAGGCCCGCAAAGGAGGCAAGCCCTTTTTAAGGGTGGAGCCGCCCCTTTTGGTGGAGGGAGAAGGCGGTTTTTCCCCAGAGCTTTTACGAATTTACCAGTACGACCATAACCTTGCGGGGAAGGATGGACAGTGAATATGGCAGGAAAATTATATGTGGTAGGCACCCCCATTGGCAATTTGTCGGACATGTCCCCCCGGGGGCTTGAAACACTGCGGCAGGTGGATTTTATTGCCGCCGAGGATACCCGGGTTACCCTGAAGCTGCTCAACCACTTTGACATCAAAAAGCCTCAGATCAGCTACCACGAGCACAACATCCGGGAAAAAGGGGAACAGATTACTGCCCGGATTTTGGCGGGGGAAAGCTGCGCCATTGTTACCGACGCCGGAATGCCCTGCATCTCCGACCCGGGAGAGGACCTGGTGCGGCTGTGTGCCCAGTTGGGGATTGAAGCAGTGGTGGTGCCCGGCCCCAGCGCGGTGATTTCCGCTTTGGCGGTTTCGGGGCTTGCAACCTCCCGCTTTGCCTTTGAGGGCTTTTTAACGGTGAGCCGAAAACGCCGGTATGAGCGCTTGGAGCAGCTAAAGGACGATCCCCGTACCTTGATTTTCTACGAGGCGCCCCATAAGCTGAATACAACCCTGAACGACCTGCTTGCCGTGTTTGGGGATCGAAAGATTTCCCTGTGCAGGGAGCTTACCAAGCTGCATGAGGAGACGGTGCGCACTACCGTCGCCCAGGCGGTGGCTTACTATGGGGAAAACAAGCCCAAAGGGGAGTTTGTTCTGGTGGTGGAGGGCGCGCCGGAAACCGCCCCCCAGCCGGAGGAGGAACAAACCTTGGAGCAGGCGGTGGAGCAGGTAGCCGCCTTGCAGGAGGCGGGGCTTTCTCTAACCGAGGCCGCCAAGCAGGTGGCAAAGCAAACAGGATATCAAAAGCAGGAGCTTTATAAGCGGGCCACAGAGCGCTGACGATGCGCGATGTCCCAAAGAGAAAACAGGAGAGGCGGGAAACAGAATGAACATACTGATTATCGGGTGCAGGCGGGCAGGCTCCAGTTTGGCCAACCGGCTGGACCAGCTGGGGCATGACGTCTCGGTAGTGGATGCCGACCCGGAGACCTTTGAGTTTTTAGACAGCGCTTTTACCGGCTTTACCCTGGCCGGCAACCCTATCGACCAGGAAACCCTGCGGGCCGCCGGCATTGAAGGCTGTGACGCGGCTGCGGCGGTTACGCCGGATGACAATACCAATATCATGGCGGCCCAATTAGCTGCGGAGATTTTCCATGTACCCAAGGTAATTGCCCGGGTGACTGACCCGGACAGGGAAACGATTTATTCCCGTATGGGGATGATCACCGTATGCCCCACCAATCTTTCGGTCCATGCCCTTTCCAGCGCTTTGCTGGAGGATTCCGACGTAAAGCAGCTGAGCTTTGACAATGCTACCGTCTCCTTTTCCCGCATTCATCCCAGCAAAGGGTACCTGGGCAGAACGGTGGGGGATTTGACGGACCGCCAGGGGGAGGAGCAGCTTTTTGCCATTCAGCGCCCCGGCGAGGGGATTTATCTTGCCAGCCAGAAGCCCTATTGGGTGATTGAACAGGAGGATTACCTGATCTTCGCCCAGGTGATTGACTGATGGGGAGGACAAGCAGATGAAAGTAATTGTAGTAGGCGGCGGCAAGGTGGGCTTTTATCTTGCAAAAACATTGGGGGAACACGGCCATAAGCCGGTGCTGATTGAGCGGAACAAAGCCCTGTGCAGCCATGTGGCAAATCAGCTGGATATGCCCGTGGTATGGGGGGACGGCACCATGCTGGAAACGCTGGAAGCAGCGGGGGCAGCTGATGCGGACGCTTTTGTCAGTGTAACAGGGCGGGATGAGGATAACCTGATTGCCTGCCAGATGGCTAAGCAGCAATATGGCATCCCCCGTACAGTGGCCCGGGTAAATAACCCTAAAAACAAAGAAGTTATGCGGAAATTAGGGGTGGATATCCCTATCAGCAGCACCGATAACATTGCCCGGATGCTGGAGCGGGAGATTGATGCTTCCGCTATCAAAGAGCTGATTTCCATCAACGGGGGAGAGGCTTCCATCAATGAGCTGCAGATCCCGGAAAACTACCCCCTCAGCGGCTCCACCCTCACGGAGCTGAAGCCTCCGGCAGGGTCAGTTATTATTTCCATTATCCGGGATGGCGCCCTGATTGTTCCCCGAGGCAAAACCCAAATTTTAAGCGGGGACAAGATCATTGCCTTAGTGCAGGGAGAAGCGCTGCATGACTTCCAGGAAAAGATGATGCTTTTAGAGGAGCAGGACCGGTAATCCTACCTCCCGCACACAGCTTACAAGGACGTCAAAGCCGCTCGCAGAGCGGCTTTTGCATGTCCTAAAATGACAAAAAGGCGGGAAAAACGGTTTTTTCATAATTTTTGCGGTAAATCTGCAAAAAAAGTTGCAAATTTTCAAAACAAATGTTTGCATTTTTTTAAAAAAGCTGTTATGATAGAAATAGAAAATACAATCGCAGATTTTAAAACAGGAAAAACACAATATTATTAAGCCCAGAATACCGGGAAGGAGTGAACGGGCCGTGAATAAACAGGCTCATCAGGAAGAACGTATCCTCAATTATATCAATGAGCGAATCGGGGAAGGGGTGCCCCCTTCTATCCGGGAGATTTGCAATGATCTTTCCATCAAGTCCACCTCCACCGTCCACCGGTACTTGAAAATTCTGGAGGAAAAGGGCCTGCTGCTGCGGGATCAAAACCTGAACCGTTCCATCCGCTTAAGCCAGGAGAGAACGCTGCAGGTGCCTTTGGTGGGCACAGTTACCGCAGGCCAGCCCATTTTGGCAGTGGAGTCCATGGAGGGTTACATACCGTTTCAAACCAATTCTTACCGTCCGGAGGATCTGTTTGCCCTTCATGTGCGGGGGGAAAGCATGATTAACGCCGGCATTCTGGATGGGGACGTGATTATCGCCCGCAAAACCCCTACGGCAGCAAACGGTGAGATCGTAGTGGCATTGATCGAGGATGAAGCCACCGTTAAGCGGTTTTATAAGGAGAACGGCCATTACCGCCTCCAGCCGGAAAACGACACCATGGAGCCTATCTATACTGATTCGGTTTCCATTTTGGGCAAGGTTATCGCTTTGATGAGAAATTACGAGAGAGCGTAGCACTATCATATTGCAGGACGTCCCGCCATGCCATTAAAAATGTGCTTGCGGAGGAAAGCTTGGCAGACAAAGCAACGCCCTTTACAGAACAGCTGTAAGGGGCTGCTTTTGTCATGTTCCTGTTGTTTGGGAGCTTTGGGCCGGTGGATTCATTTTATCCCAAAGCAGCTTTGGCGGATGGGACTGCACAGATACAGTTTTGCGCATCGTCTGCGGCACTGTGTAAACCAAAAAACCGGCTCTGCCCAATGAAGGCAAAGCCGGTTTTCTTTTGTATTATACGCCTGATTGGAATCGAACCAACGCACCCGGCTCCGGAGGCCGGTGCTCTATCCACTGAGCTACAGGCGCAAAATTAAATTTTCCCTTTCAGGGAAAAAGCGCAATATTCTGTAAAGCACTTTTACAGAACATCAATTATTATAACACAACCTTTTCCAAAAGGGAAGTCCTTTTTTGAAAAATTTTTCCGTCAGCGCTCCCATTTCTGCAGCTTTTCTTTCCGGCACAAAAAAATAGCTCCTGCTGATCAGAAGCTATTTTTTCACAGACATAACTGCTACAAATCGTCCGCATCCTGCACGGGAACCTCCATCGGCGCCCGAGGGCTGCCGGTATAGCTGCCCATAGGGTCGGTCTGCAGGGTTTCCGGGGTAACCATGGCGTCCACCATTTCCTGCACCACCGGGGCCAGCTTTGGATCGGTTTCCACCTTACCATGTGGACTGCACCGTACTACAACCCGCTTGCCCTTTGAAGAACGGTATTCCATAAAAACCCTCCTTACTATAAATTTTTCTTTTGGTTAGTATGCCAACCTGCCGGATAAAAATACGGAAGAAGAACATTTTTGTTCAGGAAAGGAAAATCTCGCGATGTGTCCTGTAAAAAAACAGCAAAAACTGCTATTCTGTCAGTGAAAGGAGCGGATGGATCAAATGGATCAACAAAAATTCGGCGCATTTTTAAGGCAGCTCCGTAAGGAGAAGGGCCTCACTCAGGAGCAGCTGGCAGAACAGCTGGGGGTAACCAACCGCAGTGTTTCCCGGTGGGAAACCGGCGCCAACCTGCCGGATTTTGACCTGGTGCTAACCCTTGCAGATACCTTCGGGGTAACCATTGAAGAACTTTTGGATGGAGAAAGGAGAACCAATATGCCTATCACAGACCCAAAACAAGCGGAAATCCTGCTGAAAACCGCAGATTACAGCAATCAGGAGAAAATACGCCTTTCCAAACGGATGACAGTGCTGTTTTCTCTAAGCAGCATTGCCTTTATTGTGTATATGGTAATCGAACAGCTGGGGCTGAGCTCCACCGGCATTTATGAAGACATCGCCAGTGCCTCCCTGGGCTTTGCACTGGGGATGCAGCTGGTAGGGGTGCTGTATTCCAGCGGAACGCTGCACAAAGCCTGCACCTTTAAGGAACGAGTGCTGTTCCGCCGCGGAAAGCCGGAGTAAAGGCTTGCAAACCGCAAAGCGGCAGTCATGTCCCACCCAAAAACGACCAAGTGCCTGAAAAGCACGTCGGCCCGCCTCAGGCTTGACATTCCCGCAGATGCCACCTATAATAAAAGCAGTGATTTGCCCGTCTTCCGCTCTTTTGCGCCATACAGGGGGCAGGTTACTGCTTTCTTTTATTGTATTATTTTCGGGCAGGACGTCACCGCGCCCGCCCCTTACGGGGCGTTTGCCGGCGGGCCTGCCTACAAATTTGTGGGAAAAGAGGAAGATAAACCATGAGCAACCAATCTCAATGCAGCCACGACTGTGAACACTGCGCCTCCAACTGCGGGGACCGCACCGCCCCCCAAAGCTTTCAGGAAAATCCCCATGAAATGAGCTGTATCCGCAAGGTGATCGGAGTAGTAAGCGGCAAGGGCGGCGTAGGCAAGTCCTTTGTTTCTTCCACTATGGCGGTTGCCATGGCCCGCAGGGGCTACCATGCCGCTATTTTGGATGCGGACATCACCGGCCCCTCTATTCCAAAAGCCTTTGGCGTTACCCAGCGGGCTATTGGTACCGAGGCGGGAATTCTGCCGGTAAAAACCAAGGGCGGCATTGATATTATGTCGGTAAACCTGCTGCTGGAGGACGCAACCGACCCAGTAGTGGTGCGGGGGCCTATTATCGCCGGCACTGTCAAGCAGTTTTGGACCGATGTGATCTGGTCGGATGTGGACTTTATGTTTGTGGACATGCCTCCCGGAACCGGAGACGTTCCTTTAACCGTATTCCAGTCCCTGCCGGTGGACGGTATCCTGGTGGTAACCTCCCCTCAGGACCTGGTTTCCATGATTGTGGATAAAGCAGTGAAGATGGCGGCTATGATGGACATCCCGGTAATTGGCCTGATTGAAAACTACAGCTTCGTCCGCTGCCCGGACTGCGGCAAAGAGCTGAAAATTTTTGGAGAAAGCCATATTGACGAGATTGCGGAAAAGCATCATCTGCCGGTGCTGGCCCGCCTGCCTATCGACCCTGGCTTTGCCAAAGCCTGTGACGAGGGTAAGGTAGAGGAGCTGGAGCTTTCCGCCTTAGAAAAGGCCGCCGCAGCCGTAGAAAATTTTGTGCGGGGATAGGCCATGCTAAAAAAATACACAATGCTGAAAAAAGCAATCCGCTTGCCGGCTAAAGCCTCTATTTCTCCCTGCAGACGAAACTGCTTGCTTTATCGTTTGGGAACTGCGCAGGCAATCCTCCGGCAATTTGGTTGCTTGTGCAGATTTTTCAAACAAGCCCTAATAAGCGGCGCGGTTTTGTCTAACCTGCTGAGAGAGAGGTGTTTTCCCTCATGAGCCAACCGATTCGAATTTCCACCCAGCCTGCCCGCAGGATTGCCTTTTTGGATCTGTGGCGGGGGCTTGCGGTTGTGGTGATGATTTTTTACCACGGCGCTTACGATCTGGCCTCTATCTTCGGGGTAAGCTTTTCTTTTTTTGGCAACCCGGTTTACCATGTGATACAGCGGTTTATCTGCTGCAGCTTTATCCTGCTTTCCGGCATTTCCTGCCGGTTTTCCAAAAATAACCTAAAGCGGGGGGTTATTACCTTTTGCTGCGGCCTGCTAATGACCATCGTCACCTGGCTGGTTATGCCCTCGGAGCTGATTCTGTTTGGAATCCTCCACTTTTTGGGCATCGCCATGACGTTAGCGGGCCTGATGATGCCTCTGCTGCAAAAAATTCCGCCTCTTGCCGGTTTTATAGGCACGCTGCTGCTTGCCGCCCTTACCTGGAATGTCTCCCGGGGAACATTAGGCATGGGGGTGCTGTCTGTCCCGCTGCCGGAGGTTTTGTACCGCAGCAACCTGTTGTTTCCATTGGGGTTTTATTCCCCCAGCTTCTTCTCCGCCGATTATTTTCCCCTACTGCCTTGGTTTTTTCTGTTTTTAGCGGGGTACTTTTTGGGGCGCCCTTTTCAAAGCCCTTTTCTGCCTGGCTTTTTTCGCAAAAACTGGGCGCCGCCGCTGGCATTTTTAGGGCGGCATTCCCTGTTAATCTACCTGCTGCATCAGCCGGTTTTGTTTGGCGTGCTGTGGCTGTGGTTCCGGCTGTTTTCGTAATGGCTTGGGGACAGGAGCGCATATCTATATTTTTATAGCATACAAAAAAGCTACCCTTTAGAAGACAAAAATCGAATAGCTTCCGATTTACCCCTCTTCTCAATAGATGCTTTTCCGGAGAACGCCACCGTGGATTACGCAGGATAAAAGGGCAGGACGTCCCGGAAAAATAAAAGCCGGATTGTACTGCCGGAAGAGGCAGGTGATAGAAAACTGCCTGTTTGTGGAAAAATCTTTGGTAAAAAAGCTGTTTGTATTTCTGCGATTTACAGTTGACTTTTAATGGAGCACGATCTATAATAGTTTTAACACACTAAAACAACCGATCCCCCGCCTGCTGCCTCATGGCTGCATCCCTGAGGGATCGGTTTCTGCTTTCCTTCATAACTAAAAGGGTGAAGGCAAGAGATTGCCTTCACCCTTTTGCTTACGCCCCTAACGGCACTATTTTTTTACAACGGGAATGTATATTTCCATAGTCGCGTCAGGACGAAAATGGCATCTCTCGTCATAAAACTCAAAGTCAACCTTGCTTTCGTCATAGGCATAGTCACTGTTGGGGAACCATTCCTCAAAGATGTATTTCCAGGTTGCCTTTACAGTAGCCGCCAACGGGTCGCTTTGGGCAATATCGGCTTTTGTCAAATCAACCGGCGGAGTAGTAAAAACCGCATATTCCGCCGTGGGAACCTCAATCTGAATCATATCCGGCGTAGCCTTAGTAAAATCCTCGACGATAACGCCTAAAAGGTACACCACGTTTTCGTCCCCTGTAGGGGAAACACAGAGTCCAACCTCGCCGTGCTTAGGCGGGTTCAGCTGTGCGTACATTTTGCTTTCCAGGTTTTCGCCGGTATAAGTATCCCAATAAGCGGCGATATCTTTCATATATCCGCTTGCGATATTTGTTTTGATGCCGTATCCAGCCACTTTAAACGCTTCTTTTTTCACAATAACAGGATTCATCATATAACCTCCAGCTTTAGTCCATAACAGTTTTGGATCAAAACCACTTATATGAGCCATATAAGTAGTTGGACTGTATCCAAATTCTTTTTTAAACGATTTTGTGAAGCCGCTTGCCGTTTCGTAACCGTAATCTACAGCAACATCAATTATCTTTTTGCCTTTTGTTAGCTCGGACCGCGCAAGGGATAATCTTCTTTCGCGGACATATTCCATCAGTGTTATGCCTTTTTGTAAAGCAAACACCCTGCAAAAATGATAAACGGAATATCCGGCCTTTTCGGCAATCCGCTGTGCGGTTAGCTCCTCTTTGATGTGTGCCTCGATAAACGCGACAGCATCGTCGATTGCTTCATAATAATTCAACCAACCACCTTACCTTTCTCCGTACGGTGATTTTAATATACCATATGTCCAAAAGCTGTGCTGTTCCTGTTTTGCTAAGATCAAAGTGCCCTATTCGCTTGTATTTCTTGTAAAATCTATTTTATCACAAAAAGTAAAGCTATTTCAAACTCAAAGAACAAACCAATATTCTCTGCAACATTTAATCGCTCCTTTTGGAGCGTACCTTCCCTATTTACTATTCACTATTACTTTTTACCTAAAATCAGATTGTGTCTGCCCAGAAAAACCAGATGTTAGAAATCTGCTGATTTGTGGAGAAATCTTTGGTGAAAAAGCCGCTTGTATTTCTACGATTTACAGTTGATTTTTAATGGCGCACGGCTTATAATAAACCCAATACACAAAATCGAACATGTTTAATTTCTACAGGTTCGGTTTCCGCTGTGCTGTCTTATTATGGCAGGCGGCAAAAAAGAGAGTGAGGGAATAAATAATGGCAAGAGTATACAATTTTTCCGCCGGCCCTTCCGTTCTGCCGGAAAAGGTGTTGCAAACCGCCGCAGAGGAGATGCTGGAATATAAAACCTCCGGCCAATCAGTTATGGAGATGAGCCACCGCAGCAAGGAGTATGAGGAGATTATAAACGGCTGTGAGCAGCTGCTGCGGGAGGTTATGGCCATTCCGGAAAACTATAAGGTGCTGTTTTTGCAGGGGGGCGCTTCCTCCCAGTTTGCTATGGTGCCGTTAAACCTGATGAACAAGTCCCGCAGGGCGGATTTTGTGATTACCGGCCAGTGGGCAACCAAGGCTTATCAGGAGGCCCAGAAATTCGGCGTCTGCCGGGCAATTGCATCCAGTAAGGATCAAACCTTCAGCTACATCCCCAAGCTGAATCCCGCGGATTTTGACCCGGAGGCAGATTATTTCCATATTTGCTACAATAATACCATTTACGGCACCCGGTTCCATCAGCTGCCGGATACTGGTAAGGTGCCGTTGGTGGCGGATTTTTCCTCCTGTATTTTAAGCGAGCCTATTAACGTTTCGGACTTCGGCGTAATTTATGCCGGGGCGCAGAAGAATATGGGCCCTGCAGGGCTTACGGTCGTCATTATCCGGGAGGATCTGATCGGCCATGCCCAGGAGATTACCCCTACCATGTTCAACTACAGTACCCATGCGGAAAACGGCTCCATGTACAACACGCCGCCTACCTATGCCATTTACATCTGCAAGCTGGTGCTGGAGTGGATCAAAAACGACATCGGCGGGCTTGCTGAAATGAAAAAAAACAACGAGCAAAAAGACGCTTTGCTGTATAACTTCCTGGATCAGTCTAAAATGTTCAAGGGCACAGTTGTTAAGGAGGATCGCTCCCTGATGAATATCCCCTTTGTTACCGGTAACGAGGAGCTGGATAAAAAGTTTGTGAAGGAGGCTGCCGCCGCCGGCTTTGTCAACTTAAAGGGACATCGCTCAGTGGGTGGCATGCGGGCTTCCATCTATAATGCCATGCCGGTGGAGGGCGTTGAAAAGCTGGTGGCATTTATGGCTGATTTTGAAGCCAAAAACCAGTAAAAAGGGAGGAAAAACGCCATGTATCAGATTAAAACCATGAATAAAATCTCCCCCATGGGGCTGGACCGTTTTGATCCCCAAAGCTTCTGCTACGGGGAAGACGTTGATAAGCCGGACGCAATTTTGGTGCGCTCTGCGTCCTTACATGAAACAGAGCTGCCCAAAAGCCTGAAGGCCATTGCCCGGGCTGGGGCAGGAGTAAATAATATTCCGGTGGAAAAGTGCTCGGAGAAGGGGATTGTCGTTTTTAACACCCCCGGGGCCAACGCCAATGCGGTAAAGGAGCTGGTGCTGGCAGGGCTGCTGCTCTCCAGCAGAAAGATTGTACAGGGCATCCAGTGGAGCCAGTCCCTGGCAGGGCAAGGGGAGCAGATTCCTGCCCTGGTGGAAAAGGGCAAAGGCAAATTTGTAGGGCCGGAGCTGCTGGGCAAAAAGCTGGGTGTTATCGGCCTGGGGGCGATTGGCGGCCTGGTGGCCAACGCGGCAATCTCCCTGGGGATGGAGGTTTACGGCTATGACCCCTATATTTCGGTAGACTTGGCCTGGAAGCTCTCCCGCTCGATCATTCACGCTTCGTCCTTAAAGCAAATTTACGAAAACTGTGACTATATCACCATCCATGTGCCGGCGGTGGGGGACACCAAGGGCATGATCAACAGCGAGAGTATCCAAACCATGAAGCAGGGGGTGCGGATTCTCAACTTTTCCCGCGGGGAGCTGGCGGTTGCCGCCGATGTAAAAGAGGCGGTACAAAGCGGCAGAATGGCCTGTTATGTCACCGATTTCCCCAGCGAGGAACTGATGGGGATAGAAAATATTATCACAGTGCCTCATCTGGGCGCGTCCACGCCGGAGTCGGAGGACAACTGTGCCGGCATGGCGGCCTCCCAGCTGGTGGATTTTTTAGAAAACGGCAACATTGTCAACTCGGTAAACTTCCCCAACGTAACCATGCCCCGGACCACCAAGCTGCGGTATGGCGTGGTGCATAAAAATATCCCCAATATGTTAAGCCAGATCACCAATGCGTTCTCCAGTTCTCAGGTAAATATTGAGAATATGGCCAGCAAGTCCAAAAAGGACTATGCGTATACCATTTTGGACATAGCCGGAGAGGTTTCCGGCGCATTTGCGGAAAAGATTCAGGCAATTGAAGGGATTGTGCGGGTTTATCAGTTCTAAACAGTTTTTTTGAAGGCAGGGCGTTCTCTTTTGCAAGGGGGGACGTCCTGCCCTTTTTGTTTTTAGAGTTTCAGGAAAGTCTTCTGAAAATTGTAGATCTAAAGTAAAAGCAAATTTTTTGCGCAATTTATCTCGGATTGGCAGACAAAATAGCGGCAAGGAATCATCCCTGCCGCTATTTTACGGATCACTTATGTATATATGATTTCTTGGGTTACAATCTCCGCTGTACTTGCCTGAATATGGTTCATCCTGCCGGCCAATATCGTCTGATCGACCGTTTTCAGTTCCTCTTCCGGATTAAAACTTCTCCGCCAGAGCGGCGGCCTGCCTGCATCCGTCCGTCTTTTCAATATCGCCGACATTCAGAACACCCGGAACCAGAACCTCGCCTACAATCTTCCACTTCATCAGCGCGGCAGAACGTTCCATAGGAATGCGCACACCGTCAAAAACAGACAGATCCTCTTCTTCACAGCAGGCAATTACGGCGCATTCCTTGCCGGCAATATCCTTTCCGCCTACAACAAATGCAAACAAACGGTCAATAACGCCTTTTATCTGCGCCGGGATAGAGTACCAGTATACAGGCATGGAGAAAACTACGGCGTCAGCCTCCAAAATAGCGGGGGCAATTGTGTTGAAGTCATCGTCAAAGGAACAAGCCTTCCCGGTTTTAAAACAGGTTTCGCAGGCCCGACAGCCGCCTACGTTTTTCATTGCGGCATCAAAGCGGGTGACGGTATGCCCCTTGGCCTCCGCCGCCTGGATGAACGCATCTGTCATGGCAAAGCTGTTGCCTTTTTTTCGAGGGCTGCCGGTGATTACAACGATCTTTTTACTCATGCAAAATACCTCCCTGTTTCACGGGCTTGACTTTGCCCGCACCTGATAGTATCATTGTAACAGAAATTGAAACAGAATCAAGTACGCACATTCAGGTGCGATACTTACCTGGGAGAAAGTGTGCAATGAAGGAACGCTGTATTTCACAAGAGTGCCTTAGCGATACGGGCTTTAGCTATACCCTCTCTTTAATCAACGGAAAATATAAAATGATCATTCTTTATACATTGATGGAATTTCAGGTGGTACGGTTTAATGAAATGAAAAAATATATTGGAAATATTTCTTATAAAACCCTAAGCTCCACCCTGAAGGAATTGGAGGCCGATCAACTGGTGCATCGTGAGGAATACCCCCAAATTCCGCCTAAGGTTGAGTATAGCTTAACGGAACGGGGAAAATCTCTGATCCCCCTTTTAGACGAAATGTGCGAATGGGGAGAAAAGAACAGGCTTCCAACCGCGTCATTCCCGGTTAACCCCACTTAAAAGGAGGGCGCTGCAAAACAAACAGGCGCTTACGTCACGGAAGCAAAACCTCCGGGGCGGTTTCTTCTCCTCCAAAAGAGCCTGCACGGCGTTTTAAGTACTCAATCTCGCTTTGCTGTAAGCTTTTGGGGCAGGTTACCGTTACCGGGCGGTTTACCTGACGGTACCGGATAGAATAAATATCCTGGGCGGTTGAAAGAACCTTATCCCGGGTAAAGGGGTAGGTGCGGGTTAAATCAACCGTTTCAAACACCAGGTCCAGGGTAAGGGTAGCGGCAATCTCCACAGTTTCATCCGGCCGAAGAATCTCTCCGGTAATTGGGTCCGGCAGGTTGGAGGATTCCAGCAAAACTTTGGCTGTAAAGCCGTTTTCCACCGCAAAAAGCTCGTCAGAAACCACCTGGTACTGCTCCGAGAAAAATTCCTGAGGGATACCCATATAGTCCTGCGCCAAATTGCTGGCGTAGCGGTTGTAGACGTCCACAAACCAGGTGCCGCTGTGCTTGTAAAAGTAGTTTACGCCGTCATAATAATCCGGCTCCGGGTAATACCAGAACACCAACGGCTGCCGCTGCCGGTAGGTAAGCACCCGCCTGCCGTCCCCTTGGGTGCGGAACACAATATCCTCCTGTGTGTAGGCGAAAAAATCCAGCAGATTTTGGGTGTTTTGATGGGTCTTTTCAATCTCGCCGCTGTTCAGATTTGCCACAAAGGTTTTGTACAGCGAGAGGGCGCTTACCCCTTCCATCAGTTGGGGCTCTTTTTTCAGCCTGGGGGTAATGGCGGCGCAGTGATAGGCGGCAGCGCCCAGCAGGGCCACCCCTAACAAAATACTGAGAATCCGGGGGAGAAGCTTTGCCAAGTGGCAGGCCTCCTTTATTTTACAAAATTTGGGGCTTTGGGGACGCAGTGGAGGCGGGAGGCCGTAGGGACAGCCCGCAGTCTTCACTGCACAAAGCCTGTAGGTATCTTACATTTTACACTATTTTTGAAAAAAAGTACACAAAAAACCTTGTTTTTACAAAAAAATGTTTATCGGGTATTTAACCGAAAACCATCTGGTTTTTTATACGCTTCCACGATATAATAAAAGAGTTGCGGCGCGGCGATGATAAAGAAAGCGGCGCAGAGGCTGTTTTGAGGATAACCTTGCCCCCGGCGTAACAGGGACGTCCGGCAAAGGTTTGTGAAAAGGAGAAATGTATTTTGGTTAGAAATGATTTAAGAAATATTGCAATTATCGCCCACGTTGACCACGGTAAAACCACCCTGGTGGATGAGATGCTCAAGCAGGGTGGCGCCTTTAGGGAAAACCAGGTGGTGGAGGACCGGGTAATGGACAGCAACGACCTGGAACGGGAACGGGGCATTACCATCCTGGCAAAAAATACGGCGGCTTATTATAAAGATGTAAAGATCAATATCATTGATACCCCCGGCCATGCAGATTTTGGCGGCGAGGTAGAGCGTATTCTGAAAATGGTAAACGGCGTGGTGCTGCTGGTGGATTCCTTTGAGGGCCCCATGCCCCAAACCCGTTTTGTGCTGCAAAAATCCCTGGAACTTGGCCACAAGGTGGTGGTGGTGGTAAATAAGGTGGATCGTCCCGACGCCCGGCCCAAGGAGATTGAGGACGAGGTGCTGGAGCTGTTTTTGGAGCTGGACGCCACTGACGAACAGCTGAACAGTCCCTTTGTATACTGCTCCGGCCGGGCAGGTACGGCCTCCCTCAGCCCGGATAGCCAGGGGACTGATTTACGTCCCTTATTTGACACGATTTTGGAGCATATTCCCGCGCCGGAAGGGGACGAAACTGCCCCCCTGCAGCTGCTGGTTTCTTCTATCGACTATAACGACTATGTGGGCCGGATTGCCATTGGACGGATTGAGCGGGGGATGCTGCGCACAAACCAGGAGGTTTCCATCTGCGATTATCACAACCCGGAGGAAAGTTACCGGGGCAAAATTGTCACCATGTATCAGATCGACGGCTTGAAGCGGGTACCGGCCCAGGAGGCCAAGATGGGAGACATCGTTTGTATTTCCGGCCTGGAAAAGATTACGATCGGCAACACCATTACCGCTACCGACTGCCCCGAGCCGCTGCCCTTTGTCAAAATCAGCGAGCCTACGGTAGAAATGACCTTCTCGGTAAACGACAGCCCCTTTGCCGGGCGGGAGGGTAAGTTTGTCACCTCCCGGCATCTGCGGGATCGGCTGTTCCGGGAGCTGCTCAAGGACGTCTCCCTGCGGGTGAGCGAAACCGACTCCACCGAAAGCTTTAACGTAGCGGGCAGAGGGGAAATGCACCTTTCCATCCTGATTGAAACAATGCGCCGGGAGGGGTATGAGTTTCAGGTAAGTACTCCCAGAGTGCTGTACCGGGAGGAAAACGGCCAGAAGCTGGAGCCTATCGAGCGGTTAAGCGTAGACGTGCCCAACGAGTTTGTGGGCGCAGTTATGGAGAAGATGGGCAACCGCAAGGGTGTTTTGCAGGAGATGAACCCGCTGGAAACCCGCACCAAGCTGGAATTTTTGATTCCTGCCCGGGGATTGTTCGGCTATAAAAACGACTTCCTCACCGATACGAAGGGGGAAGGCATTATGAACTCGGTATTTGAGGGCTACGAGCCCTTTAAGGGAGAGATTCCCATCCGGCCCATGGGCTCGCTGATCGCCTTTGAATCCGGCGACTCGGTTACCTACGGCCTGTATAACGCCCAGGAGCGGGGCGACCTGTTTATCTCCGCCGGCGTGCCGGTATACGAGGGTATGATTGTAGGCCAAAACCCCAAGGGGGACGACATGGTGGTAAACGTTTGCAAAAAGAAGCACGTTTCCAACATGCGGGCATCCGGCAGCGACGAGGCGCTTCGTCTGACACCCCCAAAGAAGATGAGCCTGGAGGAAGCGCTGGAGTTTATCACTGACGACGAGCTGGTGGAGATTACCCCCAAGAGCATCCGTCTGCGCAAAAAGATTTTGAGCCACGACCTGCGGATGAAAGCGGCCTCCAAAGCCAAATAATTTGCTTTTAGGACGGCACTGCAGGCGAGAAATCCGCGGCAAAAATAAAGGGCAGGACAAACCCATTGCAGGTTTGTCCTGCCCTTTTATCCTGCGTAACCCACGGCGGCGTTCTGCGGGAAAGCATCTGTGGGGCATAGGGGTAAATCGGAAGATCGTCAATTTTTTACCATCTCCACGGCATCACAGTCAAATTCCCAAATTCTCCACCATTCAAACAAGCTATTTCAATCACAGCCGACCCAAAATCACCGCCGCAATATTAAAATCGCTCCCCCATAGGGGAGGGTTCCTACACTATTTACTATTCACTATTCCTTCTTACTTCCAGTTAATGTTTCACGTGAAACATTTGTTTGAAGTAAAAATTGGAAACGTATTTTTCTCGGGTTATGAACCTTTTCCCCAATATTCCCGTCTATATTGGTGAAATTGATTTCATCGTACATGCAAATGAGGAGGTGATCATGTGGATAACTTTGAAGCTCTGCTGGAGGAGCACCGCCGTGCTGTGGAACGGTTTGTGCGGTTTCGTATCAACTCTGTGGCGGATGCGGACGACGTTTTACAAGAGGTATATCTGTCCGCTTACCGAAAACAGGGACAGCTGCAAAAGGAAAGCTCCTTTAAGCCCTGGATTCTTACCATTGCCCGGAATAAATGCAGAGACTATTTCCGGCAAATGGCAGCACAGATGGCCCTCCCCCTGGAGGCGATACCCGAAACTGCGCTGAGCTGTGAGGGCAGGTACGGAATAGAGGAGCCCACTCCCGTCCAGGAAACGATGGAGCTGCTGAAAGATAAGGACAAGCAGATTTTGTATTTGTATTACTGGAAGGAGCTGCCTCAGGCAGAGATTGCCAAAGCCCTGCAGCTGCCGGTTGGTACGGTGAAAAGCCGCCTGTATACCGCCAAGCAGAATTTTAAAAAGAGCTATCCATATTGCGCCGGAGAGACGAAAGGAGAAATCATCATGAAAAAACTGCCTGAATTTTTGCCTGAGTACACCATTATTCCCAGTAAAGAACCACCCTTTGCCGTAAAATGGGAAGAGCTGATGGGCTGGTTTTTGGTGCCAAAGCTGGGAGAAGCCTTAAGCTGGGGGATGTACGACCTTCCTTCCCGGAAATGCAGCCATATTTATGACATGAAGGTGACCGGCAAGGCTATGGTCCATGGGATTGAAGGGGTGGAGCTTACCGCCCGGGAGGCGGAGTATTCCGGCAAAAAGGAGGTAATCAACCGCACCTTTGTAGCCCAGCTGACCGATACCCATTGCCGCTACCTGGCAACCCTGCGCAACGATGGGGATGTGCGCAACTATATCACCTTTTTGGACGGAGACGCATTTTTTCCAAACTGGGGCTTTGGGGAGAACAACTGCGGCAATGAGGTGAACCTCTCCCCAAAAGGAGATATCAAAAGGGAGGGCAACACCGTAACCAGCTGCAAAAAGGATTTTTTGCTGGATATGGTGGGACGATATACCGTTACCATCAACGGCAAAAGCTATGATACCGTATGCGTAATGGATATTGAAACCTATAACCACAACGTTGTTTCGGAGCAGTTTTTGGACCAAAACGGCCGGACTATTTTATGGCGGCGTTTTAACCGGGACGACTGGGCCTTTGACCGGTACCAAAAGCTTTGGAGCCAGCAGCTGCCGGAAAACGAGCGGCTTACGGTAAACGGCAAAACCTATGTCCAATGGTATGACTGTATTACCGATTATATCCTGTAAAACAAAAATGGCGGGGGGCTTCTCTCCGCCATGCTGTTTTTAAAGACCGTTGTTTTCCGCTTCTGCCTCTTGCAATTTTTACCAAAGGCATGTATAATAATGATAATGCGGCGCGAGTTCCTGTCGGGTATCGGGAAAAGGCGTTTGCAGGCAAGTCCGCTGAAGCAGGGTTTATCGGAGAAACCCGGAGTTGGCGGCAGATGAGGGGCGTTGTCGTTCAGATACGGCTTTGTTCCGCCCGAAAAGGGAAATTGCCAAAAGCGCCAAAGGGCTTTCCTCCATTGCTGTAAGACCGGCAGGCAGGCAGAGCCACTAGGCATATGGCGGCGGTTTTCCGGCGGGTTTGGCTCCGGGGGAAGATGGAGAGCTTCCTCCGGAGCCATTTTTTAGCTTCCCTTTCCGTTAAGCTTGGGGACGAGGCTGCAAAATAACAGTTTGCTGCCATGTCCCAAAAGCTATAAAAATATTTTTGGAAAACAGGCAGAAAACAGGGCGATTTTTTTCACTACTATGATAGAGTAAGGCTTTTGTGCTTGAAAAGGAGGACTTCAAGATGAAAAAACGAAGTGGGTTGCCCCGTATTTTAGCTTTGACAGCAGCTGTTTGTTTGGGGCTTGCCGGATGCTCCGCCGGAAATGCTTTCAGCGGCAGCTCCACTTCCGCTCAGAATAATGAAAGCATATATTATGAGTATGACTCTGCTTTGCAGTCTTCGCCCTTTGAGGAGGCGGCGGTGACGGGGGACGTTTCTGCCGAAGCTGCGGGAGGAGGGCCTTCCGCCGTGGCTATGAGCAACCAGACCGACAGCAGCCGGAAGATTATCCGCAATGGGGAAGTTTCGCTGGAAACCATGGAGTTTGACCAGGCGGTACAGCAGGTGAGCGACCTTGCCGGGGAGCTGGGCGGATATCTGCAGAGCAGCTCTATCCAGGGGCTTAGCATGAATTCCTCCCGCCGCAGCGGGCGGTATGCTAACATTGTGATGAAGGTGCCTGCCAATGAGCTGGAAGCCTGCATTGTCCGGCTGGGGGAGATCTGCCATCTGGTAAGCCAATCTACCTCCGGGGAGGATGTTTCTGACCATTATTATGATACACAGTCCCGGATGAACAGCCTGAAGGTGCAGGAGCAGCGGCTGCTGGAGCTGCTGGAGCAATCCGGCGATTTGGAGACCTTGCTGCAGATCGAAACCAAGCTGGCAGAGGTGCGGTATGAGATTGAAAGCCTGAACACTACCTTGGCCCGCATTGATAACCAGGTGGCCTACTCCACGGTGCGGATTGAGCTGAGGGAGGTTGTCGAATACCAGGAGGTTACCCCAGACATCACCTTTGGAGACCGGCTTGCGTCTACCTTTAAGGACTCGCTGGAGCGGTTTGCCGGCTTCTGTGAGGATTTGCTGTTTGCCGCTATTTACCTTTTGCCGGGTCTCCTGCTGCTGACGGCTATTGTGGTGATTATCCTGGTGATCATCCGGATTGCCACCCGGGGCCGCCGGAAAGCAAGGCGGGAACAGGCTGCCGGATATCCCCCCATGAGCGGGTACCCGCCCCCTGCGGAGGCTTCTCAGGAGGATGAGAAGGAGCAGCGGTAAAAAAGATAACATGAAGGAACGCCCATCTTCCTGTCAGGGAAGATGGGCGTTCCGACGTCATAAAAAGAACAAGCCTCTACATCAGCGGAGAAAAAATCTGGAGCACCAAACGTCCCAGCCGGCGGTACCAGGGAACGGCAAGACAATCTGCCAGAGTAACAGGCTGGCAGCGGCGCAGGGTTTCCAGATAATCCCAGTACATTCGCTCAATGCAGCTGGTGCCGTACATCCACACACCGCACTCAAAGTGGAGGTAAAGGCTGCGGTAATCCAGGTTAATGGTGCCTACTACGCCGTATTTGCCGTCCACCACAAAGGTTTTGGCGTGGATAAAGCCCGGCGTATACTCATAGATTTTCACCCCTGCCTCCACCAGCTCCTGATATCGGGAACGGGTGACGGCATGTACATACCATTTATCCGCAATGTGAGGGGTTACAATACGGACGTCCACCCCTGCTTTGGCGGCAGAACAGAGCGCGGTAGTCATTTCGCTGTCCATAATCAGGTAAGGGGTGTTGATATAGATATACCGCTCTGCCCGGTAAATCAGGTTGAGGTAAACGGTTTGCCCTACCGGCTCCTGGTCTATGGGATTATCGGTAAAGGGCTGTACATAGCCGTTGGGCTTTTGGCTTGGGGCAAAATGTACATAGGGACGGTACTGCTCATAGTTTTCTTCAATGCCCTTAATAAAGTCCCACATAGAGAGGAACATCACCGTAAGGCTCCAAACGCCTTCTCCCTGCAAAAGGATAGAGGCGTCCTTCCAATGGCCGTGCTTGGGATAGCGGTTAATGTATTCGTCCGCCAGATTAATGCCCCCGGTAAAGCCGGTGTAGCCGTCAATGACGCATATTTTCCGGTGATCCCGGTTGTTGAGCACCGAGCTTAGCACCGGCACCGCCCGGTTGAACACCCCACACTGAATCCCCTTTTGCTCCAGAACCTTGTCGTAGTGGTTGGGCAGGGTAAGCAGGCAGCCCATATCGTCATAAATCACCCGGACATCCACCCCCTGGGCGGCTTTTTCCTCCAGTACGGTAAGAATATTCTGCCACATATCCCCCTCGCCGATGATGAAGTACTCCAAAAAGATATAGTGCTCCGCCCGGCTCAGCTCCTCCAGCAGCCGCCGGTACTTTATTTCCCCGGAGGGGAGGAACTCGGTTTGGGTATTCCGGTATAACGGGCATTTGCCCGCGCTGGAAAGATACTGGGACTGTACTGCCGCCTGGGAGCATTCCCCCGCCAGCAGCGCCAGGTTTTCCGGGCAGGGGGCCAGGTGGGCGCCCATTTTGTCCTGAATGCCGATCATCCTTTTACGGGCGTGGCCGCTGATACCGTCACTGCTGAGCAGCAGGTAAAACAGACCTCCAAACAGAGGAAACAGCAAAATAGGCGTTACCCAGGCGATTTTATATACCGGCTTCATCCGGCGGCTGAAAATCCAAAAGGCTACCCCAAAGCTGACAACAATACACAGCACGTAAAATACGATAAAATACCGATGAAACCGCAGAATCATCCCCAGCAGCAGGGCAATCTGCAAAAGCAGCAGCACCGCTACTATGGTTACCCGGTGGAATAATCCCCGGAAAATGTTTAAGAAAAAACGCTCTGTTTTTTTGCTCATGAAAACCACCTCAATAACTGGACGGAAGCGCTACCCCTTTTTTGGAGCGGCAGGCTTTGGCTTTCCTCCCTTTTGGGAGGACGAGCGCTGCCGCTTATATACCTCCTGCCGCAGCAGCTGGTACAGTACCGAGGAAAGAGGCACCGCCAGCAGCATTCCTAAAATGCCCATAACGCTGCCGCCAATGGTAATGGCTGCCAGCACCCATACCGAGGGCAGCCCTACCGAATTGCCCACTACCTTGGGGTAAATCAGGTTCCCTTCCAAATTCTGCAGCACCAGGAACAAAATGGCAAACCAAAAAGCCTCCAGCGGGTCTACTACCAGAATCAGCAGGACACCGATGAAAAAACCGATAAATGCGCCAAACATGGGGATCAGCGCTGTAAAGGAAACCAGCACGGCAATCAGCAGGGCGTAGTGCATCCGGAAGATCGTCATGGAAAGGAAGAACATGCCGCCTAAAATCAATGCCTCCAGGCACTGGCCGGTAAAAAAGTTAGAGAAGGTCCGGTTGGCTAAAGAGCCGATCTCCCAGATACGCTCCACCGCTTTTTGGGGCAAAAAGGCATTCAGCAAGCGGTGGAACTGATCAATCAGCTGTTCCTTCTGCAGCAGCAGGTATAAGCTGAACACAAAGCCCAGGGTAAAGTTCATGACGCCGCTGAACACCGACGTCGCAACGCTTACGGTGGACCCTACTATGCTGGTGGCGCCGTTTTGCAGGAAGTTCCACACCGTATTGGCAATGTCGTTCCAGTTAATGGTCTTCCAGTTAAATTCCGTAGTCTCAAAAAACTGCGCCAGCTGGGGCAGCTGTTCCTCCAAGGAGGCACTCCACTGCTGAATACGCTCCATCATTCGTGGAACTTGGTCGCTGATAATTTTTACGGTTTGGCCCATTTCCGGCACTACAATAAATACCACTACCACAATTATTGCCAGAACGATCAGCAGTGCCAAAAGCAGGCAGATAGGCCGCTTGGCCTTATACAGGGCGGACCAAAACCGCCAGCCCTTTTCCTTTTCTTTAGGGGGATGGGGGAAAATCCAGCGCTCCAGTGCTCGGATAGGGATATTCAGCAAAAAGGCCATAGCCGCACCCAGCAAAAACGGGGTTAACAGCCCGATGCCGGTGCCGATCCACAGGGAAAGCAGCTGTAAATTGCACAGCCCCCAGGCCAGCAGAATCCCTCCTGCAATCAGCCAGGCCCACTGCTTGATTGTTTGTTTCTCCACGATGTCTTCATCCTTTCCCGCCGCTGCTCCAAAAGAGGCGGCTTTTTTGTGCTGTATTTGTTATTTTGCGCTGTTTTTGTTCAAAAAGTCCGGCTTGTACCGAAAACTTAAAAATGCTTTGGGGACAAAACAGCCGATTTTTTGCCCAGTGCTTTCGGGTTTTTCACAATTCCAATGGGGAATTGTGAAAAACTGCCGCCTGCTCAGGACGGTACTGCCAATAGATTATCTCGCGCTCCCGGCCCAGGTTGCTGTTTTTTGAAATAGCTTTCCCTAAAAAGGGAAAGCGCGGGACATTTGTTTGAACGTTAAATGCCTTGCTCCAAAATACGGTAGACAGCATCCATATCCAGAGAAGCCCGTAAGGTATCTGCCAGCAGGTTGTACTGGCTCTCCTTATATTCAACGAGGGAAACACCGGTTCGGCTCCCGGGGGTAAGCCCTTTTTCTGTTAAAAGGACGTCCACTACCGCCTGTGCCGCTCCGTCTCGGTCAAAAATGCCGTGGAGATAGCTGCCGTAAGCATTCCCCCTTTGGGCTCCGTCAAAGACGGGGTCCCCCGACGTCCCAAAAGCCGGATGAAAAGCGGCAACGGGCAAAACCCCAGCCTGGGTGGGGCGGGTTTCCCCCATGTGGATTTCATACCCGGCAACTTCCATGCCGGAAAGAGGGGCAAAAATACCTTCCAGCCCGGCCAGCGCGCCCTCCTGCAGGGTACGGGTTTTTTGAGGGGAAAACACCGTTTCTACCGGCAGCAAGCCCAAGCCCCGTATGACGCCTCCTCCTTCTATTCCCTCTGGGTCGGCAATCTGTTCCCCCAGCATCTGATAGCCGCCGCAGATGCCAAACACCGGCGTCCCCCGGGAGGCCGCTTTCAAAACTGCCGCCTCCAGCCCTGTCTGCCGCAGCCACAGCAGATCACTGATAGTGCTTTTGGTGCCAGGCAGGATGATCAGATCCGGGTTGTGCAGCTCCTCCGGCCGGGTAATATACCGCAGGGAAACCTCCGGCAGCCGCTGGAAGCAGTCGAAATCAGTAAAGTTGGAGATTCTTGGCAGCCGGAGAACAGCGATGTCCACAAGCCCGCCCATGCCTTTTTCTGTAAGACGGCGGGAGAGGCTGTCCTCATCCTCAATATCCACCTGCAGATAAGGCACTACCCCCAGCACCGGTTTGCCGGTAATGCTTTCAATCATATCCAGCCCGGATTGCAGCAGGGAAACGTCTCCCCGAAATTTGTTGATGATCATCCCCTTGGTCAGCTGCCGCTCCTCCGGCTCCAGCAGCTGGATTGTTCCTGCCAGCTGGGCAAACACCCCGCCGGGGTCGATATCCCCTACCAGCAGCACCGGGGCGGAAATCAGCTTGGCTAACCCCATGTTTACAATATCCTCCCGCTTCAGGTTAATTTCCGCGGGGCTGCCGGCGCCTTCTACTACTATGACGTCGTTTTGGTCCGCCAAAGTGCGGTAGGCTTTCAAAATATCAGGGATAAACTCCCGTTTGCGGGCAAAATACTCCTTTGCGGTTAAATTGCCCAGCACCTCGCCGTTGATAATTACCTGAGAGCCTTTGTCGCTGGTGGGCTTCAGCAGGATAGGATTCATATTCACATGAGGGGGAATGCCCGCTGCCTCTGCCTGTACTACCTGGGCCCGGCCCATTTCAAAGCCTTCCTTTGTAATATAGGAGTTCAGCGCCATGTTTTGGGACTTAAAGGGGGCAACCCGCAGGCCGTCCTGCTTCAAAATACGGCAAAGCCCGGCGGCAATCAGGCTTTTGCCGGCATTGGACATGGTGCCTTGGATCATAATCGGTTTTGCTTGCGGCATAGGCGGCAGGCTCCTTTCCTAAAAAACGAAAAATCGGCAGGCTTTTCCACGGTTCTGGGAAAAAAACGGTGGAAAACTCTGTGGAAACTGGGGAAAACCCAGGAAAAAACCCTGGTTTTTTCCCGTTTTTTATCGGGGAAAAGCAGAATGTTCAAAGTTTAGCCACACTATGTTTCATGTTAGCATATCTTTAGGCGGTTGTCATCAGGTTTTCTGCACAAATCCCCATAAAAAAAGAGCCGCGGCCTTTTTGGCAGCAGCTCGGGGTTGGTTTTGGGGACGTCGGTGTTCCGGGACGTCCCACAGCACAGCTTATTGTTTTTTGGGCAGCTTGCTGTTCAGCTGCCGGACATTCCGTTTACAGCTCCAGTATTCTGCCAGCCAGATTCCGGCGAAGATTAAGGCAAAAACCCCAAAATACTGTAAAAACCCGGCGGGGGAATGCTCCATCCAATAGCAGAAGTAGGCGGTTGGCAGCATAAAGCAGGAAACGATCAGAAAATAGATCCCGGTTTGCTGCACCAGGTTCCAGCGTTCCACCTGCCAGATGGCGGAGCAGCCCCCAAAGGCGGCCCCCAGCAGCCCGCAAAGAAAGGTTTGCAGTATAACGGCATTTATTTCGCTGCCCATATCGGCTGCCATTTGGGGCACACAGGGGGAGTAGTACCCTCCGCCCCATATCAAAGAGACGGCGATAGAGATCAGCTGCCCGATGGTAACGCCCAGCGGGATGCCTAAACGAATGCGGGAGAGAACGGTTCGCTTCATAAATAAAAAGCCTCCTTTTCTATCAACTCAGTACAAGCTGTCATTTTGTTTTTCAGGACAAAACTGCCCGCTTACGTCCTGAGAAAAAGAGCTAAACCCCCAGCAGCTTTTTTACCTTGGGCACATACCGGCGGGAGACATAAGAAACCTGCCCGTTTGTAAGCTTTACGCAGATGGTGCCGGTAAAGCTCATATCAAAGTGATCTACCTGATTCAGATTGATGATTTCGGAGTTGGAAATCCGTACAAAGCTGCGGGGCTCCAGCCTTGGCTCCAGCTCATACAGCCGCAGGTGCAGGGTATATTCTCCTTTTGGAGTAACGGCAAACACCTTGCCGGCAGCGGCGTATACCCGGATCAGCTCTGTTTGATCCAGCACCTCCACCTTACCTTCCCTGATGCCGGAAAGCACCTGGGGGCCTCCTTCCGAAAGCTTTTCCGCCAGGGCGCGCACCTCGTCTGTTACGGCGGCGGTTAAAATCAGCAGTTTGGGCTGGGGGTAATTGCTGTCCAGCTTAATTTCTACCTCCATGGCTTCTCCTCCCTTCCGCATTCATTATAGCAGGCTTTCCCCGGGACGCAAGCGGTTTACTATAACCGGTTGTTTTGGCCCCATAATCGGCGTGTTTTGATGCTCCTGCCAAGCCTGTCCTCTCGGATTGTTTATAAAATCCCCTTATAATTTTTATGGTTTATTCATAGCGCTTTAACAACTCCCCAATAGAAAATGGTATAATAAAACCGTACTCAAAAACAAATAGCCGCAATGTTTTTGAGTATTGCTCTACCCTCCTCAAAAACACACCTCAAACTCGCAAAAGACCAGCACCTTTTTTGGGTGCTGGTCTTTTGCTTGTGGTAAAAAGTAAAAGTGAATAGGGAAGAAGGATGGAATATATGTCTTTTCCTTTTTGGACGTAACTGCGCTTTTAGCTTTTTGCGGAGAACAATTGTTTCACGTGAAACAATTTCTTGACCTTGGAGGCGGCGGGCGGTACTGTAAAAAAATACTGGCGGCCTCCTTGTTTTTCTCCCGCAAACATGTTACGATAGGGCTGATACGATATTCCTATATCCTGCTTATATTATGAGGAGGCGTTTCCTGTGAGTTCCTATGCTGCCCGGGAAGGGTTCGATAACAGTATCACCGAGGGCGTGATCTGGAAGCAGCTGCTTCAGTTTTTCTTCCCAATCCTGTTCGGAACCTTTTTTCAACAGCTTTATAATACCGCCGATGCTATCATCGTGGGCCGCTTTGTGGGCAAAGAAGCCCTTGCCGCCGTTGGCGGCTCTACCGGCACCTTGATTAATCTGCTGGTAAACCTGTTTGTGGGGATTTCGGCAGGCGCTACCGTCACAATTTCTCAATATTACGGTGCACGCCAATTTGATCAGATGAGAAAGGCTATCCATACCTCCATTGCTTTGGCTGTTGTGGCCGGTTTGGCTATTACTGCCGTAGGAATCCCCCTTTCTCCCGTTGCACTGCGCCTGATGGGCACCCCCGAGGATGTGATGGATCATGCCTTTACCTATATGTGGATCTATTTTGCCGGGATTATCTGCTCCTTCCTGTATAATATGGGCTCCGGCATTCTTCGGGCGATCGGTGATACCAAGCGTCCTCTTTACTTTCTCATAATCGCCTGCTTTACCAATATCAGCCTGGATTTGCTGCTGGTGGTTGTATTAAAAATGGGTGTGGCCGGAGTTGCCCTTGCTACCGTGCTGGCTCAGGCAGTAAGCGCTGTGCTGGTAATGCTCTGTTTGATGAGGGCGGATCCTCTTTATGCCGTTTCCTTAAAGGAAATCCGCATTTCACCTGCTTTGGCCAAAAGTATTGTTTTTATTGGACTGCCTGCGGGGTTTCAGTCCGATATGTACACTATCTCCAATATGATTATTCAATCCAGTGTGAATTCCTTTGGCACCAATACCGTGGCCGCTTGGACTGCCTTTGGCAAAATTGACAGCCTGTATTGGATGGTTTTGGGAGCGCTGGGAGTATCCGTAACCACCTTCGTCGGACAAAATTTTGGGGCCAGGAAATATGACAGGATTCGGAAATGTGTGGGAACCTGCCTGAAAATTGCCTTGCTTTGCTCTGTGGTGATCAGCCTGATGGTGTGCGGACTTGGGCGGTATATGCTGCCTTTGTTTACTACCGACGCCGATGTTTTGGAGCTTGGTGTACAAATGCTGTTTTGGACCGTGCCCTTCTACTTTACATATATAGGAGTTGAAATTTATTCCGGCGCTATCCGCGGTTCCGGCGAGGCGCTTTGGACAATGGTGCTTTCCGGCTGCGGAATTTGCCTGCTGCGGACCTTGTGGGTGTTTTTTGTGCTACCCTTCCGCAACCAGATGTCCACTGTGGCGGCAAGCTACCCTATCTCTTGGGCGATTACCTCTACCTTGTTTGCGATCTACTATTATAAGGGCGGCTGGCTGCAGCGGCAGATTGCCAAAAAGGGATTTGACACGGAGGACGCTTAGACAGAAAATCAGCACTTTGTCTTATAAATGAAAGCCTTTTTTGGGGGAGGCCATGCTGCCAACGCTGTACAGGGCCTTTGCCGGAGAAGGGCGAAGAAAAATTTTTGGATTTTTTTTCAAAACTACTTGACAACCGAAGGGAGACGTGATAATATAGACAAGCACTCTCCGAGAGGGGAGGAGACAGAGCGAACGGCAGAAGGAAAGATGAAAAAGAGTCTTGACAAAGCGTTTGCGATGTGGTAGAATAAATAAGCTGTCGATCGAGGGATTGACAAGCGAAGCGGACCTTGAAAATTAAACAACATTAAGCTTGAAGGTTCAGGGCATTTTGGAGCTGGAAACGGCGAAGGAATGCAAGAGAACGTAAAGAAGAAAAACCAAGCCCTTGAAAAGAAATTGAGTGGAAAACTTGGAGAGCTTAAAAGCTTTGAGAGAAGCAAAAGAGACGCAAGTGATTCGCGAAGAAGCTAAGAGAAAGATCTTAGATGAGGTAATGGCTGTGGAGACACGGTGATTATACAAGAATCTAAGAGTTTGATCCTGGCTCAGGACGAACGCTGGCGGCGCGCCTAACACATGCAAGTCGAACGGAGTTAGAGGTGCTTGCACCATTAACTTAGTGGCGGACGGGTGAGTAACACGTGAGCAACCTGCCTTTCAGAGGGGAATAACGTTTGGAAACGAACGCTAATACCGCATAACATATATAAGTCGCATGGCTGGTATATCAAAGGAGCAATCCGCTGAAAGATGGGCTCGCGACCGATTAGGTAGTTGGTGAGATAACAGCCCACCAAGCCGACGATCGGTAGCCGGACTGAGAGGTTGAACGGCCACATTGGGACTGAGACACGGCCCAGACTCCTACGGGAGGCAGCAGTGGGGG
>CATJLA010000090.1 GCA_949741215.1 uncultured Oscillospiraceae bacterium
ATCAAACATACTTTTCATACTTGTTCTCAAATGTTCTGGTTTCTCTTTATAATAAACTGACATCAAAACAGAATACGGTATTGGCATTTTTACCCTACCACCTTCCGTACAGGAGACTCCGGTACGGAAGCGGTTTCTTCTTCCGCCGTAACCTTCCCCTTCTCAACTCCCTCAGTACTCACCAAGGTAAAGAGAATTTTCACCGTTGCAAGCAAAATTCTTACATCTTCCACAATACTTAAATGCGAAATATACATTAAATCCATTTGCAGTTTATCATAAGGTGGAGTGTTGTACTTGCCGTATACCTGAGCATACCCGGTCAACCCTGCCTTTACCTGTAGCCGCAACCCAAATTCCGGCAGGGTCTGCTCATACTGGGCCGCAATTTCCGGCCGCTCCGGCCTAGGGCCCACTATACTCATTTGTCCGCGCAATACACACCAGAGCTGCGGCAATTCATCAATACGAAAACGTCGAATAATGCGTCCTACAGGGGTAACTCTATCGTCGTTTACACCAGTGGACAAGCGTGCTACTCCATCCTTTTCCGCATCTATCCGCATGCTGCGGAACTTTAATATTGAAAAGGTCGCCCCGTTACGGGTCAACCGTGTTTGCCTGTAGAATACCGGCCCACCATCGGTCGCTTTAATCACAATGGCTGTTATTAACAAAATGGGGCTGGTAATTACAAGTCCCAGCAAAGAAATAACAATATCCATCATACGCTTTAACAGAAGGTACTCCGGCTGAGCCATGCACCGACCAACACGTAGGATTGGCAGATGAAACATGTGCATCGACCGAGCCCCGCTCATAATCACATCCCCAATGCGTGGGATCACAAAAATGTCAATTCCGTTTGCAACGCAATATTTTAAAATAATATTTCTGTCGTGGCTATGTACACCGCTTAAAAAGACAACCGACGACTTATCCAAGCAGCTTAAGTCAGCTAAGCATTCCTCAACCTGCGCTGTAATCTGTATATCATATTTTTTATCCAGACCATATTCTGCAATCAAATTGTCAAGGCCGCTTCGTTCGTCATAAATAACTGCAGTAGGCTTAGGCGGAAACGTCCTAAAATACCATTTGCGCGCCAAAACAGCCCACAAGGCCGACATGACAGCCTGCCCCATCAATGCCGCAAGACCCGGCAGTACATTGGGAAACCCTTTAGACAACAGACAAATCACAATATAAATAAAGCCATCCGAGATGCCCGCCGCCAACAGCTGCCCGCATATAATTTCTGAAACTTCATGTATCGACATATAAAAGGCGTCGTATACACGGCCAAATACAATATATAACAGCAAATACAGCGCAATCAGCATGAAGTCACCCTTAGCATAAAAAGGTGACACAATTCGATCTGCATAATACCAGTACCAGCACAGTACAAACGGCAGTGTAATCATCACACTGTTTGCTAATTTGACCACCCGCAGTGAGAGGTCATGCTGAAATTTGGACATGTCCTCACCCCAATTTCTTTTTATAAACTTCCCAGCCTTCGCACCATCTCTATCTGCCGGTGCGAGAGAGGCTTGTATCCGCTCAGCTCGGCCTTGGCGGCAGTTTCCACCCCGGCCAACAAACGCTGCCTGCGCAGCCAAACCCCTAAACAGATACCATCCTCGGTTTTATAGGTAGTGGGAATAGTAGCCGCTCCGGTCTCCTGCAAATAGCTTTCGGCCAGGCCGTATATGTATTCCCAATCTTTCTTCAAATTCCACTTCATGCCAATCCGTTCCAGCAGACGGCAGCGCTCCGGTGTCAACAATCCACGGTTGGGGCTGTTGGGCGCGGCATTGTAGGCTAACCGCTGACGTCGTATCCACCGGCCAAGCTTCAGGCCATCTGACGTCACATAGCTGGAGGGGACCTCCAAATTGCCGTTTTGCCGGAAATAATCACATGCGGCGTTATATCCTGCCGCCCATTTGACGTCATTCTGGTTGTCCCACACCATACCCAAAGCCTCCAAAGCCGCGATGCGCTCTGCCGTCAAATAAGGGGTACCGCCTTTACGATAACCGGCACGCAGGTTAGCGATCCATTGCCCCAGCCGTATCCCAGCCGGCGTAATATACTCCCTTGGCACCAGCAGATTGCCGTTTTCCGCACAATACTGCACAGCGGCAGTATAGCAGGCGTCCCAGCGAGCATGATCGGTGTCCCATACCATACCGATAGAATCCAGCCTGCGGATACGTTCCTCCGTCAGCAAATGCTGCTTTTGCGGATCATTGCGCTGACTGCGCTGTACGATCAACCATTGGCCTAAGGCAGTGCCGTCTTCTGTTTTATAACCCCGTGGTACCTCCAGATTGCCGTGCTCCTGGTAATAACGCTCGGCAGCACGGAACTTCTGCTCCCACCGCACGTCGTTTTTATTACCCCACACCATACCGATGCTGTCCAGCTGGGCAATCTGCTGTTCTGTCAGCACACCGGCTTGGCGGCCGTTACGGATTTCCGCCTGCAGCAGCAGCCATCTGCCCAGGTTCAGCCCGGAAGGGGTACGGTACCTGCGCGGAACCTCCAGATGCCCATGCTCAGCGGTATACAGGCTGGCAGCCAAAAAATATTGCTGCCAGCCGCTGCTCAGGCTGCTTTCCAGCTGCTCAAACAACAGCCGGCAATCCTGCACCTGCTCGGTAACGGTAAAGCGTTCGGTTACAATTTCAGCCGCTTTTCCGTTGGCATACAGCCGTTCAACCGCTGCCGTCATTTCCTGCCGCAAGCCATCAATACTGCACAGCCCTTCAGCGTTGCATACACAGTCAAAAATCACCGGCACCCGCTTTCCGCCAGACGTAAGCGCCCGTCCAATTTGCTGCTTGTAGACAATAGGGCTTACTGTAGGACGAAACAAAATCACACCGGCGATATCCTGCACATGAATCCCTTCATTCAGCATATCCACGCAGAACAACAGCTTTAGATGCGCGCTTTCGTCTGCCTTAAAGGCCGCAAACGCCTTACTGGTTTCCGGATCAGCGGAAAAAACCGTATAAAAATGTGGATTAGTATCCACCTCAGCAAGCCATTCCCGCGCCTGCAGAGCCATCTCTTGGATGTGGTCGATACCGGTACAAAAAACAATGTACTTGCCGTGGGAGTCCGGCAAATACTTTTGGAACATCCGATCCATGCCATCCGCCCTGTCTAACGCTCGACGCAGCGCATTCAGGTATTGCTGGCTTGCATCCCGTACGCCGCTTTTCATGGCATCTATCCGTTTTTGATAGCGCTCCAGCTCCTCACCGTAGTGATAAACAACGCTGATGTAATGAGGACAAGGCAAAATCCCCCGAACAACAGCCTCACCTAATGTCATCTGGCTGGCAATGTTGCCATCAAACAGCTCGTCTGCCATGTCCCGCTGGTTATCCAAATACCGAATGTTGGTGGCAGAAAGCCCCAACAGCCTGGCCTTTGGGCAAAGCGCCAACAGACGTGCGACACCCGCTCCCCAACAGGCGGCACCACACCGATGAAATTCGTCTAAAATAATATAGGCGGCAGAATCAGCCAGCTCCGCCAACTCCTTCTGAGTCAGCTGCATCAGCTTGGCATAGGTATAAAACCTTACATTTTCCAAAGACAACGCCGGCGCTATCCGCCTCAGGTTTTCCTGCTGCGTTCGAAAGATATATTCACTGGGAGAAAGCCAGAGAAATTTGGCGTCCGGACAATCCGCGATCAGCTGAAAGGCAACAAAACTTTTTCCTGTCCCGGTTGGGTGGATTACCGCCGCCTTGCCTTTCTCCTCCAGCATCGCCGCTGCCGCCGCATATGCCTTTTGGTTATGACTGTACAGCTCTAACGCCATCCTCTGCCTCCTTCCCCTTTTTCTGCAATTTATAGGACAAAATTCGCAGTTTGTACTCTTTAAGTAGTAAGGGAAAGAAAAAACGCAGTCATGTAGACCAAAATGGCCCGCACAGACTGCGTTTTGGGTGCTAAACAAAGAAAAATATGGTGTTGGAAATCTAGCTACCGCAACAGAATTTTGAGGTGGCTTTGCTTATAATACAGAAATTTTAGTTTTAGGGAGGAAAAATCGCTTTGAAGCGATTGCATTTCTGTAGAATCAGTGCTATAATAGTGCTGATATTTACATATGATACAAATTATTCGCACTTTTTATCACAAACTGCGAATTTTGTCCTATAAATTGCAGAAAAAGGGGAAGGAGGCAGAGGATGGCGTTAGAGCTGTACAGTCATAACCA
>CATJLA010000091.1 GCA_949741215.1 uncultured Oscillospiraceae bacterium
GACCGTACCGACTTTGGCAACATGCTGGTGGACTTATGCCTGCGGCTAAAGCCGGCCGCCACCTTTGTAGACGCCGTAGTTTCCATGGAGGGGGACGGCCCTTCCGGCGGGGCGCCAAAGCATACAGGCTATACCTTCTGCAGCCAAAATCCCTTTGTGCTGGACGTCCTGCTGGCCAGCTTCATGGCGCTTTCCCCGGAGGACGTACCTACCATTAAAAATGCGGTTCGCCGCGGGCTTTGCCCCCCAAACGGAGAGCAGGTTTCAGTAGTAGGGGACGAGGTGATCCCCCAGCCCTTTCAGCGCCCTCACGGCAAGGCTGTTGATTTTCTGGATTATATCCCCAAAAGCCTGCGCCCCGCGGTAAAGAAAGCGGCAAACCGGTGGCTGATCCCAAAGCCGGTGATTTTGGAGCGCAGCTGCGTCGGCTGCGGAAAATGCGCCGAGAGCTGCCCGGCAAAAACCATCCAGGTGGCGGAGCGAAAGGCGAAGATTGACTATAACCGCTGTATCAAGTGCTACTGCTGCCATGAGATGTGCCCGGTAAAGGCGATACGCATCCGGCGGTTTAGGCTGTTCGGGCTTTAAGCAGGAGAGGAGGAGCAGCTTGTGGAACTTGCGCTGAAAGCGGCTGCCAAGGTAAATTTATTGCTGGATATTGTAGGCCGGCGCAGTGACGGGTACCATCTGCTGGATATGCTGATGGTAAGCGTGAGCTTATACGATACCATAACCCTGAGCCCCCGGGAGGGGTATGGGCGCCGGCTGATCTGTGAACGCCAGGGGGTGCCCTTGGATGAAACCAACCTGGCGCTGAAAAGTGCCAGCGCTTTTTCCGCCGCTTATTTTGCCAAAACGGGGACGAAACTGCCAGGGGTAGAAATCCGGCTGGAAAAAAGGATTCCCCATGCGGCAGGGCTGGCAGGGGGTACGGCTGACGGAGCCGGGGTACTTTTGGGGTTGAACCGGATGCACGGCCTCCCTTTTACCCAAAAGGAGCTGCTTGCCATAGGGGAGCGGCTGGGGGCGGATTTTCCCTTTTGCTTAACAGGCGGCGTGGCCCGGGTGCAGGGCATCGGGGAAGTGATTACGTCCATGGAACCGCTGCCGGAGTGCTGGCTGGTGATTGCCAAGCCAAAACAAGGGGTCTCTACAGCAGAAAGCTTTCGCCGGTTTGATAAAGAAGGCCGGTTCGGCAGGCTGGAGCACGGGCGGATTTACCGAGCGGCGGAGCGGGGAGAGCTGCGGGCCTTAGGCGCCTGTATGGAGAATGTGCTGGAGCCGTCCGCCAACTGCCCCCAGGTGGAGAAAATCAAGCGGCAAATGCTGCGGGAGGGTGCTCTGGGCGCCTGTATGAGCGGCAGCGGTTCGTCGGTGGTTGGTTTGTTTGATAATAAGCGGCTTGCCAGGCAATGCCACTACAAACTAACAGGGGAAGCCAACCAGTGCTTTTTGACCCAGCCGGTAGCAGAGCCTGTCTGCTTTATCGGCAAAGGAAATTCGAAGGGACAAGAAAATGCTTGAGCTTTCTCTTAAAAAGAGCTGTCCGGCAGTATTGCAGAATATCCAATCCATTTTGCAGCAAACAGTAATGTATAAAAGGCTGTATTTTCCGGACGTGACAGCAGCCCTATGTTCTCAAGCCCTTACAAAAGCCCCCCAAACGGAAAAGCTTCTCCGGCTCTCCAATGGCAGCAGTCTCCAAAGGCTGCTGCCATATTTTATACTCACTTTACGGTTTTAAGCATGAAACAAAAATACAGTAAAAAGACACAAAAATCCATAGGAATAATAAGAATTTTGGTAAAAAAAGGGGGAATCTGTGTTATAATGATAGTAAGACCGGTCATACCAATATATGGTTAACTGGAACGTAATAAAAGTAACGAAAGGAGGGCGCCCTCAAAAAGGGCGGAGAGGATTGACTTGCATACCTATAGAGAGAAAGGATGAACCCCACATGCAAAAAAGAAAACGCATTACCCCACTGTTGGCCGGGCTGATGGCTGTCAGTATAAGCCTTGCGGCTCCCGTAGCCATTGCGGAGGATACCGTCTTCCCCCAGCAAAGCAGCACCGAAACAGTCTCCGGTGACGAAACTGCTCCGGCGGAAACTGTGCCCGAAATCGAGCCGGAGAACAATGGCAGCACCAACGTCACCGAAGGGGAAAATACCGGAGAAACCCAAGGGGATTTGCCGGAAACTGCTCCGGAAACAGATGAAAACCAACCGGAAACCGACGAAAAGCAGCCGGATTTGGAGCAAAACGCCCCCGAAGCTCTCCCGGAGGAAAGCAGCCTGCGGCGGGCCGTTACCCAGGCCATAGAGGCCGGCGAGGGAGAGTCAGTTTTCACCTTTGAGATTGACAGCAGCAAAACCGGCCCTCAAAATATCACGGATTCCAGCGCAGGGCTTGGAGTGGATGGCCCCGGTGCAGGCGCCGCTTATTCCGGCCATGCCTGGAATGAGGAAGGCTATGAGCTGATTACCGTGGTGGATAACAGCACCGCCGCGGAGGAGGGCATCTCTTTGGATGCCCTGGATATAACCCCAATGTGCTCAAGTTTTATGTCCATGATACCATGGATTACGATGGCGGCAATACCGACCGTCAGCGGATTGAGCTGAAAGGCCACAACAAGTCCTCTGAAGATATTTTGGGCAGAGAGGGCGACATTATCACCTACAACTGGAAGTTCTACCTGCCGGAGGATTTGGTGGAAACCCCGCCGCCTGGGTTCTTCCATGTGTTTCAGATCAAGGCGATTGACGGCGGCGAGGCCGGTGCGCCTATTTTTACCTTTACCGTAACCGGTGAGGAACTGCTGTTCCGGAATGTGCGGATTGGCGCGGATATGAGCACCATTGAGGTAATTGACAGAATGCCTGTCGCCAGTGCGTTGGGCAGATGGCTGGAAGCAGATGTTACCATCCAGTACCGGGATAACGGGTATGTATCCATGTCCCTTACCGATGCGGACACCGGAGAAGCCTTGATGTCCGGCAGCGGCCCTTATGACTGCTGGCGCCGCCCGGAGTACAAGCTTTCTGACGGTTCCTGGGCGGAAGGCTCGGAGGATGCGCCGGTAACCCAGCGCACCCGGCCTAAGTGGGGGCTTTACCGCAGTATCGGGCGGCCGGATTCCGGCACTGTCGTCGCGGACGCCACCATGTATTTTGGCGACCTGAATATTATTAAGCGGAATCCGGAAACCTATCTTTTTGATGACGGCTATGATCCCAAGGAGGCCGGAGAAATTCCAAATCGGAAGCCGAATACCTTTACCTGGACAGACGGGCTTACTGCCGACGATGTCAAAGCGGGCTACAGCTATGGGGCTGGCATTGTTAACCTGTTTGACGGAACCTCCAGCCGCTGGGATGTGAACAAAAATATTCTAAGCCAGGCGGACCAGCGCCAGGTTTGGGTTGCTGTGGATTTGGGGGAAGAACGGGATATTAACCAGATTTCCCTCTCCTTTAACGGCGGCAATGCGCCTAAGCGGCTAAGCAATGTAACTATGGCCTACACAAGCAACGGTAACGCTTATGACGAGCTGGTGAACAACACAACCCCTTACCCGCTGCAGACTGCCAACGGCAGCGCCTGGGTTCCTTTCCTCAATACCAACGGCTCTCCCAGCAAGGATAAAACCTTTACCTTGGAGGAAACCATTACTGCCAGATATGTTATTTTGCTGGGCGATATCAATGGGGAAGCGGCTGTCAGCAACTCCGGTTCCATCCAGTTTACCGGCTGGCAGCTCCGTTATGAGGAATCCCCGGCCCGGCCCTTGAACATTGTGGTAACCAGCCCTGTAAGCGGCGACGATGTGGGCTCCGGCGCTTTTGTAATCTCCGGTGAAATCAGCAATATCCTTAGCTTTGAAAAGCTGGGCCCGGTGGAAGTGCTGAACCAGAATAAAGAGGTAGTGGCCTCCGCCGCAGCAGTCCAGTCTGAAAACGACCCTGCAAAGGCGGTTTACAGTGTACGGGTGCCTGCTCCCGCCGAGGCTGGGGAGTATCGGTACACGGTATCTGTCAGCGAGCCGGACAAGGTGGAGGGCTCACTGCGAATAGACAAGGCGGCGGTTACCGTTTCTGCCCAAGGTGTTGTGGAGGATGTGGACAACAACTACTCCGACAGCAGCGAAAGCCGGGAGGAAGGCGCCTCCTCCGGGTCGGAAGAACTCCCGTTGATGGTACTGGACTATGATACCGAAAATTTCCAGATCAAAATAACGCCTTACACCGGAAAAACCGCAGCCCAAAAGGAAACAGATATCATGACTCCCGAAAAGCTGCTGGCCCAGGCTCCTTCTATCGCGCCGGAGCTGGCCAACCTGGTTGACCTGGAATCGGCAGTAGTTCTTTCCGCCTTTGACCTGACTGCAACCGGGAAGCAGCCCTCCTCGTCCAATCCGCTGAAGGTTCGGTTCCGCCTTTCCGGCCTGCAGTCCAATCAGCGGGCATTGGTGTTCCATCAAATGAAAAACGGCCAGTGGGAGCTGGTAGGAACCTCCGGTTTAGGGGCAAAATCCGTTTGGGCAACCTTTACCAGCCTTTCGCCGGTAACAATTCTGGCTGTTAACGCCGGAACCACAGCCCAAACTGCCGCGCCTGCCGCTGGGGTCACTGCCAACCCCTCAACCGGCGCACTGTAATTTTGTTTTAAGACGTCGAAACGCCGTCCGGCTCTGCCGGGCGGCGTCCTTTTGCATTTGTGTTGGGCTTTGAGGAAAGGGCAGCCTTTTTGTACAAGGCAGTTTTGCTTTCTTCCGCTTTATTTGACTAAAATGTTTCACGTGAAACATTTGTTCTTGATCCAACCCTTTTTCGGGAAAGGCTTTGAGAAAATCGGGATGCGCGACGTCCCACAAAAAAGGCTTTAGCGGTGCAGCATGTGCAGGATTGTGCGGCAAACCGGCTTGAGCTGGAACAGGAACATCAGCACAAGACAGATACCCTGCCATAATGCCCACATGGGCGGCGGAAAAATCATAAGCAGGGACTGGGCGCTAAGCAGCAGCAGGGCAATTAGTGTACGGCCCAGCCCCAGATGAAACCGTAGGTACTGCCGGGCGTTGATTCCGCGCACCAGGTATACCAGCAGGTAGCTGAGAAAAGTGGCCAGCGCCGCGCCGTTTACCCCGATAAGAGGGATAAAAATCAGGTTCATAACCACATTGGCCCCTGCGCCCAGAGCGGTGGTGGCCAAGGCCATGTTGCTCTTTTTGACAACTACATATACACTGCCTAAAAAGCTGGCGAAGCAGGAAAAGCAGGTGGCCATCAGCAGGATAGGGACATATTGCCAGCAATCCGCATATTCCGCCTTGCCTACGGTAAGCAGCTGAATGCCCAGCTTGGAAAAAGCCACCAGCCCGGAGGCACAAAGGAAAATAGCGCCCTGGTAGGAGTGCATTACCTCTGTGAAAAACCTTGCCTGCTGGGGGCTGTCCTTTTCAGTAACGGCGGAAAGCTGCCAGGCCTCCACAAAAATGGTGGAGACGATACTGAGGATGGTGGGGATTTTGTAGGCAACTCCGTACAGGCCGTTAAAGGATTCCCCCATGAGGTAGCCTACGGCGTAGCGGTCAGAAACATGGGTAATCCACCAGAACACGTTGGCGGGAATCATAGGCAGGCTGTACCGGAGCATGGCGCGGAAGGTTTTCATCCGCATATGGCTGAAGTTGACGCAACGGTACAGCTGGGCCATGGCGGTTAAAAACAGCACCGAGCAGGCGTCAGAACAGATGATGGCCAGCACATAGCCGTTAAGCCCCCATTGAAAGCCCAGAAGGAACAGCAGGTTAAAAAGGATGAGGGTGATTGTGGTAAGCACCCCGTCCAAAGAATATAGCTTAACGTACTGGCGCGCCCGCACAAAGCGGGTACACAGCAGCCGGAAAGCCCCTACAAAAACATAGGCGTAAAGCAGCAGCAGGTGGCTGTTGATCAGCTTGACCATGGCTAACAGTGGGAAGGAGATCAGAAACAGAAGAAATCCGATTCCGATGGCGGCAACGCCACAGGTGAAAACATCCTTTTTGTTTTCGTTTTTATCCAGACCAAAGCGGATTACCGCGTCCGCAATACCAAGGGAGATCAGCGGGATCAGCAGGTTGGCGGTTTGGGTAAGCAGGTCGGCGGTGCCGTATTCGTCGGTGGTAAGAATATTGGAATATAGGGGAACCATCAGGAACACCAGGATTTTGGAGCTGAAGGTTCCTATGGAAAAGACCAGGGTGTTTGTCATCAGCTTCCGGTATTTGTTCATTGCATCGGGTCCTTCCCTTGGTTATTTGGACTGGACAGAAAACCACCAGGTGGCGGCAGCGGCCAAAAGCAGCAGCAAAACGGAAACCGCCCCGCCCAAGCTTACTGTAAAGCCCGGGAAGATGGAAACCAGCGAGCCTGCTATCAGGCCCAAGATGGCGCAGTAGGTTTGCTGGGGAAATTTGCCCAGCAGAACGGCAACCAGCTTGGCCCCTGCCAGCAGCCCGATACAGCAGCCTGCCGCCATAGGCAGCAAAATCCAGATGTTTAAGGAGGAGATTGCCGCGATAACAGTGCCGTAAACCCCCAGCAGCAGCATAATAAAGGAACCGCTGATGCCAGGCAGGATCATGGCAAAGGCGCTGAGCGCCCCGCCGAAAAACAGCTGTATTGCCAACGGAAGGGTTAAAACGGTTTGCACCGACTGGGAGAACGCGCTCCTGTCGGCAAGGCCCATAGAAAGCATGGCCCCTAAGGCCAGAATAAAGGCGATAAGGCCGGGAATACGGATTTTTTGCGGGCCCTTCTTTGCTGAGGAGCCGGCAGCCCGGCGGTAGATCATGGGGATACTGCCGATAATTAAGCCCATAAAAGTGAAGTTGGTTTGCATGGGGAAGCGCTCTAAGCATAGCTTGACCGCTGTGCTGAACAGCAGGATGCCTGCCCCTGCCCCCAGAGCAATTTTGAACAAAAAAAGCAGGTTGTTCTTCAGGTTTTTAAAGCTGACGGCGCTGACCAGACGGTCGTAGATATTCAGGATAACCGCCATGGTTCCGCCGCTGACGCCGGGGATCACGTTGGCTACTCCGATGATCATGCCGCTGAGCAGCAGTTTGATTGTTTCTATCACTTTTGTGCAACCTCCTGAGGAGGGAGCGCCCCGGCCCCGATTCCTTTGTGAGAGGAGGGAGGCGTTCCGAAATATTTTTTGTACACCCGGCAGAAATACTGCTGGTTCTTAAAGCCGGAAAGCTCCGCCGCGGCCTGAACCGTGCAGTGGCCGGCTGCCAGATACTCCCGCGCCTGGCGGCAGCGCAGCTGGTTTAAGTATTCCACCGCCGTCCTGCCGGTAACCTCCTTAAAGGTGCGGCAGAAGTAAAATTTGCTGAAGCCTACACAAGCGCATAGGGTATCCACTGTAAGCTCCTGACGGAAATTTTCCTGCATCAGACGGATGGTCTTTTTTACCATTTCCTGCTTTGGGACGTGGCTGCGCATTTCCAGCCGCAAGCGTTCGTCGGCGCTGTAACAGCGGTATAGGGTTGCCATAAGCTGCAGGGTTAAAGCCTTGACTACCGGCTTAAACCACTGGCTTTTTTGCTGCCATTCCCGGAATATGGAGTTGACAAGGCCGGAGATCTGAGGGTCGCAGGGGATTTTGCGGGTAAGCTCCCGGTTTTCGGGCAGCAGGCCGAACTCCTCATAGGTCCAGGGGTTGGGGATCAGGCAATGATACCGGGTGAGGCCCTCCTCCCCCTCCATATAGTGGAGCTCGTTGCTGTTGACTACTACCAGCTCGCCGGGGGCGGCTGTTACTTGGTCGGTACCGATATGGACGGTAAGCTTGCCCTCCAGCACAAAAAGCAGCTCAATGCTGGGGTGCCAGTGAGGGTTCATAGGCCCTGACCCCGGTTGGCGAAAATCTGTATGAAGGATCATTGGAAAATCCGGATCCCAGTAGGTGTGGGGTTCAAACTGGTTTTCATCTGCCATGGACAAGCCCTCCTTCCTGCCGCAAAGACATGGGTAGGCACTTACGTCCCCCATAAATACGGCAGAGCAATATAAGATAAATTTTGGGCAATATTCTCTATTTACATTGGCGGTTTTTTTATTATATTGATAAGTAGTAACAAATTCCTGCATCCGGCATGGAGAAGCGGCAGGGCTTTTGCACAACAGTTTTATTGTAGCACAATTTTGTATAAATGAACAGCCTTTGCCAAAATTCTGCTGGAAATTTTTTGTGAATAAGAATGGCGTGGCGTTTTTCTGCCGTCCCTTTTAATTTACCGCACAAAAAGGGGCGCTGCCCGGCCGGTGCGGCGGCAGATTGGAGCTGTGTGATGAAAAAGTTCCCGATTGGCGTTATGGTTGACAGTTTTCGCACCGATATCCCCACTGCAGTGAAAAAGGCTGCCGGAATGGGAGCCCAGGGGATTCAGGTGCGCACTACCTGGGGGGAGATGACCCCGGAAAACCTTACCCCGGAAAAGCGCCGGGAGTTTTTGAAGCTGGTAAAAGAGAACGGCCTGCAGATTTCCGCCCTGTGCGGGGATTTTGGCCAGGGCTTTCAGAATCCGGAGAAAAACCCGGAGCTGATTGAGCGCTCCAAACGGATTTTGGATTTGGCGAAGGAGTGGGAGACCAATGTGGTGACTACCCATATCGGGGTTGTCCCTGAAAACCCGAGCCATGACAGGTATAAGATTATGCAGGAGGCCTGCTTTGCCCTGAGCCAATATGCTGACAGCCTTGCCGCTCATTTTGCCATTGAAACCGGCCCGGAAACCGCCGCTACCTTAAAAGGCTTTTTGGACGGGCTGCATTCCACCGGCGTGGCGGTTAATTTGGACCCTGCCAACTTCGTCATGGTTACTGGAGACGACCCTGTGCAGGCGGTTTATACCCTGAAGGACTATATTGTTCATACCCATGCCAAGGACGGGCGGCGGCTGATGGTGAAGCCCCCCGAGGTGATTTACGGGCTGGAAGAGGACAAAATGCTGGAGGATAAAGCCTTTATTGAGCTGCCCTTGGGCCAGGGGGATGTGGACTTTCCCAATTACCTGAAGGCGCTGGAGGAGATTGGCTACAACGGGTTTTTAACCATTGAACGGGAGGTTGGTGAAAATCCGGAAGCGGATATTGAGGTTGCGGTGGAGTTTTTGAGACGTCAGATAGAAAAGTAAGGAAGAAGGAAGAGGGAATAGTAAATAAGGAAGGTACGCTCCTTACAGGAGCGATTGGAATGTTGCAGAGGATATTTTTTCCTTTCGGTTTGAGATGAATTCACTTCTCTCCATAAAAATAAAATGCGTAAAGCTTTTTTAAATCTGTCCCGAAGGGACACCTACACTATTCACTATTTACTTTTACTTTTTACCTATAAGAAAGGATCATCGTTATGAGTAAAATTAAAATTGGTATGATCGGCACCGGTAATATTGCACAGACACATATTCGGGCTTACCTGAAAAACCCTGATGTGGAATTGTATGCCCTTTGTGATATTGATCCTGACAGGCTGAAAAAGACTGCGGAACGGTATGGGATTCCCCCGGAGCGTACCTTTACGGACAAGGATGAGATGCTGAAGCTGGCAGAAATTGACGCTGTGAGCGTGTGCACCTGGAACAGCCAGCACGCGCCTTGTACCATTGCGGCCCTGAAGGCCGGCAAGCATGTGCTTTGTGAGAAGCCTATGGCTACCAACGCCCGGGACGCCAAAGCCATGGCGGATGCCGCAAAGGAAAGCGGGAAGCTTTTGATGATTGGCTTTGTGCGGCGGTTTGGGAATGACTGCAGGGTGGTGAAAGATTATTTGGACGCAGGGTACTTTGGCAACCTGTATTACAGCAAGGCTACCTATCTGCGGAGAAACGGCAACCCCGGAGGTTGGTTTGGGGATAAGTCCCGTTCCGGAGGAGGGCCGCTGATTGACCTGGGAGTTCATGTGATTGACCTGGTGCGGTATTTGATGGGGAACCCCCAGCCGGTTTCGGTTTATGGGGTTACTTATCAGAAGCTGTTTGACCGGCCCGGCGTGCATAAGGCCTCGGCTTACCGGGCTTCCTCCGCTACGGAAAAAGATATTTGCGACGTAGAGGATTTGGCTTCCGCTCTTGTCCGCTTTGATAATGGGGCTACCTTGGCTATTGAGGCCGCCTTCAGCCTGAATATTAAGACGGATGAGGGGACGATCCAGCTGTTTGGCGACAAGGCCGGCGCCAAGCTGGACCCGGAGCTGGAGATTTTTACCGACATGAACGGCTATATGAATAACCTGAGCTTTGCACAGAAAACTTCCTTAAGCTTTGACGGGTTGTTTGAGAATGAAATCAACCACTACGTCGCCTGCATAAAGGGAGAGGAAACCTGTATTGCCCCGGCTCAGGACGGTGTGACCTTGATGACGATTCTGGACAGCATTTATGAATCCGCCCGCACCGGCCATGAGGTTGTGGTGCAGAAGCTGTGAGGAGGATGAGAATATGAAGCTTTCGGTAAGCACGTATAGTTATTCCAGGCTGATTCAGGCAGGGGCTATGACACTGCCGGACGCCATTGCCAAAACAAAAGAGCTGGGCTTTGACGGAGTGGAGATTTTGGACTTGAAGCGCTCCAAAGGAGAGCCTGTAGAGGATATGGCCAAGCGGGTGCGGGAAAAGGCGGAGGCAGTTGGGCTGCCTATTGTCAACTATACTGTGGGGGCCGACCTGCTGAATGGCTCCGGCGGTGATTTGCAGGCGGAAATTGCGGCAGTTTGCCATGAAGTGGATATTGCCTGTTTGCTGGGGGCGAAGAGCATTCGTCATGACGCGACAACAGGATACTCTTTGAGTGAAAGAGGGCAGCGGGGATTTGAGGACGCTCTGCCTCGTCTGATTGAGGGGTGCCGCGCCATTACTGCTTACGCTAAGGAGAAGGGCGTGCGCACTATGATTGAGAATCATGGTACTTTTTGCCAGGAAAGTATGCGGGTGGAGAAGATTGTTAACGGCGTGGGGGATGAAAATTTTGGCTTGCTTGCGGATATGGGCAATTTCCTCTGTGCGGACGAAGCTCCCGAGCAGGCTTTTGGCAGGGTTGCGCCTTATGCCTTTTATGTACACGCCAAGGATTTTTATGTGAGGAGCGGGCTTTTGCCTGATCCTGGCAGAGGATTTTTCAAAACTCGGGGCGGGAATTATCTCAAGGGCACCATTGTAGGGCATGGGGACGTTCCGGTGGCACAGTGCCTTGCTATTCTTAAAGCCAATGGGTATAACGGGTACCTAGGCATTGAGTTTGAGGGGATGGAGAATCCCCTGGACGCGATTGCCATTGGGCGAGAGAACTTACTGCGATACTTAGGGAAATAGCCCAAATACAAAAGCCCCATAAGCAGACACAGTGACACAGGAAAATACACCTGTGTCACTGATTTTTTTGTCAAAAGAAAATTCAAATCGCTCTGCAAGGCACTTTACCACTATTCCCTATTGCTCCTTAAAGAAAAAGCAAATCTATTTCAAACCCTTATAACAAAAAAATCCACAGCAACATTCCAATCGTTCCTGCAAGGAACGTACCTCCACTATTCCCTATTCACTCTTACTTTTTACTTATAAAATTATAATTCTTTACGCTGTTTCCCACAGATAGTTGACATATCATCTAAATGGTGTAAAATGAAAGCATAGAGTATGAGAAAAATCTCGTGTTGAACGGGAAAAATGGAGGGATTTGCCATTGAAAAAAACGGTTGGGGACTATATCCGCCCCTTTGTTCCGGCAGTGGTGTTTGCTGCGCTGCTTAAAATTACAGGCACCATTGCTGATCTTTCCTTGCCCTATTTTACCTCCCTGATTATCGACGAGGGGGTAGCCAGAGCAGACCTGCCCGCGGTTATGCGCTATGGCATTTTGATGCTGATTATTTCGGTGGCAGGGATGTGCGTTACCTTGTGGGGCCACCATAATGCCGCCCAAATCTCCCAGAATTTTGCCAGGGAGCTGCGGGATGGCATGTTTGCCCATATCCAAAGCTTTTCCCTGAAGGAGCTGGAGCAGATTTCCTCCTCCTCTTTGATTATCCGCATTACAAACGACGTCCACCATGTGCAGCACCTGCTTTTAATGACCATGCGGATGTTTGTGAGAACCCCGGTACTTGCCATAGGCGGCTCTGTCATGGCATTTTTATTGGATGCTAAGCTCTCAGCGATTTTGCTGCTGTTGCTGCCCTTTCTTTGGGTGGTAATGCAGTATACCATGAAAAAAACCAAGCCCATTTACAAGCGGCTGCAAACCAATCTGGACAGGCTGACGGTAGTGCTGCAGGAAAACTTAACCGGCGTTCGGGTAATCAAGGCTTTTGGCCGGTCAGACTATGAGAGGGAGCGGTTCCGCAAACAAAGCGAGGTGGTGCGGGATACCGAGCTGAGCGCCGGGCTGGTGCTGGCGGCTGTCAACCCCATTATCACCCTGCTGATGAATCTGGCAGTGGTGGCGGTGGTGTGGTTTGGCGGCCTGCGGGTACAGGTGGGCGGTATGCAAACAGGCCAGATCCTTGCTTACATAAATTACCTCACCATGATTATGAACTCCTTTATGAATATCTCCAAAATTTTCTCCATGTACACCCGGTCGGCGGCTTCTACTGCCCGAATCAACCAGGTGCTGCAGACTGAAACCGGGATAAAAGACCCTGCCTCCGTGACAAAACAGCAGCCTGATGCCCCTGTGGTTTCCTTTGAGCAGGTTACCTTTACCTATCCCGGAGATCAGACGCCTTCTTTGCAGGACATCACCTTTTCGGTACAGAAAGGGCAGACGCTGGCGATTATCGGCCCTACCGGCTGCGGTAAATCCACGTTAGTAAACCTGCTGCTTCGGTTTTACGACCCGGATTCCGGCACGGTGAAGTTAAACGGCGCAAGCCTGCGGGAGCTGCCTGTCCAAACGGTGAGGCAAACCGTTTCGGCCGTGTTGCAAAAGGCGGTGCTGTTCTCCGGCACCATTGAGGAGAACCTACGCTGGAGCAAGGCCGATGCCAGTGAGGAAGAGCTGCAAAAATCCGCAGACGTGGCGCAGATTTCCGGCTTTATTGCCACCCTTCCGGAGCGGTACAAAACGGAGCTTACCCAAGGGGGGAGTAATCTTTCCGGCGGGCAGAAGCAGCGGATTTCCATTGCCCGGGCGGTGTTAAAGCCTGCGGACGTGCTGGTGCTGGACGACAGCTCCAGCGCCCTGGATTTTGCCACCGACCTAAAGCTGCGGCAGGCTTTGCGGACGTCCTTAAAGGAGAAAACCGTGCTGCTGATTGCCCAGCGGATCAGCTCGGTAATGCAGGCGGATAAAATTCTTGTAATGGACAAGGGGCGGGTGGCCGGCTTTGGCACACACGCTCAGCTGATGGAAAGCTGCCCGTTGTATCAAGAAATCTATCATTCTCAGATTGGAGAGGAGGCGGTGCTCCATGGCCGGTATGTTTGCGATTAAAGGGGCGGATTTCGGCAAAGGGGATGTTGTGGACTTTAAGAAGATCAACAAACGGGCGGTGCTTTCTTACCTATGGCAGTACGCCCGGCGGTTTAAGGTGAAGATTGTACTGATTCTTTTGTTTGTGATTATCAGCAACCTGCTGGCGCTGGTGGCCCCGGTGGTTACCGGGTGGGCTATCGGCACGATGGAAGGCGGCGTGGGGGCAGTGGATTTTGACCGGCTGCTTCGTTACTGTATGCTGTTGATTTTGCTGTATGTGGCAAGCGCTGTGTTCAGCTGGCTGCAGAATAACCTGATGATCCGGGTAACACAGCAGGCTATTTTTAATATCCGAACTGATGTGTTCAACCATATTACCGAGCTGCCTATGTCCTACTTTGACGTTACCTATAAGGGGGATATTATCAGCCGGATTTCCTACGATATCGACAATATCAGCAGCTGTTTTTCCACCGATATTATCCACCTGCTCACCGGCTTGATTACCGTAATCGGCTCCCTTGCTATGATGCTGCTGATCGACCCGGTTTTGACGCTGGTTTTCCTCATTATTGTTCCCATGACGTTAGTGTTTGCCCGGAAAATCACCAAGTTTACCCGGAAGCTGTTTCGTCGCCAGATGGCAAAATACGGCGAGCTGAACGCCTATGTGGAAGAGATGCTTACCGGCCAAAAAACGGTGAAGGCTTATTGCTATGAAGAAAAAAGCGTGGAGCGGTTTTGTCAGATTAACACGGAGTTGAACGACGCCGGCTTTAAGGCGCAGTTTTTTTCCAGCGTGGTAATGCCTGTGATGAACTTTTTTAATAATTTAGGGTTTTTGCTGGCCAGCAGCGTAGGCGCGGTGCTGATTTTGCGGAGTACCCTTACCATTGCGGATATGTCCAGCTTTATTCTTTATTCCAAAAAGTTTTCGGGGCCCATTAACGAAATTGCCAACATTATTAATGTGATTCAGTCCGCTTTTTCTGCCTCGGAGCGGGTATTCTATATCCTGGAGGTGCCGTTGGAAAAGCTGCCGGAGGAAACAGGGCATCTGCAGTCCGTTAAAGGTACAGTGACGTTTGAGGACATTGATTTTTCCTATACCGAGGGCAAGCAGATTATCCATGATTTCAGTCTGCGGGTTCCGGCGGGCAGCCGCGTAGCCATTGTTGGAGAAACCGGCGCCGGCAAAACCACTATGGCAAGTTTGCTGATGAAGTTTTACAGCATTCAGGGCGGGGATATTACCATCGACAGCAAGAACATCCGGGAGATTGAAAAGCTGGATGTTCGCGCCCAATACGGCATGGTGCTGCAGGATACCTGGCTGTTCCACGGTACGGTAATGGAAAATCTTCGCTACGGCCGGTTTGAAGCCACTGACGCAGAGGTGATTGCCGCCGCTAAAGCAGTGGACGCCCATGACTTTATCATGCGGCTGCCCCAGGGGTATGAAACGGTGATCTCGGAGGAATCGATTGGCATGTCTCAGGGGCAAAAGCAGCTGCTTACCATCGCCCGGGCGCTGGTGGCCAACCCTGCCATGCTGATTCTGGACGAAGCAACCAGCTCGGTGGATACCATTACCGAGAAGAAGATTCAGGCCGCCATGGACCTGCTGATGGAGGGGCGCACTAGCTTTGTTATTGCGCATCGGCTTTCCACCATCCGCAGTGCGGATATTATTATTGTAATGGACCACGGCCAAATTGTAGAGCAGGGCACCCACCAAAGCCTGCTGGCCCTGCAGGGAGAGTACTGCCGCCTTTACAACAGCCAGTTTACACAGGTTTCGTAATTTTTAGGACATGGCAGCAGGCTTGCAGGCCTGTGCCTCGTCCCCAAAGCTTGGCGGAGCAGAAGGAGAAGTTTAAGAGTATTTTTGAAGGGAGATTGCAAAGATGGAAAATTTTCGTTTTGGTATGGTAGGCGCGGGCAGCATTGCTGCTAAATTTGCGGAGACCTGCCGGGGGATAGAGGGGGTAGAAGCCGCTGCTATTGCCTCCCGCAGCATGGAAAAGGCCCGGGACTTTGCCCAGGCGCATGACGTCCACAAGGCTTATGGCAGCTACCAAGAGCTGTATGAGGACCCGGAGATTGACGCTATCTATATTGCAACTCCCCACAGCAGCCACAAAAGCTGTGCTCTGGAGGCGATTGCCCAGGGGAAGCATATTCTCTGCGAAAAACCTATGACCACAAATTACGATGATTCCAAAGCCATTTTTGACGCTGCGGCGGAAAAACAGGTGTTTGCCATGGAGGCGCTTTGGACCCGTTTTCTCCCTGCCACGATACGGGCAAAGCAGTGGGTAGGGGAGGGAAAGATCGGAGAAATCCGGCATATTACCGCTTCCTTTGGCTTTTGCTCCGGTGCGGGGACCGAAAGCCGGCTGATGAATCCTGCTTTGGCTGGCGGCGCTTTATATGACGTAGGGGTCTATGGCATCGGTTTTATGTTGGACTTTATGCAGGGAAAGCAGCTTTGTGAATCCGCCGGCTTTTGTACCAGGTTAGCAACCGGGGTGGATGGCCTTGACTGCATGCTGTTTCGTTTTCAGGACGGAGCGCTTGCCCAGATTACCGGCGCTATTTCCTGCTATACAGAGCACTGGGGCTTTATTTATGGCTCGGAGGGATATATTAAGCTGGGCCCCAATTTTTTTGCTCCTCAAAAGGCGCAGCTTTACCTGGGGAGAGAGCTTGCAGAGGAGTATGAGCAGCCCTTTACTTCTGGCTTTGAATATGAAATTGCGCATATGGTAAGCTGTGTTCGGAAGGGGAAGCTGATCAGCAGCAGAATTCCTCCGGAGGATACTTTGGCCTGTGCTAAAATTTTTGATCGCTTTGCCAAGGAGTGGGGGATTTAAGGGCAGCCGACGTC
>CATJLA010000092.1 GCA_949741215.1 uncultured Oscillospiraceae bacterium
ACCCTGCTGGGGCTTTCCAAGCAGATGATCGGGCTGAATCAGGTGGATAATATTATCAATCTGGCCAAGGATGGGGATTTGGGGCAGATTGACCTTTCTATCGCCGATTTGACCAGCAGACAGCTGCCTACCCTGCCGGATAATCTGACTGCCTCCAACTTCGGCAAGATGAACGAAACGGCTTCTCAGGCGGATATTGCTTTGGGAATTGTGAATTTAGTGTTCCAGACAGTGGGGATGCTGTGCGTGTTTGCCTCTCAGCTGAAGGGAGTAAAGGACATTGTGCTTACCGGAAATCTTTCTACTGTAAAGCTGGCTCAGGGGATTATTGATACGATTTCTCAGCGGTTTGGAGTGAATTTTATCATTCCTCAGAACTCCGAGTATGCTACTGCTACTGGGGCGGCTTTGGTTTATCTCAAGCATAAAAGCTATGAGGAAATTCAATAATTCGGCAAAATTTCCCTGGCAAAACCCTTGACTTTTTGTTTTCCCTCTGCTATAATGTGTAATTGTTGTAGGGGAATGATTCCCTCTCAATTGTGCGTTTGTAGCTCAGCTGGATAGAGTGACTGACTACGAATCAGTAGGCCAGGGGTTCGAGTCCCTTCAAGCGCATAATAAAAAGCTTCCGGAATTTTGTTCTGGAAGCTTTTTATTATGCACTTAAAGTTTTCTGCTCCTTTGGCTTGCTTAGACGGGGTGGAAAACTGAGGCTCCCCCACTTTCTCCTGAATTTGGGATGCCTTTTAGAGCTCGTTGTTTCGCTTATTCTCAGCCCTGTTTACAGGCTTGCCTCCCCGGTGCTCAACTTAAAAAGTTTATACTGCTGAACGGCGAAGTGATTGGGGGCTTTTCTGCTCCAGCGGGTTCTGGAAGGTGATGAGCGTGCCGGAGTTCTGTTGAATGGTATCTGCCTGTGTTGCGTGTATGAGCTTGTGTACGGGGTCGAGTACTAAAGCCAGATTTTCATACTTGTCTGTGCCGCCATCTTTGTGTGGAATTTTATGGTGACAATGGATGTCAGCGACACAGAGGAAGTCTTTTCCCGTTACAGCACATTTACCCCATTGCACAGAAAATAGAGAAATGCGATTGTCCACAAATTCTGCGCTTCTGTCAAATAGCGGCTGACGCATCAGGGCAACATTGACCCGAAGGTTATTGTGCAGTCTCCTGCTTTCTTCCGTGTACTGACAGATACTCCGCTTTCGAGCCACAGGGTGCTTGTGTTGTACATAGCCAACCGGATACACCGGCTCGTCTGTTCCCGTCAGGTTGTCATCGCCAGAGATAAAATGCAAGGAAAAGGCCGGGGAAAAGGGGAAGCACTGTGGATGGACATCCGAAGCGACAGAGAAAAAGGGTTGAGCTATGTGGAGCTGGGACGGAAGTACCACATGGACCCGAGGACAGCGAAGCGGTACGCGGAATCGCCGCAGAAACCGGAGTACATCAACAAAGATGTAGCGATCCTGGCCCTAGACAGCATGCTGACAGAAGGCTTACACTGAAACAGACAATGGACGCTGAAAATGTTCTGCTGGAACAGGATAAGGTGATTGATTTTCCACTGAAGCCCTCCGATTTGTCCAGATATGACGAGGTGCTGTATCTGGCCATGATGGATACTACCAAGAAATGGACTGGGCAGACGCCAGGATTGGAGTATGATCCACGCTCCGTTGTCAATCCACTTCACTGACCGAATGCCTGTCTGAGCCAGCGGCACTTTGACATGTGGCTTGTCCGCCGCTAATATGACGGTAAAGGGGACGGTACATATCCCCCGTCCCCGTGCCTATATTTTTGCTCTATTCTCACCGTTTTGCTCAGTTTCACAATATTTTGGATGCTTCCGATTCTTCCATTCCAGATTTCTTTAACCGTTCAGTAAAGGCCTGAGATATGGTATCAGGGTAGATAATTCGCCCCATATAGTTATACCTAAAAGGAACCGGAGCCACCAAGGAACTAAAAGCCCATGACTTCTGCACTGTTCATATATTTTTGGGGGAACGATTACAAAATTTTTTCTTTACTCAAAAAACTAACTATTCCTCAACCATCCATCAGGTATATTAAACTCACAGGTTGCAACACTGTCAAAAAAACATTTCAAAGGAGTCTTTCGTATGTTCAGAAAACATGGTAAAATGATTGCATCTGTGGCTGCTGTCGCAGCTATGACCGCTGCCCTCGCACTTACCGCTTCTGCGGCCTCTACTGTACCGGAGATTGCCGCGAGTGCCGCAATTCCGACAGTTGCCACCGTGATTGACGGCCCCGCTATGGAGGGTATCAACTGGCTCCGCGCCACTGGGGCATCTGTTGTTTCGTTCGCCTCCGACCTGGATGGTGCCAAGATTGTCAGCGCCGATGATACGGCGGTGGTTGACCGAAACGCCAACACTTCCACCCTTGTCGTGAAAAACGGCGTAGATGCTGATGTGGTATATGCCACTGATACTACCGCCAATGACGGCACGATCCTGCTTGCCAAGGCGGACGGCGTAAACGCTGATGTGGTCTTTGCTGGTGAAAATAACAATCCTGACGCTCCGATTAAAATCGTTTTTGCCGA
>CATJLA010000093.1 GCA_949741215.1 uncultured Oscillospiraceae bacterium
CCCGCGGTGGTCGTATCAGGCCACCACGACACCGGGGCTAAGATCAGCGCCCATACGGTGTCCAGAGTTCACAAGCTCTTGAAAAGCGCCTTTGGGAAAGCGCTGGTATGGGAATATACTTCCGTGAACCCCAGGCGCTACTCTGCCGGAGCAGCACAGCAAGGAACGGGCCGTGTGGTCGGATGATGAGGCCATTGCGGCATTGAATACCTGCAAGAATCCGGTTCTCCGCATCTGCCTGTACCTGGCACTGGGCTGTTCTCTCAGACTGGAGGAAATTCTTGGGCTACAGTGGACAAATGTCCATATTGAGGACGAGCGGGCTGCCGCTGGCGAGGCGTATTTGAAGGTAGACAGGGAATTGCGCCGCTGCTCCAATGAGAGCATAGAGGCTTTGGAGCGGGTAAACCGCAGTACCGTGCTGTTCAAATTTCCCCGTATCATGCCGAAAAAGGCTACTACAACCTTGGTATTGAAAGCGCCTAAAACAGAAAGCAGCAACCGGGTCATTTATTTGCCACAGGCGGTGGTGGACGAGCTTTACCGGGTAAAGAAGCAGCAGAAGGAATATCGGGCCGCCCTTGACAAAGAGTATCACGATTAGGATTTGGTTGTGGCTCAGTTAAACGGCCATCCCTGTGAACAGCGGGTCATCGACAAGCTGTTTTATCAGCTTATTGAAGAAAACGCGCTGCGCCCGGTTGTGTTTCACAGTCTGCGGCACAGCAGCACCCGGAGCTGCTAACCCAGCTGCCGAAAGAGACCAATGGGGAGCAAAGATAACGGGGCAAAATGGTCTAAATGTAGGCAAGTGTACGCCAAATACCGTTTTCAGTTCTCTAAAAAAGTTATAAAAACGCCGGATATCTTGCGGTATCCGGCGTTTTTGGCACCCCCGGCGCGACTCGAACGCGCTACATCCCGCTTAGGAGTACGGCGTATCTCTTTTTGGCGGTAGTGGACGATCCACATAAAAAACCCGGCAATCCCGCTTGTTACAAGGGTTTGCCGGGTTTTGTTTGCTGATTGGCTAATTCTGTTTTTCACTGATTTTAGCTGCTGTTAGACAGTATGTAGGCAAATTTGTAGGCAAATTTTGTTTGACCTACTTAACCATCCATCTCCATTTGTTCAAGCTGCTGCCGCTGATTACGTCTGCCATAGACGATAGCAGTAACCCACACGCGCAGATGATCGGTATCAATCCAGAAATACACAAGAAATTTTTTCACAACCATTTTGTGTATGCCCTGGCTGTGCCAAGGTTCTTCCTTTGTCAGAGGAATCCTGGTGGGTATAGAGGACAAGGATGCCAATTCTGCTTTGATCGTATCAAGCCAGCGTGCTGCATTTTCCGGTGATTGGAGTGTGGCTGAAATATAGCGTACAATCTCCTGCATCTGCCGCAACGCATATGGAGTTATCTTGATCTCATACTCCATTTTCACACACCCTTATGCAACAGATCAAACGCTTCCTCTAAGGAATATCCATGTCCAACTTTGGCCTGTGACAATCCTTCCTCTATCATAGCGTTAAAGGTTGCCGCATCCATTTCATCACGGGCTATGGGGGCGCTGGGAACAGACAACGCAAACGGGATGCTTCTTGTCATAATGATCTGCTTGTAGAGCATATTGATGACTGTTGAGGCAGGGACACCCAGTTTTGCCATAATCGCCTCGGCTTGTTCTTTCACGTCAGGCTCCACACGGGCCAAGACGTTTGCTGTTTTTACTGCCATCTGACACACCGCCTTTCGCTTTTATTATACCACTTTGTATCTCAAATAGCAATACAGTAATACAAAGACAAGCCGCAGGGCAGGCCGAAAGGTCTGTCCTGCGGCTCTTTTCCTCCGACTGCATTTATTCGTCAGGATAAGCGCCCATCTGATAAACGTCGTTTGCGTAATCTCTCATCTCTACCACACAGGTAATACCCTCATATCCCTCCGGCAAAAAATAGTCTTCATAAATATCCTTAGCAATTCCTCTCATTCCGTCTTCATCATAAGTTACAGATTCCCCTGTTGCAGAACTTAAAATGCCGCTTAACGTGCCAAAAATTCCGTTTTCAGGGATTTCCCACAACATTGTAAATTGATAATCTGTCGGAGAATACTCACAGGAAACCTCCATGCCCACCAGGGACATACTTGCGAATTGAGCGATCACCCGTGTGGAGATAGAATTTGCGTAGGCAGTACATTCAAAACCAGATACCATACGGCTTGCGTTTTTATAGTCCGGCATCGTTTTGAGAATTTCAATTGCCGCTTCATAATTGCCGTCTTCTGCAAATTGCTGTGCCCGCAGATAGTCGGAACGATACGGATCTATCGCAGCCTCGGAAGCATGGTCCAACACGGTGTGTCCGTCCGTCACATAAGCATAAACTGCATCAAACATTTCATCCGAATAATCATACCACGCTACCTGTTCTGAATTACTGGCAGCAGATAACGCAGGCGTGATGGTGATTGCTTCACTGCCGCTGCCGTTAAAATCCATTGTATAATAGCGGGTATTTCCGTTATCAATGTACTCAATTGTGCCATCGGTAAATATCGTATTCATAAACTCAATGCTGTCAATCGTTCCATACACAGTTCCGTCCTTATAATACAGCATCGCCCGGTCAGGCAGCAATTCCGTTTCCATCTCTGCAATGATCTCTACAAGACCATCTCCGTTCAAATCCACCACAGTAAAAGCAAACGGCATATATTCTGCAAGGTAAAACGGGAGACCATTATAGGAATCTGTAAAAGGTTCCGCGCCTGTCAGAGCCTGCCAAAGAGTATTGATTGCCTCCTGCTTTGTTACAATTGGAGTAGGGGTACTCTCTTGGACAGGTAAGCTCTCACTGGGCTGAACGGGTGCCACTTTTTCCTCTTGAGGTTTGGTGGAGGCATCCACTGATGCAACTGATGCGGAGGGGTTACTTGGACTTGGCCGTGCAGCTACTCCTGGCGTATCAACTTCCGGCAGCGTGAATATCCCAATGATAAGAATCCCAATAAATGCGCCACTTGCACCGACTCCAATATTTTTTACTTTTTTTGAGATTTTTCCCTTTTTATAAAGTCGCATAAATATTAAGATAACTCCTATGGGAAAAACAAAAAAGGTGGCAACGATACAGACAGGCAGGCTGAACAGTATTCCGACATTTTTCTGATTGTCTTTCATTTTATGTCCTCCCATTCCCTATGTGCCTATAAGCAGTAATTTATATTTGATAAATATAATAACATGTTTTAAGAGTCATGTCAATCTCCGTTCTAATCGGGTATCATAATACCCGGGGTGAGGGCATGAAAGCAATCTATGACCGCGAATACTTGCAGATAGGCCTGAAGATTGCCTATTACCGCAAATTACGGGGTTTGACGCAGGAACAGCTTGCCGAACGTGTCAACCGTACTCCCGCCTTCATCGGGCACGTGGAGGCCCCCAACATCAGCAAGGCAGTTTCCCTGGATACACTGTTCGATATTGCATCTGTACTGGAGGTCCCGGCCTATAAATTCCTGCTGTTCGATGATTAGCAGGTGATTTTATCCCTCAAACTGCATTATTTTATTAAGAAAGCGCGGAGCAGATAAACTACTCCGCGCTTTTTATTTGTGCTTTCCAGATCAATTTCTGATATATCCACATCAGCTCCGCTCTGATAGTTGTCGGCGCAGACCTTGACCGGTTTATACTTCTGGTACTGCTGTATTTTCCGTAGCCTGGACGGCGATACTGAAATGACTTACGC
>CATJLA010000094.1 GCA_949741215.1 uncultured Oscillospiraceae bacterium
AAACGCTGGTGCAGGCGCTGGAGGAGCTGTATCAGGAGCACGGCATCTTTATTGACGTCCAGCAGAGCTTTGGCTTTGAGGGCGCCCAGGGTATGGATAAGATGAAGGGCATTATGAGCGGGCTTAGAGAAAATGGCATTGCACAGATTGCAGGCTCCCCGGTAGTGTCCGTAGCGGATTACCAAACCTCGGTGAAAAAGTCCGCCGCTGGGGAGGAAGCGATTTTGCTGCCCAAATCCAATGTGCTGGAGTATGGGCTGGCAAACGGGGCCTCGGTGATTATCCGGCCCTCCGGAACCGAGCCGAAGATTAAAATTTACTATTCTGTTACCGCCCCCACCCGGGAGGAGGCCAAAGCGCTGTTTGAGGCTATCAAAGCGGATATGGCCCAGTACATGGCGTAAACAGATTCTGCCTTTACTGAGGGGCGCTCTCTGCAAAGGAGGGCGTCCTTTTTGTCTGTACAAATTGTTTCACGTGAAACAATTGTTCTTTTTCGCTTTAGGACGGTACAGCAGCCTTGCCGTCCGGCGCAGGATAACAAGGCTGCTGTGCCGTCCTTAAAATGTGAGGAAAACTGGCTGAATTTATGGGGATTCCCTATTTGCCGGAGGTAAGGTATACTGAAAATAAAAACAGGAGATGAATGAAAATGAACCAGCAGTTTCCCAGAACCACTGTAGGGGGGATCTCCCTTTCCCGCATGATTATCGGCACCAACTGGCTTTTGGGCTGGAGCCACACCAGCTCCTCCGCCGATCATATGATCAAGCAGCGGTACGACAGCGCCGAAAAGTTTAAGCCGGTGCTGGAAACCTACTTAAGCTACGGTGTGGATACCATTATGGCTCCCTTTGTCCACTCCCCAGAGCTGGTGCGTGCTATTAAGGAAACCGAGCAGAAGGCGGGGCGGGAAATCATTATGATAGATACCCCCACCCTCAATGTGGCGGATTCCCCGGAGGCCCGGCGGGAAGCGGAGGCCATGGTAAAGGAATCTGCCCGGCGGGGCGCAAAGTTCTGCCTGATCCATCATGCCGCTGCCGAAAAGCTGGTGAACAAGGGCTTGGGGGAGATTGTCCGGCTGGATGATTATACCAAAATGATCCGGGACGCGGGTATGATTCCCGGGCTTTCCGCCCATATGCCGGAGCTGGTGGTTTATTCGGATCAAAACGGCTATGATGTGGAAACCTATATCCAGATTTTTAACTGCGCGGGCTTTTTGATGCAGGTGGAAATTGAAACAGTGGCCGGAAATATCCATCGGGCCAAAAAGCCGGTTATGGTGATCAAATCCATGGCGGCAGGGCGGGTTACCCCTTATGTGGGGCTTACCTTTGCCTGGAACGCTATCCGCCCCCAGGATATGGTAACGTTAGGAGCCTTTTCCGCCCAGGAGGTGGAGGAGGATATTGAAATCTCCTTTGCCGCCCTGGAGCACCGTTTCCCCGGTATGAAGCGCCGGGCCAGCCCCACCCAGGATCAGGCGGCCTTTGGCGTGCAGGGGTAAGGGGGTTGCCCCAAAAGGCTTTTGGCTTTGGCGACGTCCCATAGCCTGCTGCGTTTTGGCGGCTTTGTGCAGTGTGGAGGGCCGGGCGATGTTCCGGAAGCTGCACTTTGAGAAAGGACAGCTGTTTTATGTGGCATATTGTTTTGCCCTTGCTGTGTTTTGGAGCTACTTTGTCGCTTTTGATAAGGGCGCGGAGCTATCATAAAAACAGCAGGAAAAAGTGAAAAACCGGCAAAAACCAGGAAAAATAAGCGAAAAATTCTTTCATTTCGAAAAAAGGGTTGCTTTTTTGGGGAAATTGTGCTATCATCAATTTGTTATGTGGTAATCTACGCTTTTCGTGCGGAAATGATAAATGAAGGTAAAGCGGAAAACGAGAGGAAAATTACCGGATTTGATTATTGAAAGAGGTGACAATAGATGAAAGAGGGAATTCATCCGGATTATAAGCCTACCACCATTACCTGTGCCTGCGGCAACGTGATCGAGACCAGATCCACCAAGCAGGATATCAAGGTTGAAATTTGCTCCAAGTGCCATCCTTTCTTCACCGGGCGGCAGAAGCTGGTTGACTCCGGCGGTCGTGTGGACAGATTCAAAAAGCGCTTTGGCATGGAAAAGTAAGCTTTTTCGGCGGTATAGCATGGCGGTGCAAAGTGGATTTGCACCGCCTTTCTGTCGTCTGCAACGCAGACAACAGAAAGAAGTAAAAAGTAATAGTGAATAGTAAATAGTGGATGTACCCGCCCTTTGGGCGCGATTTTAAGATTGCGGTGCTTGTTTTTTGCAGGCAGGTGTCGAAATAGCGGGGCAATAATAGGGGGTTCTTTTGGCAGGGGATTGCTTTGGGGGATTTTGATGAGAATGCGGCTGTTGCGTCCTATGGGCTTGGATGTGGCGCGCAACAAGGAGGGTTAGGGTTGGAGAAAGGGTATAAAACTGTTTTGGAGCCGGCGCAGGCGGAGTTTGTGGAGAAAAAATCCCGGTTTATCGGGCATATTGCTCCGGTGAGCTCTGAGGAGGAGGCGTTGGCTTTTATTCAGGAGAAAAAGTCAAAATACTGGGACGCTACCCATAATGTTTATGCCTATATCCTGCGGGAGGGCGGCGTGAAACGGTTCAGCGACGACGGCGAGCCCCAGGGTACGGCGGGGATTCCCTCGCTGGATGTGCTGCAGAAGGCGGGAATTACCGATGTTGTGACAGTGGTTACCCGGTACTTTGGCGGTACGCTGCTGGGGGCCGGGGGGCTGGTGCGGGCTTACTCCCATGGGGTGAAAGTTGCCTTGGACGCGGCGCATATTATGAACATGCGGGTTTGCTGCCAGGTGGAGCTGGAAACCGATTACTCCCTGTATGGCAAGATTACTTATATCCTGCCGAAATACCCTTTGGTGGTGGAGGACACTCAGTTTGGCGTGGCGGTGAAAATAATCCTCACCATTGCGGCGGACTGGTACGACCGCTTTAAGCGAGAGCTGGACGACCTGACCAATGCCACGGTTTTTCCTTATATTACCGTGGAGGAACTGTTTCGGGATATTCCCGATAAGTAGGGCTTGAGAAAGAATTTTGGCAAATGGTGGGGCGCGACGTCAGAAAAAGGGAAGAATTTTCAAAATATTCAAAAAAATGCAGGTTTTTTAGCAGGAGTTTTCGGGAAAACTCAGTATAATATTAGGGAATAAGTAAAAGGGAATAGTGAATAGTGGCGGTACGCTCCCTTGAGGGAGCGATTTTGTAAGGTGCTTTGCGTTGGTGGAGCTTTTTCCTTTACCTTTTGGCCTTTTTTCATTTTTTTATCTTTCTACCTTCCGCTTTCCACTTTCTATCTTTCGCTTTTCATCTTTCGTTCTTTTTTCATTCTTTTGTGGTCGTTGGCTTTGCAAAGGGGGAGGGCGATGATTTCCGACGATTTTATTCAGGAGCTCAAGTATCGTAATGATATTGAGTCGGTGGTGTCTTCTTACGTGGCGTTAAAACGCAGCGGACGGACTCACTCCGGGGTATGCCCCTTTCATTCCGAAAAAACCCCCTCCTTTCATGTGTACCCGGAGACACAGTCCTTTTACTGCTTTGGGTGCGGGGCCGGGGGCGATGTGGTTACCTTTATCCGCAAAATTGAGAATTTGGATTATCTGGAGGCTTTGCGGCTGCTGGCCCAGCGGGCCGGTATGGCTATGCCCGAGGATGTGCGGGATGATCCCACTGCCCGGCTGAAAACCAGGATTTTGGAGCTGAACCGCTGCCTGGCAAGGCATTATCACCAGAACCTGACCGCGCCAGGTGGAGAAGCAGGGCTTGCCTATTTACGGGGCCGGGGATTAAGTGATAAGACGATCCGGCGGTTTGGGTTGGGTTATGCCAAAAATGAGTGGGACGACGGCACAAGGTTTTTGCGCGCTCAGGGCTTTGGTGAGGACGAGATACTTGCCGCCGCTGTTGCGTCCCGAGGGAAAAAGGGCGGGCTTTATGACCAGATGCGGCATCGGGTGATTTTTCCGATTATTGATCTGCGGGGGAATGTGATTGGATTTGGGGGAAGGGCGCTGGACGACCATGGGCCTAAGTACCTTAATTCCTCCGACACCCCGGTGTTTAAGAAAAGCCGGAATTTGTTTGCCATGAACTTTGCCAAAGGCTCTAAGGAAAAGGGGTTGGTGCTGGCGGAGGGTTATATGGATGTGATCTCGATCCATCAGGCGGGGATTGACAATGCCATTGCTACTTTGGGAACCTCCCTGACGGCGGAGCAGAGCAGGCTGATTGCCCAGTATACCGATGAGGTAAAAATCTGTTATGATTCCGACGGGGCAGGGCAGAAGGCGACACGCCGGGCGATTGAGCTGTTTGATCAAACCGGGATTAAAATTAAGGTGGTGGGGATTCCTGATGCAAAGGACCCGGATGAGTATATTAAAAGGTTTGGAGCCCAGCGCTTTAGGCTGCTGCTGGAGGGAAGCTCCAATTCCACCGAGTTTGAAATGGCGCGGATAAAAAGCAATTATGACCTGGAGACCGACGAGGGCAAGGCAGGTTACCTGAAGGAGCTGGCAGGCTTTTTGGCGGGTATCCGCAGCCCGGTGGAGCGGGATGTGTATATTTCGAGAGCGGCCCGGGAAACCGGGGTTTCCAAGGACAGGGTGGATGCTCAGGTTGCTTACAGCATAGCACAAAAACGAAGGACAAGCCAGAAAAAAGAGGCGAATGCCCTGCGGCCCTTTGCGGAGGAAAGCTTGGGGGCGGAAAAGTCGCCCGAGGCTAGGAAAATTGAGCTGGAGCGCCGCCAGAATTTAAGGGCTGCTGTGGCGGAGGACAGGCTGTTGACCTATCTGTTTAAAAACCCCGACGGGTTTGAATGGATAGCAGACAAGATAACGCCGGAGCAGTTCGTCACCGGGCAGAACCGGCGGATTGCACAAGCCTTTTACGAGCGGCTGGGCGGGGGGCTGGGTTTGGACATGACTGCTCTTTCCGCTGCGCTGGCTGTAGAGGATATGGCGCATCTTTCCAGGTTGGTAAACGGCGCTGCCGGGCTGAATATTACCCGGCAGGAGGCAGAGGACTGCGCAAATGCGCTTTTGCAGGCGGGAGAACGTCAAGTAGACGGGGAGATGAGCCCCGAGGAGATTGCTAGGCGGATACAGGCCAAAGCAAGGAGAAAATAGGAGGAATTAAAGAATGGCGGCACAGGACAAAAAGACTATGATCAAGGATTTGATTGATCGGGGACGGAAAAAGGGGCGCCTGACCACCAAGGAAATCAGCGATGTGCTGGATGAGATGGACTTTGACAGCGACCAGCTGGATAAGCTGTATGATACCTTGGAGGCCTATAATATTGAGATTATTGACGAGTTTGCCGCCAGTATGGATTTGGAGGACGATATCTCGGTGCTGGAGGGGCAGGATTTGGAGCAGACCCTTTCCGCCGAGGGCATCAACATTGACGACCCGGTGAAGGTGTATCTCAAGGAAATTGGCCGGGTGCCGCTGCTTTCCTCCGAGGAAGAGGTTGAGCTGGCCATGAAGATGTCTATGGGAGATGCTGCGGCCAAAAAACGGCTGGCTGAGGCAAACCTGCGGCTGGTGGTAAGTATTGCCAAGCGGTATGTGGGCCGTGGGATGCAGTTTTTGGATTTGATTCAGGAAGGCAACCTGGGGCTGATTAAGGCGGTGGAGAAGTTCGACCACACCAAGGGGTTTAAGTTTTCTACCTATGCCACCTGGTGGATTCGGCAGGCCATTACCCGGGCGATTGCGGATCAGGCCAGGACGATCCGGATTCCGGTGCATATGGTGGAGACGATCAATAAGGTGAAGAAGGTAAGCAGCCAGCTGCTGCATAAAAATGGACACGAGCCTACCGCAGAGGAGATTGCCGAGGAGCTGGAGATGCCTACCGAGAAGGTGCGTGAAATTATGCGGGTGGCCCAGGAGCCGGTTTCGCTGGAGACGCCGATTGGTGAGGAGGAAGACAGCCATTTGGGGGACTTTATCCCTGATGAAGACGCCCCTGCCCCGGCGGACGCTGCTTC
>CATJLA010000095.1 GCA_949741215.1 uncultured Oscillospiraceae bacterium
CTCGCGGACTTCCATTTCCACCAGTTCCAGCAACTCCTCGTCGTCAACCTGATCGCACTTGTTCAGGAAAACGATGATAGCAGGCACGCCTACCTGACGGGCCAGCAGGATGTGCTCCCGGGTCTGAGGCATGGGGCCGTCAGCGGAAGAAACAACCAGGATAGCGCCGTCCATCTGGGCAGCACCGGTGATCATGTTCTTAACGTAGTCAGCATGTCCGGGGCAGTCAACGTGAGCGTAGTGACGGTTGTCAGTCTCATACTCAACGTGAGCGGTGTTAATGGTAATACCGCGCTCTCTCTCCTCGGGAGCCTTATCGATCATATCGTAAGCTTCGTACTTAGCCTGGCCCTTCATAGCCAGAGTCTTGGTGATTGCAGCGGTCAAAGTGGTCTTGCCGTGGTCAACGTGCCCGATGGTTCCGATGTTTACATGGGGCTTGTTTCTTTCAAATTTAGCCTTTGCCATTGGAATTGTTCCTCCCTTATTTGTTAAATTCAATTTTTTGTTGATACCGGTTCACGGAATTGTCTGAAAGCCCCAAAAGCCATCAAACCCTCCCGCACGCTTCTGCTCCGAGAAAGGAACAAAGACAGCTTTTATGCGCAAGCACAACCGGCATCACCGCATACAGCTACAATTTGTATTGTACCAATATACGGAAGAAATTGCAAGAGTTTTTGGGATATTTTTTCAGGAATCCCCGGATTTTTCCGGTTTTTTCTTAAACTTTGTTCCAAAACTGCCGGAAATTCCGGTTTCTCCACACAATCATACCGCTTGCAGGACGTCGCGCATGCTTATAATGCACAAGCTTAGTCCTTCTTTGCCCGAGCGCTCATGATGCCCTCTGCAATGCTCTTGGGAACCTCGATATAGTGGGAAGGCTCCATGGTGTACTGGCCACGGCCCTGGGTTTTGGAGCGCAGGTCGGTAGCGTAACCAAACATCTCGGAAAGGGGCACAAACGAGTTGATCTGCTGAGCGCCCACTCTGGCCTCCATGCCCTGGATCTGACCACGGCGGGAGTTCAGGTCACCGATAACGTCGCCCATGTAATCCTCGGGAACGATAACAACCACCTTCATGATGGGCTCCAGGATAACCGGGTCAGCCTTCTTCATTGCTTCTTTGAAGGCCATGGAGCCGGCGATCTTAAACGCCATTTCAGAGGAGTCAACCTCATGGTAGGAGCCGTCATACAGTGTTACCTTGACATCCACAACCGGGTAGCCCGCCAAAATACCGGACTGCATAGCGCCCTGGATACCCTGGTTAACAGGTTCGATATATTCCTTAGGAATAGCGCCGCCCACAACCTTATTGATAAACTCGTAGCCCTTGCCGCTCTCGTTGGGTTCCACAATGATCTTAACATGACCATACTGGCCCTTACCGCCGGACTGACGGGCGTACTTATTGTCAACATCAGCAGTTTTGCGGATAGTTTCCTTATAAGCAACCTGGGGCTTACCTACATTGGCCTCTACCTTAAACTCTCTCAGCAGACGATCCACGATAATCTCCAAATGGAGCTCACCCATACCGGCGATGATGGTTTGCCCGGTTTCCTCATCGGTGTAGGTTTTAAAGGTGGGATCCTCCTCAGCCAGCTTGGCCAGACCAACGCCCATTTTCTCCTGACCTGCCTTAGTTTTCGGCTCAATGGCAACCCGGATAACAGGCTCCGGGAACACCATGGATTCCAGAATAATGGGGTGCTTGGCATCACACAGCGTGTTGCCTGTGGTGGTGGATTTCAAGCCTACCGCCGCAGCGATGTCGCCGGAATAGCAGGTTTCAATATCCTGCCGATGGTTGGCGTGCATCTGCAGGATACGTCCGATTCTCTCGTTGGTATCCTTATTGGAGTTGTAGACGGTGGTGCCTGCATTGATGGTACCGGAGTATACCCGGAAGAAGCACAGCTTGCCTACAAAGGGGTCGGTGGCAATCTTAAATGCCAAAGCAGCGAAGGGAGCGTCATCGGAGGACGGTCTCTCTTCCTCTTCCTCAGTATCAGGATTGACGCCCTTGATGTGGGGAATATCCACAGGAGCAGGCATATAGTCCACAACGGCGTCCAGCAGCTTCTGAACACCCTTATTTTTATAAGACGTACCGCAAACTACAGGTACCATGGTGTTGGCGATGGTGGACTTCCGGATAACAGCCTTGATCTCGTCGATAGAAATCTCCTCGCCGTCCAGATACTTCATCATCAGCTCTTCATCCTGCTCTGCCACATGCTCCAGCAGGTCAGCGCGGTACTGCTCAGCCTTTTCCTTCATATCCTCAGGGATTTCCTCCTGGCGGATATCCTGGCCCAGGTCGTCGTAGTAAACATAGGCTTTCATGTCCAGCAGGTCGATGATGCCCTTAAAGGTATCCTCAGAGCCAATGGGCAGCTGAATCGGTACAGCATTACATTTCAGACGATCGTGCATCATTGCAACAACGTTGTAGAAATCGGCGCCCATAATGTCCATCTTATTTACATAAGCCATTCTGGGAACCTTATACTCGTCAGCCTGGCGCCAAACAGTTTCAGACTGAGGCTCTACGCCGCCCTTTGCACAAAAGACAGTAACGGAACCATCCAGTACCCGCAGGGAGCGCTCTACCTCAACGGTAAAGTCAACGTGTCCGGGGGTGTCGATAATGTTAATCCGATGGCCCTTCCAGAATGTAGTAGTAGCGGCAGAGGTAATGGTGATACCTCTCTCCTGCTCCTGCGCCATCCAGTCCATTGTCGCACTACCATCATGGGTTTCACCGATCTTGTGATTTTTGCCCGTATAGAACAAAATACGCTCGGTGGTAGTAGTTTTTCCGGCGTCAATGTGGGCCATTATGCCGATATTACGGGTCATTTCCAGTGAATATTCTCTAGGCATAGTGTCCTCCTCATGATAATGAACAAAAATAACAAGCAAACCACCGAACCCTTCGGTGAATTTGCAAATGCACCTAATACCAAATATCACTTGAAGGGCAGACTTGCTTCCATCCTTCAAGCGATATTTGTTCTCGGTATAAACGGCAGCCTGCAGCTCAGTCTGCCGGCATGGGACGTCGCGCAGCGCTTACGTCCCGAACAAAAGCAAAAACCTTGTGGATAACGAAAACTACCAACGATGGCACTACAACTGTTACCAGCGATAGTGAGAGAAAGCCTTGTTGGCCTCTGCCATCTTGTGGGTATCGTCACGCTTTTTGCAGGCACCGCCAACGCCGTTTACAGCGTCCAGGATCTCTCCTGCAAGTCTTTCCTTCATAGTTCTCTCAGAACGGGCTCTGGAATAGGTGGTAATCCACCGCAGGCCCAGAGTTTGTCTTCTTTCAGGCCGAACTTCCATCGGGACCTGATAGGTAGCGCCACCTACACGGCGGGCCTTAACCTCCAAAACAGGCATGATATTTTCCATGGCCTGCTCAAAGCACTCCAGAGCGTCCTTGCCGGACTTCTCGGCAACGATCTCGAAAGCGCCGTAAACAATTTTCTGAGAAACGCCTCTTTTGCCGTCGATCATGATATTGTTGATCAAACGGGTAACAAGCTTGGAATTGTAAAGCGGATCAGGCAAAACGTCACGTTTTGCAATATTACCTCTTCTTGGCACTTCGCTTCCCTCCTTCACATTTCATGATATCATAGGTACTCGAAAATGACAAAACTCCCGTTGGCGCCAATGTGGGTAATTATAGTATTCTATATAAAAACCACATTATGCAGCACAGTTTCAAGGGGTCTTACTTCTTCGCAGCACCAGCCTTCGGACGTTTTGCTCCGTACTTGGAACGGCTCTGCATTCTCTTGGCAACGCCCTGAGTATCCAGAGTACCGCGGATAATGTGGTAACGGGTACCGGGAAGGTCCTTAACACGTCCGCCGCGGATCAAAACCACGCTGTGCTCCTGCAGATTGTGGCCGATACCGGGAATATAAGCTGTTGCTTCGATTCCGTTGGTCAGCTTTACTCTTGCTACCTTACGCAGAGCGGAGTTGGGCTTTTTAGGGGTGATGGTTCTGATGGCAGTGCACACACCTCTCTTTTGAGGGGAGTTCTGCTGGATAGCGGTTCTCTTCTGTGCGTTCCATCCTCTCAACAGTGCGGGGGCGGTGGATTTCTTTTCCACAACCTCTCTCCCTTTACGGACCAGCTGGTTAAAGGTTGGCATTTTCGCTTGCACCTCCTTACAAATTATTTTTCCGGATCAAGACAGAGGAAAAGGGCGAAAGCCTGTCAATAAACCCTGCCCATTACAACTTGTCTCACCGATTGATCATTATAGCATGGCTTTCCGGTTTTTGTCAAGCATTGTTTTCCCCATTGCACTCCAGTTTTCAGGACGTCCTGCCGATTTACAGCCCCGCTCCTCACAACGGCACTCAAAAATCACGTCCATCCCCCCAATGATCAAAATCCCTCCCGCAGGGAGACCTCCCCCATTCACTATTCCCTCTTACCTATTCCTTCTGGAAGTGTTCCAAAACCCGCTTCCAGAAAATCCATGTATCGATTCCAATCGTATAAGGTCAAATCATGCTGGCCGGTGCGCAGATGATACCCAATCTGCCCGCCATGCAAAGGACTATCCTGCTCCGGAAAGCCCTCCGCCTCCAGCCCCTTCAGCCCATACAAACGGTAGGCCTCCCCTGCCAGCACAGCGGAAAGAAACTCACTCTGCGGGTCAGCCCACTGGTCCTGGGTAGCGCTGCTGACATACAGCAGACGGGGCGCTATCAGCGCCAGCAGCATATGCTGGTCAAAAGGCATTTCCTCCTCCCGCCCGGCATAACGGCTATAGTTTCTGCAGAACCAGTAAGGGAAGCTCCGGGTAATTTCCGCAACCCTCTCCCCCGCTTTTCCACGGGTAACCGCCGCGCCGGAGCACCCGGAACAGCTGGAATAAACGCTGCAAAACCGCTCATCCTGGGCGGCGCACCAAAGGGCCGCCTTGCCTCCCCGAGAGTGGCCGATCACAGCAATCTTCCCAGGGGTAATCTGAGGCTGTTCCAGCAGCCAATCGCACACACGGCTTGCCCCAAAGGCCCATGCCCCCAGGGCGCCCCAGGCATCGTCAGGGCGCAGGGACGAATCCGCCTCAAAAATACGCTGGATCCCATTTTGAAAGCCATCGTCACAGTCGGTATCCACATCCCCTGTGTGGAACGCAGCTGCTGCGTACCCTCTTGCAACTATTTCTCCCGCAGGCCAAAAGCCACCGGCCTCCACTTCGTCCAAATGAACATTGCCTTTGGCGCGGTTGTTGATAAAAACAAGCGCAGGATGAGCTTTCCCATCATTAGGCAGACAAACTGCAAAAGGAAAGCTGAACGTACCATACCGCGCCGTCACCTGTACCTGTACAACCCTGCCCAGGGCTTTTCCTCCCATAGTCTCCGATTCCTCCGTTACAGTAAACCGGGTTTCAAACTCCCTGGGAGTATCTCCGTAAACCTCACTGCTGAACAGCCGCAAAAGCTCGACACGCCGTATCTGCTCCCAGCTTTCCCTTGTAGTCCCCGGCTCCATCAGCGGAGGAACCATACGCTTTTCCATCCTGCATCCTCCTTTTTCAATCGTTAAAAGAAAAACCGGCATCGTAACAGGGAATCCCCCATATACTCTGCCGGTTTTCCGTTATCTGCCGCAAAAACGGCTTTATGCGTCTTCTTCTATCTGTTGGGCATCCTGAGGCTTTTTCAAAGATACATGGGACAAACATTCCATACCGGTTCCGGCCGGAATCAGCTTACCGATGATGACATTCTCCTTAATGCCAATCAGCGGGTCGCTCTTGCCCTTGATCGCAGCGTCCGTCAAAATCTTGGGCGTCTCCTGGAAGGAAGCGGCGGAAAGGAAGGAATCAGAAGCGCTCGCCGCCTTGGAAATACCCAGGATTTCCACCACATAGCTGGCTTCCCGCAGCGTTTCGTCTCCGGTTTCCTCTCTCTGCAGGCGGATTTTCTCATTGGCTTCCTTCAGGTCGGACCGCTCCACCAGCGTACCCGCAATCAAATCGGTATCGCCGGCGTCAATAATCCGCACCTTCTTCAGCATCTGCCGGACAATCACCTCAATGTGCTTGTCATTGATATCCACGCCCTGGAGCTGGTAAACCTTCTGCACCTCTTCAATCAGGTAATCCTGGACGGCAGTGACGCCCCGAATCTGCAGAATATCCTTAGGCACAGCGGAGCCTTCGGTCAGCAGGGCGCCTGCCTCAATGATATCCCCGTTGGCAACCTTCAGCCGGGAGCCGTAGGGGATAACCTCCTCCACCAAGCCATCCGGCCCGCTGATCACTACCTTGCGCACCTCTTTGTCATCCCGCTGCTTGTCAGGGATCACAATCGAAACTTCACCGCCAATTTTGGCAATAATAGCGCTTCTCTTAGGCCGCCGGGCCTCAAACAGCTCCTCAACACGGGGCAAACCTTGGGTAATATCCTCAGCGGAAGCAATACCTCCGGTGTGGAAAGTTCTCATAGTCAGCTGGGTACCAGGCTCGCCAATGGACTGAGCGGCGATAATGCCAACCGCCTCACCAATGCCGCTGGGCTTGCCGGTAGCCAGGTTCATACCGTAGCACTTGCAGCAAACACCATGCTTGGATTCACACTTCAGCACGGTGCGCACCATCACCTCGGTGATGCCGGCCTTTACCACACGCTCCGCGTCAGCCTCCTCCATCATCTTGTCCTTGGAGACCAGCAGCTCCCCGGTAGCAGGGTCCACAATATCGTCCACGGCATACCGGCCCAGCAGCCTGTCTTTTAAGGAAACAAGCACCTGGTTGCCCTCCTTGATATCCCGGAGGTAAATACCGTCATGAGCGCCGCAGTCATGCTCTCTGGTGATAACCTCCTGAGAAACATCCACTAAGCGACGTGTCAGGTAACCGGAGTCCGCGGTTCTCAGGGCGGTATCTGCAAGGCCCTTTCTCGCGCCTCTGGAGGAGATAAAGTACTCCAGAATGTTCAGGCCTTCCCGGTAATTTGCTTTAATAGGGATTTCAATGGCATGGCCGGAGGTGTTTGCAATCAGGCCTCTCATACCCGCCAGCTGACGAATCTGGTTCATGGAGCCACGGGCGCCGGAATCGGCCATCATGTAAATGGGGTTAAACTGGTCCAGATGCTTGGTCAACGCATCCGCCACCTTGGCAGTGGTTGCGTTCCAAGTATCAATAACCCGCTTGTACCGCTCGTCGTCAGAAAGCAGGCCCATACCGTATTCATCGGAAATGGCAAGAATCTGATCGTCCGCTTCCTTCAGCAGCTCAGCCTTCTGGGGCGGAATTTCCGCGTCGCATACCGCCACGGTAATGGAACCCTTGGTGGAGTACTTATAGCCCTGGGCCTTGATCATATCCAAAATCTCCGCCGCTTCCTGGATACCATGCACCCGGATGCACCGGTTTACAATGTCCCCAAGCTGCTTTTTGCCTACCCGGAAGGAAATCTCCAGGTTAAACATCTCATCGGAGTTGGTTCTGTCCACATAACCCAAATCCTGGGGAATCGGCGTATTAAAAATAATCCGGCCAACAGTAGCGTCGATCAGCTTGCTCACCTTAACGCCGCCAATCTCCTTCTCCACCCGCACTTTAATCGGCGAGTGCAGCCCTACCACGCCCTCCTGATAGGCCATCAGCGCTTCGTCAGCGTCCCGGAACACCTTATCCTTACCCGGCTCGTCTTCCTTGATCAGCGTCAGATAATAGGAGCCAAGAATCATATCCTGGGTAGGAATCGCCACCGGCTTGCCGTCCGAGGGCTTCAGCAGGTTGTTGGTAGCCAGCATCAAAAACCGGGATTCCGCCTGAGCCTCTGCAGAAAGAGGCACATGCACCGCCATCTGGTCGCCGTCAAAGTCGGCATTGTAAGCGGAGCAAACCAGAGGATGTAGCTTCAAAGCGCGACCCTCTACCAGCACCGGCTCAAAGGCCTGAATACCCAAACGGTGCAAAGTGGGCGCACGGTTCAGCAGTACGGGATGATCCTTGATCACCACAGCCAAAGCGTCCCATACCTCAGAATCGGCCCGCTCCACCTTTTTCCTTGCATTCTTGATATTATTAGCTTTGCCCTCGTCCACCAGCCGCTTCATCACAAAGGGCTTGAACAGCTCAATGGCCATCTCCTTAGGCAAACCGCACTGATACATTTTCAGCTCCGGCCCAACCACAATAACCGAACGTCCGGAGTAGTCCACCCGCTTACCCAACAGGTTTTGACGGAACCGCCCCTGTTTGCCCTTCAGCATATCGGTCAAAGACTTCAGCGGCCGGTTATTCGGCCCGGTAACAGGCTTGCCCCGGCGGCCGTTGTCAATCAGGGCGTCCACAGCCTCCTGCAGCATCCTCTTCTCGTTACGCACAATAATATCAGGCGCGCCCAAGTCCAAAAGCCTTTGCAGACGGTTGTTGCGGTTGATAACCCGCCGGTATAAATCATTCAAATCACTTGCCGCAAACCGGCCGCCGTCCAGCCGCACCATAGGCCGAATATCCGGCGGGATCACCGGCAGCATGGTCAAAATCATCCATTCAGGGCGGTTTCCGCTTGCCCGGAACGACTCCACCACCTCTAATTTCTTGTGGATGCGGTTGCTCTTCTGGCTTTGGCCGCTGGCCTTTTCCAGTTCCCGCTTCAGCTGGTCGGAAAGCTCCTCCAGGTCAATCTCCGCCAACAGCTTCTGGATCGCCTCAGCGCCCATCAAAGCCTCAAAAGCATCGCCATAGGTTTCCCGGAACTCCCGGTACTCTTTCTCGCTCAGCTCCTGTTTTTTCTTCAGGGGGGTTACTCCAGGGTCGGTAACCACATAGGAGGCAAAATACAAAATCTTTTCCAGCACCCGGGGGGACATATCCAAAATCAGTCCCATCCGGGAGGGAATCCCCTTAAAATACCAGATGTGAGAAACCGGGGCCGCCAGCTTAATGTGGCCCATCCGCTCCCGCCGAACCTTGGAGTTGGTTACCGGCACGCCGCAGCGCTCGCAAACCTTGTCCTTGTACCGCAGCCGTTTATACTTACCGCAGTAGCATTCCCAGTCCTTGGTCGGGCCAAAAATACGCTCGCAAAACAGGCCGTCCCGCTCCGGCTTCTGGGTTCTATAGTTGATGGTTTCCGGCTTTTTCACTTCGCCGAAGGACCATTCCTCAATCTGTTCAGGTGAAGCCAATCCAATTTTGATTGATTCAAAGGCATTAAATTCCATACGATCCTTTCCCTTTCTTAAAACTTATCAGAAAAGTCGTCGTCCTCCCCGTCCAAAAACAGGTCATCGCCCGACAAGGTCTTGCTGCCCATCAGCTCCTCCATATCCTCCTCGGGGGGCTCCATGCCCTTTTCCTCGGACGAAGGCGCCTCATCGTCGTCCTCATCATCGTCAAAGTTTTTGCCCAGCAGCTCCTCAAACAGGTCCAAAGTGCTTTCTTCCTTATCATCCGGGTCGTCAGGCACCACATCGGGTTCCACATAAGCCTCATGATCCAGCCCCACGTCACCGTCGTTCTGGAAGGACTGCTGCAAATCCACCTCATTCTTCTCTTTATCCAATACCTTAACATCCAGGCCCAGAGACTGCAGCTCCTTGATCAGTACCTTAAAGGACTCGGGAATGCCGGACTTCGGCACATTATGGCCCTTTACAATAGCCTCAAAGGTTTTCACACGGCCATTGATATCATCCGACTTCACAGTCATAATCTCCTGTAGGGTATAAGCCGCGCCGTAAGCCTCCAGGGCCCAAACCTCCATCTCACCAAACCGCTGGCCGCCAAACTGGGCCTTACCGCCCAAAGGCTGCTGGGTTACCAAAGAGTAAGGTCCGGTAGACCGTGCATGAATCTTATCGTCAACCAAGTGATGCAGCTTCAAAAAGTACATATACCCAACGGTTACCCGGTTGTCAAAGGGCTCGCCGGTACGTCCGTCATAAAGCACTGTCTTGCCGTCACTGGGCAGCCCCGCCTGCTCCAGCGCCGCCCAAATATCCTTCTCGTGGGCGCCGTCAAATACAGGTGTCATCACCTTCCAGCCCAAAGCGGCCGCAGCCCGGCCCAAATGCACCTCCAGCACCTGCCCGATGTTCATACGGGAAGGTACGCCCAAGGGGTTCAGCACAATATCCAGCGGCGTGCCGTCCGGCAGAAAAGGCATATCCTCCTCCGGCAAAATCCGGGAAACAACGCCCTTATTTCCATGACGTCCCGCCATCTTGTCGCCTACCGAGATCTTCCGCTTCTGAGCCAAATACACCCGCACCACCATGTTGACATCAGGGCTCAGCTCGTCACTGTTGTCTCTTGTAAACACCTTTACATCCACGACGATTCCGTACTCGCCGTGCGGCACCTTCAGGGAGGTATCCCGCACCTCTCTGGCCTTTTCGCCAAAGATTGCCCGCAGCAGCCGCTCCTCAGGAATCAGCTCGGTCTCGCCCTTGGGCGTCACCTTGCCTACCAGAATATCCCCCGGCCGCACCTCCGCGCCAATGCGGATAATGCCCCGTTCGTCCAGGTTCGCCAAAGCATCCTCCGAAACGTTGGGAATATCCCGTGTAATCTCCTCCGGTCCCAGCTTGGTATTCCGGGCCTCAATCTCATGCTTCTCAATATGAATCGAAGTATAAGCGTCCTCCCGAACAATCTTCTCGTTAATCAGAACAGCGTCCTCGTAGTTATAACCCTCCCAGGTCATAAACCCGATAAGCATATTCTTGCCCAAGCTGATCTCACCGTTGCAGGTAGCGGGGCCGTCTGCCAGAACCTGGCCCACCTTTACCTCCTCACCCTTGGAAACCACGGGCCGCTGGTTGATGCAGGTACCCTGGTTGGAGCCGGCAAACTTGGTCAGCTTGTAAACCTCCAAGGCTCCCTCGTTGGTGCGGATAGCAATCTCGCAGGCATCCACCCGCTCCACCACACCGTTGTGCTTGGAAAGGGTCACCACGCCGGAATCCACACCCGCTTTATACTCCATGCCGGTGCCCACAATAGGCGACTGTGTCTTCAGCAGCGGCACAGCCTGACGCTGCATGTTAGCGCCCATCAAAGCACGGTTGGCATCGTCATTTTCCAAAAAAGGAATCATCGCCGTAGCAACCGAAACTACCATCTTGGGCGAAACATCCATGTAATCCACCCGCTCCCGCTCCATCTCCATGATGGTATCCCGGTAGCGTACATTTACTCTGGATTTTGCAAAGCAGCCGTTTTCGTCCAAAGGCTCGTTAGCCTGGGCCACTACATATTTATCCTCCACATCGGCAGTCATATAAAGCACTTCGTCGGTAACCCGTCCGGTGCTCTTGTCTACCTTGCGGTAAGGTGCCTCAATAAATCCATACTCGTTAATCCGCGCAAAGGATGCCAAATACGAAATCAGGCCGATATTCGGTCCTTCCGGCGTCTCAATAGGGCACATCCGTCCATAGTGCGTGTAGTGGACGTCGCGCACCTCGAAGCCCGCGCGGTCACGGGACAAACCGCCGGGGCCCAGGGCGGAAAGACGTCTTTTATGGGTAAGCTCCGCCAACGGGTTGGTCTGATCCATAAACTGAGAAAGCGGAGAGGACCCGAAGAACTCCTTCACCGCCGCCACTACAGGACGAATGTTGATCAGCGCCTGAGGGGTAATCACATCCATATCCTGGGCCTGCAGCATCATCCTGTCCCGAATCACCTTCTCCATTCGGGAAAATCCAATGCGGAACTGGTTCTGCAAAAGCTCGCCCACACAGCGGATCCGCCGGTTGCCCAGGTGGTCGATATCATCCACCTCGCCCACGTCATAATTCAGGTTCATCAGGTAGTTGATGGTGGAAAAAATATCATCCACCGTAATATGCTTGGGAATCAAATCGTTAATCCGGGCAGAAATCGCTTCCTTAATATCCTCCAGGCTGTCATTAGCCTCCAGAATCTCCTTCAGAATAGAGAACCGCACCTTCTCGTTAACCCCCAGCGCCCGGCCATCCACATCGACGAAGTCGGCAAGGTCAACCATACCGTTGGAGATAAGCTTCAGCTCCCGGTTTTCCACCTGAATAAACACGGTATCCACGCCGGCCCGCTCAACCTCTTCCGCCTGCTCCCGATTCAGCACAGCGCCCGCGTCGAACATCAGCTCGCCGGTTAAGGGGTTGATTACCGGTTTGGCCAGCTGCTTGCCGGTCAACCGGCCGGAAATCGCCAGCTTTTTATTATACTTATACCGCCCCACCCGGGAAAGATCATACCGCTTCGGGTCAAAAAACAGGCCGTCCAAATGTGTCTGAGCGCTTTCCACCGTAGGGGGCTCGCCGGGGCGCAGCTTGCGGCAAACCTCCAGCAAGGCCTCCTGCGTATTACGATTTTCCGGCTTTTCCTTCTCAATGGTGGAAAGGATCTTTACATCCTCGCCAAAAAAAGCCTTAATCTGCTCGTCAGTGCCCAGCCCCAACGCCCGGATAAAGGTCGTAATGGGGATCTTCCTGTTCTTATCAATCCGGACATACACCACATCGTTGATGTCCGATTCATATTCCAGCCAGGCTCCCCTGTTGGGGATGATAGTGGAGGAGAAAAGCCGCTTGCCGGATTTTTCGTCATGAGTTTTGGCGTAGTATACGCCGGGGGAACGCACTAACTGGGAAACCACAGCCCGTTCCGCGCCGTTGATCACAAAGGTGGCGCTTTCGGTCATCAGGGGGAAGTCACCCATAAAGATATCCTGTTCCTTCACCTCTCCGGTTTCCTTGTTCAGCAGTCGGGCCCGCACCCGCATGGGGGCGGCATAGGTTACCTCCCGGTCCTTGCACTCATCTACCGGATATTTCGGCTTATCATCCAGCTGATAATCCACAAAATCCAGCACCAAGTTGCCGGTGTAGTCGGTGATTGCAGAGACATCCCGGAAAACCTCTTTCAAACCCTCGTCCAAAAACCACTGATAAGAGCTTTTCTGCACCTCAATCAGGTTAGGCATCTCCAAAACCTCATTGATTTTGGCGAAGTTCATACGGGTTGTTTTTCCCAGATGTACCGGCTTGACATTTACCATAGGCTTTCATCACTCCATTCATCTATGCTGGACCGGAAACGAAAAGAATCGGGAACTTTTCAATTTTCGGTCTTGAAATTCCTGTGATGGTATGCTATACTGTTTTAAGTGCAACGGCATACCTATCCATTTTGATACAGTATAATATTATATTGCAGTTTTGCAAGAAAGTCAAGCCTTCCGCCTGCTTATTTCTGAGAGAAATAAGCAGGTTTTTTGTTATTTTACACCAAATTCACGCCGTATAACGCCCCTGCCTCCCTTTTTTGGGACGTCGCGCCTCTCTGCATTCTCCGGCCACAACCAAAACTCCCCCTATTTCTACAGCTGCCTCAAGCTGATTTTAGGCAAAAAATGTTTCACGTGAAACAATTGTTCTTTTTAGGCTCCGGCCGCGCCATTGCAGCGCAATGCCAGTAAAAAGCTCCAGCGGCTCCCCTTTCCTGTGCCGTCCAGAAAAAGGGCACCGGAAAAGAGAACCGCCGGCCGGCTTTTGCCAGGGCGGCGCACTCCGTTATGGAAAAAGCGCCGGCCTGCCAAAAATAAAAGGGAATGGGGAAGCATCATAAAAGGAGCATACAAGCTCAACCGCTGCAGGAACGTCCCCCCAAAAAAGGGCACGCAGACTGCGCGCAGCCCGCCCGGCAAAACCGTTTGCTGCCTTGTCCGCAAAACAAAAATACTGCGGAAATGCGGGCGTAACAGCCTTGCAAAGGGGCCCAAAACCATCTATAATCATTTTGTGGCAAATTACCAATTGATGAGGTGAAATATATGTGCCGGAACAAAACCGCCCTCTGCCTCCTTCTGGCAGTTCTTATAATCATGACGTCGCTGCCCGGCTGCAGTTATCTGGAATTCCAGAAAGACAAGCGGAACCTGGAGCAGCGCGCCAAAGAGCAGGCGCTTGCTTATATCAGCGAAACCTACGGCAAAAAAGCCAAGGTATTGGATGTGAAAATAGGTACCTACCAGGTTGTTTTCAGTGCCGCTGTGGGCACCAACGCACTGGTTTCTATGTCCATGGGGGGCGAGGAATTTCAGGTTTATGTGGAAACCAAAGAACCCGCCTTTTGCGCAGACAACCGCAGTGGCCTTGCCTTAGCCCAAGCGCTGGACGAATACTTTCGGGAGCTTTACAGCCTGCCCCCGGCGCTGGAGCACCAGGTTTGGGTCTATTCAACAACGGAGGGCTTTTTTGCCTCCCACAGCACCAATTTGGGGCGCGAGTATAATTTTTTGGATTTTGATTACCATGGCCAGCTGCTGGAGGAGGTCCTCCCCCTGTTGGGCGAGATTTACTTCAAATATAACTACGCGGACGACACTGTTTCTCTGAGCCATATGGCGTTCCGGGAGGAAGACTGGGGCGGCTCTCTGGACCGCCTCCGGGTATGGGTACGCAGCTTCCGCTGTTATGATGAAACCAGTGAGACCCCTGTGGGCATCCAGCTCACCAAGGAGCAACCTGTGCTGATGGCGGAGGGAATGGTATTCTCCTGGAACAGCGACGGCCTCTTTTACGCAGATCTGGACAAGATTGCTTCCGCACTGCCTCACCTTGCCCTGCGGGAAAGTTTGCACTTCCGGCAGGGGGAAGCCATCAGCCAGCGGTATACCCTTACCCCCATGGGGAACTTCTGGGTCAGCACTCAGGAAGGCTTTGACCCGGAGGAATGCTATGAGCTCCGCCCCTGTGAACCAGGCTGGGCGGATTCCATCGACCTGCTGGCACTGTGCGCAAGCCCCTATTACACCAGGGAGGAAATCAAAAGTGACGATAAGGACATTATGGCAGCCAGCACCAAAAAAGCGCTTCTGCCCTTTGCTGACACCCAGTTCCAAACCCAGGGCGAAATGCTCTGCCTCCGCAACGGTGTATCGGAGCAGATTCAGGCCTGGCAGGAGCAGGCGAAAAAGCTGCCGTACATGCTGGATAAATGCCCTGTTTACGTGACGGTACTGCCCTCATTGGTCTACCGTTCCGGGGTACAAACAGGGGTAGGGTGGTACCGCCAGAGGGACGAGGAGCCCTACCGTGCCGCACGCCTGTTCACCTACTATCTGGACCAGCAAAAATACTGGATGCACGGGCTTTCTTTCCTGTCCTTTTCCTACCCGGAGGAGCTGGTTCTGCTGCGCAGCGCGGAGGAACCCGGAAACAGCTGGCAGGAGCTTATGAAAAAAGTGTCGGGCCTAATAGAAGAAGTGCTAAAGCATATCGCAGCTGCTGCGTCCTTTGTTTTATAAATAGGGATATTTACCGGCTTAGGCAGGGAATATCTTTTTATAAAAAGAACAATTGTTTCACGTGAAACATTTTACAGGGGCGGGGGTTTGCCGCTATGCCCGCAGGCAAAACCGCCTGCAGCCCTGTCCCTTAAAGCAGTGGTTACGAAAGCCGCCTGGCCCGGCTGGAAGCAGATTCCAGCCGAAGCTTATCCGCAATCATGGCGATGAATTCCGAATTGGTGGGCTTGCCTCTTCCGTTATGGATGGTAAAGCCAAAATAAGCAGTTAGGGTATCCACGTCACCCCTGTCCCAAGCCACCTCAATCGCATGGCGAATTGCTCTTTCCACTCGGGACGGAGTGGTAGCGAAGGTTTTGGCAACCTCTGGGTACAGCCTTTTGGTAACCGAGTCTAAAATCTCACGCTCCTGCACCGCCAGGCAGATAGACTCCCTTAAATAACGATACCCTTTAATATGGGCAGGCACTCCAATTTGGTGGATAATATCCGTAATTCTAAGCTCCAGGTCATTTTTGCCGGTAACCACATTCATGCTTGGAACATCCGGCTTTTTCTGCTGCTCTGTTTTACGCCGTTCGGTCATCCGCTCCAGTATGCTGTTTACGTTAATCGGTTTCAAAAAACAGTCTGAAACGCCTTTTTTCACCATTTCTCCCAAACGGTCCGGCAGGTCGCAGCCTGTTACAATGAAGAACCGGGGCATTGTTTCCAGCTCCAGCTGCTGTAATCGATCCAACACCTCGTTGCCATTCAGGCCAGCCATAAACAGGTCCATTAACACAATATCAGGATGGAACTGCGTAATTTCCTTCAGCAGCCGTTCCCCATCCTTGGGTATCATCCGCACTTCCAAGCCTTGGGCGGCCATGCATTCGGAGTACTGCGCACAAAGCTCCTGATCATTTTCCGCGATTAACACTCTGTTCTTTTCTTCCATTTGTCCTTCACTCCATTGTTGGTTGATTTTAGCAGATAATCATTTTTTGTCCTTTAACCTCTGCTTTTGTGGTTCCTTGTCGATTTCAATAGAAATATGCGAATTCGACAAGCAAAGCTATTTTACATTTTGTTTTTTGTGCATTTTGCACCTTTGTGCTAATGCTACCATGGATCATGAGAATATTTTGTCGGAATAACGGACGAACGGAAAATTTTTCCTTTTTCGGTATTTATCTGTTTTCAAGCCGTTTTTTCGGGACGGCACTGCCTGTAAAAGCCTAATATCTCCAATAAAATGCTCTCAAAGCCAGTATTAGCTAATCAAAATACTACGAGTAGTCTCCATATTCTCCGCAAAAATCGCATATCCTTTTGTAGGATCATTGACAAAAACGTGGGTTACCGCGCCTACCAGCTTGCCGTTCTGTAAAATCGGGCTGCCGCTCATTCCTTGGACGATACCGCCTGTTTCAGCCAGCAGCCTGGGGTCAGTAATGCGGATAATCATATTTTTGGTAGGGTTTCCGTCGCCAAAATATACCCGCTCTATTTCAATGGCATATTCCTGAGGCTCCGTTCCCTCCAACGTCGTATAAAGCACTGCCGGACCCTCCTTTACCTCCTGGCGCATAGCCAGCGGCACCGGATCCCCCGTTATCATATTGGTCTGCATCCTGCCAAACACTCCGGTTTCTCCGTTAATCCCTAAAGTGCCGATTGTCTGCCGGCCAAAGGAGCCTTTTAACTCACCGGGCTGCCCGCTTTTGCCCTTTTCTACTCCGGTGATGGAAACCTCCACAATCTCGCCGGAGGAAAGAGGCAGAATCTCCCCGGTATCCACGTCGCACACGCCATGGCCCAATCCGCCAAAGGTATTGGTAGCCGGATCTAAAAAGGTCATGGTGCCAATGCCTGCAGAGCTATCCCTTACCCAGATGCCTGCTTTATAGGTGCCATCCTCTCCCAGCACTGGCTTCAGCTGTAAAGGAAAAACATCTTCCTTCCGCTTCATCACCAAAGTGACAGGTCTGCCGGCAGAGGCTCCTATAATCTCGGCCACATCCTCATTGGAAAGGACAGTCTGCCCGTTGATCTGCAAAATAACATCTCCCATATGGATTCCCGCTTCCTGAGCAGGGTTTGCTTTGCCCTGCGGAGTCAGCAAATCACTGATTCCCACAACCATAACGCCGTCGGTAAACATCTTGATTCCAAATGGAAAGCCGCCTGGAATAACATACTGCTTTGGCACCACCTGCACCTGAACGTTCTTCACGGCAATGGCGCCGAACAGCCTTAAATCCACCTGATAGCTTTCCCCCGGCCCGCCTGTCAGCGGAATGCCCTTCTCTACCGTTTTCACTGTTTGGGAAAGACCGTAGTCGGAGGACATATCAAACTGCTCGCCCTCGGTTAGATAAAACCGATCCGGCAAACTGCTTTGTATCAGTAAGGTAAACGCCAGCACCACCGAAGTTAAAACCGAAAATGTCCCGGCAAATACCCGATATTTTCGTCTCACCAGAATCACTCCTTTACAAATTGCCCGCACCCGCGGCAGCGAGGCGGCTCAACAAACATTCTTGCCACCGCGCCATCTCATTATTTGCGGTAAATTTGCCGGGATTTTCACAGAAATGGCAGGGTTGGACTTTTCTGCACAAAGTGATGTCCGGTAACCTGATGCTGGTCCAATGGGGCAAAATTATTCTGGCTCCGATTTCCTTTTTTCAAACAGCCGTTCAGGCATTTTTTTCAAAATCAACGGTAAAATTTTCAGCGGACTTCCAGCCCCATTGTTTGTCAATTCCTCCTAAAATAATATAACCAAATCCTTTCGGCTTAAACTGCCGTTCCATTCTCAAAAAGGCAGCGCTGCCTTCCTTTTACAGGAAACACCCAAATCCAAAATTTTCTTTTTAGGACGTAGCTGCCGCCTTGTTCTCTCTGCCTTTTGGCCAGGCCCAGGGCAAAGGAGAAATCCTTCCGCCGCCCTAAGGGAAGCTTCAGGGGATTAGCACAGCCATAACAGAAAGCGCTTTCCAAAACCAGACGCAGCCTTGTCCCAAAAGCTGCCAAAAGACGATACGGCCTCCCGCTGCCCAGAGGCTTATTCTTCAAAAGCTGCCAAAATTCGACATTCATGAGCAAAAAATACCGCAATTTTGGCAAAACTGTTATCCAAATAAGCTTTTTACAGCAACAGCTACTGTATCCCCGCTTTTTGGGCCGTATTTTGTCCCAAAAGCCTTGGAGGCGGTGTTCCAACCCTAAAGCCAGTTTTATTTTGGCTTCAGCGGCTGCTCCGCTGTCTGCCCACAGCGGAAAATATCCGGGAACACAGCCTGTTTTACGGCTTTCAGAGATTGCCGGTTATTGCAAACAACAAACGCCAGACCGTTTTGGTCAGTTGATAGAGAAGGCTTTTTCTACTCCTTCGGAAAACTTTCTAAAAGGAGCCGCCTGCCTGGCCCGGGGGAGCTTGTCCGACCGAATATTTCAAAGCTCCCCTCTCATAACATCTTTCTTTGATCCATACCATTATTATGCCGCATTTTCTTTGTTTCATGTTCTCTCTGTCCCTTCTCCCAAAAGTTGTCTTTCAGTTTTCAGCGTTCGCAAATTTTCCTCAGCTGAAGTTTGACAGCTCCAGTATAACAGCTTTATGGTAGATGGAAATTACAGATATTCGAGCTTTTTCGACATTTTTCGACACAACCTTTGTTTTCCACAAAAAAGGCCGCTGTTATTTTTGAAAACTTCTGGAACTCCTCTCCAAAACCGCTGTCTTTGCAACGCCTGTAATTAAAATCTTCCAAAAAGCATTTTCACAGATTCTCTTTTTTCTCACAATATTGTGCAAGAATCCAATAAGAATTCAGCAATTCTGACAAGTCCTCAAAGTTGCTCCGATACAGCTCCAGAATAAAAACGGGGTCAACGTGGAAATCTCTTACCTTTTCCACAAACTTTTCCAGAGGAAAATCTCCCTTCCCTGGCGGCAGGCAATCCTTTTCCGCCGTATTGTCGCTTATATGAACATGGACAATCCGGTCCCCCATCACTTCCACCATCTTCATCGGATCAATTCCGGAACGCCTTGCCTGTTTCACATCCAGCACAAAACAGGCATCCGGGATCTGCGCCTTCATTTTTCTCAAAAACTCCAGGGTCATGCTTTGGTAAGCAAACATATTCTCCTGTGCCAGCCTCACCCCAAACTTTTTAGCCTCCTCATGCAAAAGAGCAAAACGCTCCAGATAAAAATTGTCCTCCACCATAAACCTGGTCTCGCAGCCATGAAGCACCACATACTGTCCCCCCAGCACCCCGCAGCTCTCAAAGTACCGGCGATAAAGATCCAGCCCGTCCTCAAACCGCCGCTGATAGGAGGTAAACAGCATAAATGACTCAAACCGGGAGGTAAAGGGATGTAAAGCTACAATTTCCGTCCCATACCCTTTGGCAATTCGGCTCAGCTCCCGCAGATACTGCCCTTCCAGCTCACTAAAGGAATTGGAGAAGAACTCCGTTTTTTTCACCCCGGCCTCGCCCAGCTGACGCAAAGTAATCTCCGGATACTGCGGATACAAACACCCGGTAGAAATTCCGCTTCTTACCGCTTTAGCCTGGTTATCAGCGTCTGTTTTCGAGCTCATCTGGCACATCAGCATTCCTCCTTTCTATGTTCAGCAAACTCTGCTTTTCCGGGACGAGCTCCGCCCTGCTACCATTTATTGCAGATTGTCTTTTCCTTTTCCTTATAGTAAAATAAAAACACATTCCCTCAACTCTGTCAAGGGCAAAAGTCTTTTCTCCGCATTTTCAAGCGGTTTTTCCACTTTAATAAAAACATACCACTTTTATTCCTTACACGAGGTGATACTTATGTCTTCCCGTCATTTTTCCTTCTCCGCCCTTCAGCAGCTGCCCCGGCAGGTTCTATCCGGCAGCTTTCTTTTGACGTCGTCCTGCTTCGCATCTGCCTGGTGGTTTGCCCGGCTCTCTCCTTCTTTCCCAGGCTATCTGCTGCGGGTATACATGTACAAAAGTTGCATGGAAGCCGCTTTTGCCTGTTTGGCCGCCGGGTTTCTTGCTGCCTTGCTTTCGGATATAATCCTTCGACGCCACACAGGCACTTCTCTGTAAAATTCCTGCTGTAATGAGGGTTTTCCCCACGTTTTCCGTTCAAAAGTGGAGAAAATATGGTTGAAAATCTACGTCTTCTTTCTAAGAAATTATTCTCAGATCAAAACCTTCGTCCTTATTCTCTTATTTTCTGTAACAGTCGTTACACATCTTTGTTTTTTTGCCGTAATTTCCTTTTGACGATTTTCAAAAGGAATAGATGATGTGCGCATATCCACCTCACTTTATAGCTGTAAATCGAAGTTCATGATCTAACAAAATGAAAAATCTGCCAGAAATCCCTCCGCTTTTCCTTTAGCGGATCCGTTTTCTGGCAGATTTCCTTTTTTGTTTCGCAAAAAATACTGCCTCATGGGATAAAATCAGGAGAATTCTTGTTGGGTGTTGCTCTATAATAGACTGCTTTCCCTTTTGGCCCACTCTTTCGAAATAATACGCGCTTAAGATGAAAAATTACAGCATACGTCTTATGGACATGGACAAAAACAGCTTTCGGCTATTTTTTTCGCTTCCATAAAATAAAGATCACACATCCCGCCGCCACCAGACACAACAGCAGTCTGGAATAAGCAGAAGCCCATCCCGCAATCATTTGCCAGGAATTGCCGGCGGCCGCTCCCAGCAAAACCAATACGGCATTCCAGATCACACTGCCCAGCAGCGTAAGCCCTAAAAACGGCAGCAGCCTCATCCCAGCCATCCCGGCAGGAATCGAAATCAAGCTGCGAATCAGTGGCACAAACCGGCAAAAAAAGACGGTTTTGCTCCCTTTTTCCCGAAATTCCTCCAAAGTTCTGTCCAAATCCTCCGGTTTTACCCGCAGCAGCCTGCCTAGCTTGGTGCCAAGAAATCTCTTCAGCTTTTCCGGCGGAAAAAATCCCCCTACAATATACAAAATTGCCGCCCCCGCCATAGATCCACAGGTAGAGGCCCACACTACCTCAAGTACCGTCAAACGGGTAACGGTGGTAAGAAATCCTCCAAAGGTCAAAATCACCTCAGAGGGGATCGGCGGGAATAAATTTTCAATCGCAATCAGCAAAAAAATCCCAAATCCCCCGTATTGATTCACCATGTCTGTAATCCACTGCTCCATAAACCGCGCCTCCCCATTCTGCAAGCTGTTCCACTTATATGAAATCCTCCTGCAAAATATTTCTCCCCCTTTTCGGACGTCGGCGCCGCTTCGCTCTCTCCAAACCTCTGCCTCACCCCTGTTTCTCCCACATCTTTTGCCTATTGACATTCTCTTCAAACCCTGTTATGCTTATTTATATAAACGTTTTATATAAATAAATTATATTCGGAGGGATCCGCCATGCCAAAGCAAAAAATTACCAAAGAGATGGTAGTGGAAGCTGCCTTTTCCTTAGCAAAAGCCGGCGGAATGGAGCAGGTTTTAGTCAAAAGCATTGCACAGCGGTTAGGCTGTTCCGTCCAGCCCATTTACAGCTACTGCAAAAATATGGAGGAGCTGCGCGGAGAAGTAACCGCCCAGGCGGTCCGTTTTGTGCGGGAGTACACCGCTGCCCGCCTGAACCCTGACGATCCGTTTTGCAGCACCGGCAAAGCCTACCTGCAGCTTGCCCAGGAGGAACCCTATCTCTTTCGTATTTTCGCCTTTCACCAGCGGGAGGGCATCTCCTCCCTGCAGGACCTTTACTGCACCGAGGCTTCTCCTGCCATTCCCGAGTTGATTGCCCGCCAGCTGCAGATTACCGTCTCCAACGCCCGGCAGCTGCACCTGCATATGCTGCTTTACACTATGGGGCTTGGCACTGTGCTGGCCTCCGCCCGCCCCGGTATTCCGCCGGAGGAAATGTTCCTCCAACAGCAATCCGCTTACCACGCATTTTTAGCCCAGCTGTTAAATCAGAAAGGAGATGCCCTCAATGGAGAAAAAAATCCTGGTGATCTATAAAAGCACCACCGGCTTTACCCAAAAATACGCCCAATTGCTCTCCGAAAAAATCCCCTGCACCTTGCTGGAGTACAAGGCAGTTACGTCCCAAAAGCTAACCGGTTATGATGTTATCGTATTTGGCACCCGTGCCCACGCCGGCCGGATTGACGGCTTTCCTAAAATCAAAAGGCTGCTTGCTCATCTTACCAGGACGCAAGCGGTCTTGTTTGTCACCGGGGCCTGCCCCAATTCCGCCCAAGAGGTAATCACCGATTTCTGGAATCAGAATCTTACCCCTCAGGAGCAGCAGACCCTGCCTCATTTTTATCTGCAAAGCGGCCTGTGCTATGAAAAAATGCCCCTGCCGGATAAACTGATGATGCGCATGGCAGCTGCCGTTATGAGGCGTCAGGCAGAACAAAAGCCGGAAAAAACACCCCAAGACCAGCAGATGGCACAGGCAATTACCGCCTCCTATGATATTTCTTCCCCGCAACTTCTGCTGCCGCTGATTGACTATCTGCAAAAATAACAGCCTGATCAATACCCGGCCCTCAAAGGGAGATTTTCCTCCTTTTGGGGGCTGTTTTCGCATAGAATCCTGGAAAAAAGCGCAAAATAACCTGAAAAAGCCCTGCGCCTCCCTCAAAGTCCCGGAAAAAACGAGGGCGGAAAGCTACAGGGCCCGCTTCGTCATAAAAGATAAAAGCAGCAGGGAGGGTATCTATGGAAAACAACGGAAAAAAACTGGCAGCCAGGCTTACCCGGGAGCTTACTGCCCTGGGGGAATACGGCGCGTTCAAAAAAGAGGAACAGCAGCGTACTCCCTCGGAGCGTTGGCTCTGCGATCATTATAAAGCTGCCCTGCGGGAGGGCCGGCAGATTGTCCGCACCATTCAGCAGGGGGAAAAGGCCAAGGAACCGGTAGATTGGGAGGAGCTGACCCAACTTTTTTGCCGGGAGCTGGTGGAGCCTCAGGCCCCTCTTACCACCGAAACACTGGATAGGATTCTGGTAAAGCATCAGCTTTGCCGCAGCCTTACCGGAGAGGAATTTGACCATCTTCCCACTTTGGTAAGGGCGGCTCTGCTCCATGGAGTATACGAAACTGTATTCGGCCCCACCCCTCAGGGAGAAGGAGAATCCTTCCGGGAGCGCCGGATCTCCTACTGCTTTACCTCTTTAGCCATAGCGGAAAGCCTGGATTACAACTGGCTGCTGATCCGCCGCTGTGAAACCGAGCGCTTTCTCCGGCAGGATCCGGCAGGCGTTTACCCTCAAATGACCCGCCAAAGCCGTGGAGAATACCGCCGCCTTTGTACCAAGCTGGGAAAACCTTTGGGCAAAACCGGCCAGGAGATAGCCGCCTCTGTCCTCAGCCAGGCAAAGCAGTGCAAAGACCAGGGCGGCACAGGCCTGTTGTGGGAAAAGCAGTGCCATGTAGGCTATTACCTGCTGCAAAACCCCCGCCTGCAGCGGGAACACAAGCTTCGGGGGCTTTTGGTGCTTTGGGGGCCGCCGGTACTTGCGCTTCTTGTAAGCGTTTTGGCAGGCTTTGGGTTTCGTTCCGTTTTGGCAGGAATTCTGTTTTTCTTCCCCCTGTGGGAGCTGTTCCGCCCCCTGTGCAGCTGGGCCGCCTGTTTTAGGACGTCGGGCCTTCCGCTTCCTGCAGTGCGTCTACCTGCTTCAAAAGCTTTGGAAAAAAGCGCCCGCACCCTGGCAGTGATCTCGTCCCTGATGCCAAACCCCAGGGAGCTGCCTGCCCTGAGCCGCCGTTTGGAGCGGATGGCCAGAGCAAATAACGGCGCTTACCTTACCTTTTGCCTGCTGCTGGATTTCCCACCCCATCCCCTGCCCCAAAGCCCCGAGGATACCGGCGACCTCCAGGCTGTAGCCGAGATGGTACAGCAGTTAAACCACCGCCTTGGCAGCGAGCGTTTTGGCCTGTTGGTACGCCGCCGGGCCTATTCCAAAACTCAAAATCAGTTTATAGGACAGGAGCGCAAACGGGGCGCTTTGCTGGAGCTGGCAAGAATGCTGAAGGGAGACGCCATCGACCCTGAGCTTCTTCTTGGGGAGCAGTGCTTCCGGAATATCCGCTACCTTTTGGTGCTGGACAGCGACACCAATCTGCTTTTGGAAGGGGCGGACGCCTTTCTCTCCCGCGCCCTTCACCTGTTAAACCGCCCGGTGATCGACCAAACCACCCGCCGGGTAGTAAACGGCTACGGTATTTTTACCCCCCGCCTTTGTTCTGACCCGGAAAAGCCTGTCAGCTGGTTCTCGGTAATGCTGGGGGGCAGTCCCGGCATTTCGTCCTATGAAAACCAAACGGCGGAGCTGGGCCAAAGCATCTTTGGCCAAAGCCGCTTTACCGGCAAAGGGCTGATCGAGCTGGAAAGCTTCTACTCTCTTCTTTCCGGACGTCTTCCGGAGGAGCAGGTTCTCAGCCACGATATTCTGGAGGGGGAGATTCTCCGTACCGCTTTCATCCCCCAAATTGAGCTTACCGAAGGCTTTCCCGCTACCGCCGCTTCCTGGGAGGCCCGCACCCACCGCTGGGTTCGGGGAGATTGGCAGAACAGCGTCTTTTTATGCAGCCGCATTCCGCCCCGCAAAATTATAAACCCTATTCCCCCTTTAGGACGGTACTGGCTGTGGGAAAACCTCCGCCTCTCCCTTCTCCCTCCCTTAGGGATAGCCGCCGTGCTTGCCTGCCTGGTTCTCCCTCCCCCACCCTCCCTATGGCTGCTGGTTGCAGCTCTGGGCAGCCAGATTGCCGGGGAGCTTTGGCAAAGCCTCTCCCTTTTGTGGAACGGCGGCATGGGGGAGGCGCTCACCCGCCGGTTTTTCGGCCCCGCTCCCTTTCTTCCGGCGGGGCTTTCTCCCCTTGCCGGCGGCTTTGCCAAGCTGACGTTACTGCCCTCTATGGCTGTTACTTCCTTGGATGCCTCTCTGCGGGCCTTGTTTCGCCTCCGCCTCAGCCATAAGCGCCTGCTGGAATGGCAGACCGCCGCCCAAACCGCCGGCAAAAACGGCTGGGTGCGGTATCTGCTCAGCAGCCTGTTCGGAGTACTGCTGCTTTTGCTTGCACCGGCTGGGTACGGGCACCTACGTCTTACCGGGCTTTTGTTTGGGGCAGCCTTACCCTTTGTGCTACTCAGCGGTAAACGTCCGCCCAAATGGCAGCCCCAAATGCGCCCGGAGGACTTTAAAAAACTGCGGGAATACTGTTCCTCTATCTGGCAGTATTTTGAGGATCTTTCAGCCAACCGCCACTCCTTTCTCCCGCCGGATCATCTGGAGGAATCCCCTGTTTTCCGGGAAGCGGAGCATACCTCCCCTACCAATATCGGCCTGATGCTCCTCTCTGCCCTGGCTGCCCGGGATTTTGACTTCATCTCCTCCAAACGCCTCAGCGAGTTTTTGCAGAACAGCCTCACTGTAATAGAAGGGCTGGAAAGCTGGCACGGCAATCTGTATAACTGGTACGATACCAAAACCCGCCAGGTTCTCGCCCCGCGGTTTGTCTCCTCGGTGGATAGCGGCAACTTCCTGTGCTGTCTTGTCACTGTAAAGGAGGGGTTAAAGGATTACCTGCCGGAAGAACCCTCTCTTGCCCCTTTACTTTCCCGGATTGAACAGCTGATCGCCCGCACGGATGTCGCCGTATTTTACCGGGAGGACCGGGAGCTTTTCTCCATTGGATGGGATGCTGACTCCAACACCCTTTCTGACTCCTGCTATGACTTTTTAATGAGCGAAGCCCGGGCGCTGAGCTACTTTGCCATTGCCTCCGGCCAGGTACCCAAGCGCCACTGGCAGCGCCTGAACCGAAGCATGAGCCGCAAGGCCCGCTTCTCCGGCCCTATTTCCTGGACTGGCACCATGTTTGAGTACTTTATGCCCCACCTTTTTCTTCCGACAGACGAAGGCACCCTGCTGGGAGAGGGCCTTCGCTACGCTATCTGGTGCCAGCGTCACCGAGTGCCCAAGGGTGTACCCTGGGGTGTTAGTGAAAGCGGCTATGGCGCCTTTGACTCTGCCTTAGGCTACCTGTATAAGGCCCATGGAGTAGAGCTGCTTGCCCAAAAGCCGGGCATGAACCGGGAGCTTGTTATTTCCCCCTACTCTACCTTTTTGGCATTGCCTTGGGCCCCAAAAATGGCCATGAAAAATTTAAGGGAGATGGAAAAAATGGGTTTTTCCGGCCGCTACGGCTTTTATGAAAGTGCTGACTTTACCCCCGGCCGCTGTGTTCCCGGCAGCAAACCGGCGGCTGCCCCCTCCAAAAAGCTTTCCTCCAGGGACGCGGCGCCTCCTTTCCTCCTGGTGCGGGAATATATGGCCCACCACTTGGGGATGAGCTTAGCAGCCGCGGTAAACGCCGCCTTCCCCGGCAAAATGCACCGCCGCTTTTTGGCCGACCCTCAAATGGGCCGCGCCCGGGAGCTTTTGCAGGAGCGCGCGGGGGACGCTCTCTGGGCAGGCGCTGTCCGGGAGGAGCCGGAAGCCGCTGCGCCCGCTCCGTCCAAAGAGCCGCCCTTTACCGAAACCTGTGAGCAGATTTCCCTCCGTTCCCCCCGGTGCGCTGTCCTTTCCAATGGAGGACTCACTGCTTTGTATACCGATAGCGGCTGCAGCTGGCTTGCCGGCTACGGAGCGGACCTTACCAGGCGCTGCCATGATCCTTTGCGCCGGCCCGCCGGCATATTTGTTCTGCTGGGGCGGGAGGGGGAGCAAAAGCTGAGCCTTACCGCCGCCCCGGAGCAAAGCCTGCCCTTTTTAACTCCTCCGGCCCAGCCTGTTACCCGCTGCTGCCGGTTTGAAAGCCGTTCTGTTCGCTATGAGCTCCGGCAAAACCGCCTGAAGATGGAGATGACCTGTACCCTGGACCCCGCCCTCCCCTGTGAGCAGCGCAGGATCCGGCTGGAAAACTTCTCCGGCAAAACCCAGCTTCTCCTTTACCTGGAGCCCACCCTCTCTCCGGATCGGGACTTTACCGCACATCCTGCTTTCTCCCGGCTGTTTGTTACCTCCCGGTATGATGCCGGGGCCAACTGCGCGGTATTCACCCGCACCCCGCGGGAGGGCGCCCAGCCCCCTGCCCTGGCCATTGGCTTTAAGGAGCCTGTTTCCTTTGGCCTGCAAACCAGGCGGGAGTCACTGCTCCAAGCCCCCTCCGGGCTTACCGGCCTCTTTTTTTCCAGGCCCTTTGAGGAGCAACAAGCCGGCTCTGTGCCGGACGGCTGCTGCGCCCTTTGCCTGCCTCTGCCCCAAAAAGGCACCGTTTTTGCTGTGACGTTACTGCTGGCGGCAGGCAAAACCGCTGCGGACGCCGTCAATAACCTGGTAAAACTGCGGCAAAAAGGGGGTGTCAGCAAGCAAACCGCCGCGGCCTCCCCTCTGTTTGATAACTCCCTAGAGGGCCGGATCGCCTACTCCCTTCTTCCCGGCCTGCTGTTCCGCCGGATGGAATCCCGCCGGCAGTTGGCCCTGGCGGAAGCAAACCGCCTGGATATCCGCTCTCTGTGGAGCCTTGGCATTTCCGGCGACCTCCCCATTGCAGCCTTACAGCTTTCTAATGGGACGTCACAGCAGCAGGAGCGTCTTCTGCAAAGCCTGAAGGCTCACCGTCTTCTCCGCCGCAGCGGCGTCCTGTATGATCTTGCTGTTCTCTACCCTGAAAACAGCGGCGAGCAGCTCACCTCCTCCTTGGCGGATCTTCTTCTCCGGGAAAACATGGGGGATCTCCTTCGTCAACCCGGAGGCATTCACCTGCTGGAGGCCACCGCTCCGATCGCTGCCCTGATCCAAAGCGTTGCTTCTCATCTTGTGCCGGAGGACCTGATCCGTCCTCATATTGCACTTCAGCCCTATATTCCTCTAAAAATGCACTCCCCGCGCCCTGCTCCTATGCCCAACGGGCAAAATGTTTTAGCGGTGGAGGGCGGCGCTTTCCTGAACGGCGCCTTTTGGGTGGACAGAAGCACTCCCCTGCCCTTCTCCCATATTCTGGCCAACCACAGCTTCGGCACTTTGATCAGTGACAGCAGCCTGGGCTATACCTGGGGCCTCAACGCCCGGGAAAATAAGCTCACTCCCTGGGAGAACGACCCCTTTACCGATAACCTGGGCGAGCTTCTCCTCCTGCGGGATCAAACCCGCTGCTACAGCCTTACCCACGGGGCCCGGGCAGTATTCTCACCGGAAAAAGCCCAATATCTGGGTCAGATTGGCGCACTCTCCTACACTCTCACTCTTTTTGTCCCGGATAAATGGATGGCCAAGGTGATGATTCTGGAGCTGGAAAACCAAGGGGACGAGCAGCTGGACCTGGCCTGTGCCTACTACCTGGAGCCCCTGCTGGGGGATTTCCCAAAAAATGCCGCCATTCCCCGCATCTGGGAGAAAAACGGTATGATATATGCCGAAAACCCCCTTTCCGCCCAGGTTGGCGGCGTCCTCTGCCTTGGTATGGAGCCGGAACAGGATATCGCCGCCGAAAAAAGCTTCCGGGTATTGGAGCGTGCCGACTTTCTCTCCGGCCAGTGGAAGCCTTCTCATGAGCCTCAAAGCGTTCCCCATGCAACCGCCCACCGATGTATCTCCAAAGTTACCCCCCTGCGTCTGCCTCCCAAGTACAAGGGGCGGGTAAAAATCATCCTCTCCTACGGCAAAACCGAACAGGCCGCCCGCACTGCCGCAAGCCAGCAGTTTGCAGTACCGTCCCAAAGCATGATTGCAGCGCCGCATTTTCACACCCCTGTTCCCGCTTTGGACGCCTTTCTCAATGGCTTTGCCCCTCATCAAATCCTTGCGGGCCGGATGCTTGGCAGAACCGGGTTTTACCAGTGCGGCGGGGCCTACGGCTTCCGGGATCAGCTGCAGGACAGCCTTGCCGCCCTGTGGTTTGCACCTCAGCTTACCCGCATCCACCTGCTGCGGTGCTGTGCCGTCCAGTTTGAACAGGGCGACGTCCTCCACTGGTGGCATATCCTTCCCCAAGAAAAAGGCGGCCTGCGCGGCGCCCGCACCCGTTGCTCCGACGACCTGCTCTGGCTGCCCTATGCTGCCGGAGAATACGTGAAGGCCACCGGGGATTATGCCGTCCTGGACGTCCCCATAGCCTGCCTTACCGCCCCGCTTTTAGGGGCCAATGAGCAGGAACGCTACCTGGCGCCGGAGCGTTCCTCCACAAAGCTCACCGTTTATGAGCACTGCTGCCTTGCTTTGGAAAAAGGCTATACCCTTGGCTCCTTAAACCTTCCTCTCATGGGCTCGGGAGACTGGAACGACGGCTTTAACCGGGTAGGCGCAGGCGGCAAGGGCCAAAGCGTGTGGCTGGCCCAGTTTTATGTGACGTCGGTGGACCGGTTTCTCCCCATACTCCGCCACAAGCAGGATGCCGCTTTGGAAAAAACCCTGCTGGATCGTAAATCTCAGCTGATCCAGGCCATTGAGCATTCCGGGTGGGACGACAGCTGGTACCTCCGGGCCTATTATGATGATATGACGCCTCTTGGATCTCTCCAAAGCAGCGGCTGCCAGCTGGATTCCATCACCCAAAGCTTTGCAGCCTTTGCCGGGCTGAATAAAAAGCGGACCGAACAGGCTCTAACCGAGTGCTGCCGCCGCCTTGTGGATTACGACCATGGCATCATCCGTCTTTTTACCCCGGATTTCTCCCATTCCAGCAAGGATCCTGGCTATGGCAAATCCTATCCCCCCGGCATCCGGGAGCACGGCGGCCAGTACACCCACGGGGCAATCTGGCTGATCTGGGCGCTTTTGTCCCAAAACCGGGCGGAGGATGCCTGGCAGCTTTTGGAGATGGCAAACCCGGCCTCCCGCTGCCAAATTCCGCGCTATTCCCAAAACTATCAGCTGGAGCCTTATTATATGGCGGCGGACATCTACACCAATCCCAACGCCTACGGCCACGGCGGCTGGAGCCTTTACACCGGTTCCGCCGGTTGGTTTTACCGCATGGTGCTGGAGGGGCTTTTGGGCTTAGGCCTATTAAATGGTGACGTCCAAACGGTAAGCCCACCTGTTCTTCCCAAAGCTCTTGCCGATTGTAAGCTCAGCCTTACCCGGCAGTCGGGGCGGCTTCACATTACCCTGCAGCCCCCAAGCCAAACGGACTGAAAAAGGGCGCCAAGTGTCAATTCCATCAAGAAAAAGGAGGAATCCCACCTATGGCATTAACAGGCCGCTATCCGGAGGATATTCAAAGGCTGGACGAGCTGCTGCGGGTAACCCAAAGCTTTGATTTAGTCAAGCGCCAGCTGACAATCTGCGGCAAAGCCGCCGCCTTTTATTTTATCGACGGCTTTGTCAAGGACGACATCATGGAAAAGATCATGGAATTTCTGCTAAAGCTCACCCCACAATCGTCCGACAACTGCCCTACGATGGAAACCTTTGCCTCCAGTTATCTGCCCTATGTGGAGGTAGACTGCCAGCAGGAAGAAGATCAAATTGCTTCCGGCGTCCTTTCCGGAGCAGTGGCGCTGGTGATGGAAGGCTATCCCCACGCCGCCATGATCGACGCCAGAACCTACCCCACCCGCGGCGTGGAGGAACCGGAGGACGACCGTGTGCTCCGCGGCTCCCGAGACGGTTTTGTGGAAACTTTGGTGTTCAACACCGCCCTGATCCGCCGCCGCATCCGGGACCCTCAGCTCACCATGGAAATCCACACCGTAGGCGGCCGCTCCAAAACCGATGTCGTCCTCTGCTACCTGCAGGATAAAGCCAATCCGGAGTTGGTTCAAAGCCTGCGCCGCCGTCTGGCACAGGTGGAAGTAGAAGCCCTGAACATGGGGCAGGAAAGCCTTACCGAGGCACTTGTCCGTCAGCGCTGGTGGAACCCTTTCCCCAAAGTACGCTATACCGAGCGCCCGGATTCCGCCGCCGCCTCAGTGCTGGAGGGCAAAATCCTGCTGCTTACCGATAACTCCCCCAGCGCCCTGCTGCTGCCCACCTCCCTTTTCGATTTCGTCCAGGAAGCGGATGATTACTACTTTCCTCCGGTTACCGGCACTTACCTTCGCCTCACCCGGATTGTCATTTTTCTGCTCACTTTGTTTTTAACGCCGGTTTGGTATCTGCTGATACACACCCCTTCCCTTCTGCCGGAGCCTCTTGCCTTTCTTCTTCCTCAGGATCCCGGCCCGGTGCCTATTTTCCTCCAGCTTCTGCTCATTGAGCTCGCTATCGACGGCCTAAAGCTTGCCTCCCTCAACACCCCGGGGATGCTAAGCAACTCCTTCTCGGTAGTAGGCGCCCTTATTTTAGGGGACTTCGCCGTAAGGGCCCGCTGGTTTGCCCCGGAGGTCATCCTCTACATGGCTTTTGTAGCCATTGCCAACTTCACCCAGCCCAGCTATGAGCTTGGCTACGCCTTCAAATTCATGCGGATCTTACTGCTTTGCTGCACAGCCGCCGGAGGACTGTGGGGCTTTGCCGCAGGGCTTGTGCTCATCCTGCTGTTCCTGTGCTGCAATAAAACCGTTTCCGGCAAAAGCTATCTTTACCCCCTCATCCCCTTCCACCCCAAGGAGTTTTTTGCCCTTTTCTATCGCCGCCGCATCCGCCGCTACGAAAAATAACCCCCCAGGCTGTCTTCCCACTGCGCAGCTGTTTTGGCAGCGGCTGTAATCTCAAAGCACACCGTTTTGTAACCCTAAGCCCGCTTTTTGTTTCAGGACGCAACAGCCGCCCTATTTTCCCGGGCTCCCCCAAAAAACACTGCAAATCCCGCGCCGCTTTCGTCCCTAAAGCCAAAAGAGAGCTTGCAAAAACCGCCGCCTGCTTTTATAATAAAAGCATACAAAAAGCCTCCGTCCGGCAGGAGGCCCCAATTCGTCACAAAATACAGAGAATATGCCGGAAGAAAGCGGGATTATTATGGCAGTTACAGTAACCCAAGCCAATTTTGGCGCCCCTTATGAGGGCAAGCAGGCCATCCTCTACACCCTGGATAACGGCACCATAAAAGCCGCCTTCACCAACTGGGGGGCATCCATTGTATCAATCTGGGCGCCGGATAAAAACGGCAATCCGGTAGACGTAGCCCTGGGCTTCTCTTCCGGAGCGGACTACGCCAACCAGCACTCCAGCATCGGCGTTGTGCCAGGCCGCTGCGCCAACCGGATACGGGCAGGCAAATTCACCTTAAACGGCCAGCAATACACCCTTTACTGCAACAACGGGGCAAACCATCTCCATGGTGGCAAAAACGGCTTCGGCAAACGCTTTTGGGAGGCAGAAGTAGTAGGCGAGTCCATTCGCTTCACTCTGTTCAGCCCCCACATGGACGAAGGCTACCCCGGCAACCTCACCGTTTCTGTCACCTACTCCCTTACTGAGGATAACGGCGTTTCCATGGTGTATGACGGTATCACCGACCAGGATACTGTCCTAAACCTGACAAACCACTGCTACTTCAATCTTTCAGGCCATCAGGTTCCCAGCATCCTGGACCATATCCTCACCCTGAACGCCAGCCGCTTTACTGAGGCGGATGAGGGCTTAATCACCACCGGAGTAATCACCCCTACCCAGGGCACTCCCATGGATTTCACCACCCCCCACGTTATCGGAGAGCGGATTCATGATAACTACACTGCTATCCGCAACGCTAACGGCTACGACCAGAACTATGTCATTGACCGGCAAAACGGCAATCTCTGCTTTGCGGCAAAGCTTGTTTCCCCCGCTACCGGCATTGTAATGGATACCTACACCACAGCCCCGGGCATCCAGCTGTACACCTCCAATTCCCTAAAGGACGAGCTGCCAGGTAAAGACGGAGTCGCTTACGGGCAGTACCATGGCGTCTGTTTGGAAACCCAGTGCTTCCCCAACGCCATAGAGTACCCTCACTTCCCTTCTCCGGTACTGAAAGCGGGCGAGCGCTACCGTCATGAAACCGAATACCGGTTCTCCGTAGAAAAATAACCGCAACAATGCACTAAAAAGATTATTGTTAGGCTATGCAGCAGTTCTCGCATAGCCATATGCCACTCTTGTGACGAAGCTGCATTTTCCAGTCCTTTCAGTAAAAGTGAAGGTGCGCCGGAAACAGAAAAACCTTTTTCTGTACCGCGCACCTTCATTTTAATTTTGCGAAAATCCATACATACCGCAGCAAAAAGGCCCTGCCTCCTACAGCAGAGCCTTTTTTCATACCAATTCGTTTAATCCCGGCTGGCAAACGCCTTGAAAGCCCGGAAGGTATTGTACACATCCAGCTTAGACACCATCTCAAAGGGGGCGTGCATCGAAAGCACCGGCACCCCAAGGTCCACAACGTCCACGCCAAGGTTGGCAATATACATAGCCACTGTGCCGCCGCCGCCCTGGTCCACCTTGCCCAGCTCACCGGTCTGCCAAAGCACCTCGTCCCGGTCAAGAATCCGCCGTACCTTCGCCATCGTCTCAGCGGAAGCGTCATTGGTGCCGGACTTTCCGCCCGAGCCGGTGTATTTGGTAATCACCACGCCGCCGTTGATCATGCTGCTGTTCTGCTTCTCATACACACTGGCATAATTGGGGTCATAAGCCGCATTTACGTCTGCCGAGAAGCACAGCGACCGGCAAAGCACCGTTCTCCCCTTTACACCGTAAGCCTCGGCCAAATCCTCAATAAAGTACTGCAAAAAGGCGGATTTCATTCCTGTATTCCCTTCGCTGCCAATCTCCTCTTTATCCGCCAGCACGGTGACATGAGTGTATTTCGGCGTCTCTGCCTCCAACGCCGCCCGGATAGAGGTATAGGCACAAACCCTGTCGTCATGCCCATAGGCGCCCACAATGCTGCGGTCCAGCCCCACGTCACGGGCCTTTGCGTTAGGCACCAGGCTCAGCTCTGCAGAAAGCAGGTCCTCCTCGGTAATCCCATACTGGTCAAACAGGATAGAGGCGGCATGCAGCTTAAACTTCTCGTCCACCTTCTCATCCTGAACAGCCAAAGTACCCACCAGGGCATTTAAGTCCTCGCCGGTAAACGCCTTGGTCATGGGCTTGCTCATCTGGTCCTTGGCAAGGTGGGGCAGCAAATCACTGATGCACAGCACCGGGTCGCTGTCCTTCTCACCCAAAACAAACTGAACAGTCGTGCCGTCCTTTTTACAAACCACACCGTGGAGAGAAAGAGGCAGCGCCACCCACTGATATTTCTTAATCCCGCCATAGTAATGGGTCTTAAACATCGCCATGCCGGAGTCCTCATACAGCGGATGAGGCTTCAAATCAATCCTGGGGGAATCAATATGGCTTGCCATAACAGAAACCCCTTTGTCAATGCTCTCGGTGCCAATAGTGGCAAAAATCAGCGATTTTCCCCGGTTATTCAGGTAAACCTTTTCTCCGGGCTGATAGGCCTTGCCGGCTTCAAAGGGGACATACCCATTCTCCTCCAGCAGCTTCACGGTATATGCCACAGCCTCCCGCTCAGTCTTGGCCTGATCCAAAAATTCCTTATACTTCTCATTAAAGCCCCAGACTTTTTCCCTGTCCTCCTCTAAAAGCTTTTCCGCGCCGTTTACAGGCTTAAAGAGCAGTTTCTCCTTCAGCAGCTCTCCCTTAGTTTTTTCTGCCATTGTTTATTTCCTCCCGTCATAAAATTTCCGCAGCCTCAGCGGCATACAGGCGTCTTTATTTTAAGTACAATCCTGCAGCCTAAGGCTCTGGTGTTTCTCCATAAAATACATTATATCAAATTTCCCACAAAAGGGCTATAGCTTTTTTGGTCTTTTTTTATCTTTTTTAGGGACATGACTGCCGTTTTCTGTTCTTCTGCCTCTCCAACACGGACTTCTTCATCATTTTCAGCTTTTCAGGCTTATGTATTGGCCTGCCCATCGCTTTGTTTCCCCCAATACACAGGCCTGAAAGGAAAATCCAACGAAAAAAAGCCCATCCCCTTTTCGATCCTGCATAAAAACAATCATACAGCTATCATCATAGGCGCCAGATTTCCACATATACAACAGAAGAAAGTGAAAAATATTACGGCAGGGCAGCCCCCATGTAAAGCCTTAAAAAGAGCCGGAAAAGAACCCCCTTGCGCCCCGTCCCAAAAGCACAGCCCCCAGCAAAGGGTGCAAAGGGAGAACCACCCCCCTTAAAACCCCCTGCGGTTTTGGATCCGAATTGCCCCCATGCTGTGGAGCAGTCCGGTAATCTTCTGGGCCTCCTGATCAGGACACCGAAACTCCGCCACCACACTCTGGTCCTGAAAAGGCTCCTCCTCGTGCCAGTCATCGCCCAAAAGCGGCACCCCCAGCCCAACCGAGGGTATCATCGCCCCCTGATGATTCTGCGCCGCACTCATGGAGCCGGAAGGATTTACCCCAAAAACCGGCACAAAAAACCGGTTCTCCTGTCCCCCCTGCTCGCCGGTACGGCGGCGCAGCACAATCCCCTGTATCCCGGGGAACTGCCGGCTTAAATGGCTTAAATGCAGGTCCGCCAAATCGGCAGAAGCAAACTCGCATAAAATTTTAGACATCATCAAAAACTCCTTTCTGTGGTTCCATTCCAAAAAATTCCCAGTACCCCGGCTTTTTCCAAAGAAAAAACCGGCCTGTTTCTTTATTTTAAGTAAAAAAACCCGGAATAACCCGGGAAAAAGTTTGCAACCCACTGTTATTTTCTGCTATAATAAATCCAATACACAAAAATATCGAGAAAGGGGAGTTTTTCATGGACGTACAGGTAGGGGACGTTTTAGTGATGAAAAAAAATCATCCCTGCGGCGATAACCGCTTTATGGTACTGCGGGTGGGTATGGATTTCAAAATTCGCTGCATGGGCTGCCAGCGGGAAGTAATGGCTCCCCGCGCTAAAGTGGAAAAGCGAATCAAAAAAATCCTGCGGGAGCAAAAACCGGAAAATCCATAGCTTTTCGCCGCTTTTTTTCTATCGGGACGGGGAGCGCCTCCCGTTTTTGCTCCGTTTTGAGGCAAAATCATCCCGAAACAGGGCAAAACCGCGTCAAAATCGTCCAAAACCGTGGCAAAATCGCGGGGCAATTTTTATAAAAATATAGTAAACCTGAACAAATATTAGCATAAAGGAGAACCACCATGCTGGATAAATTAAAAAATGTAGAAAACCGTTATCAGGAGGTAGGCCAAAAGCTGATGGACCCCACCGTCATATCTGATAACGAACAGTATAAAAATCTCATGAAGGAATACAAGAATCTAACACCTTTAGTAGAAAAATACCAGGAATACTGCAAAGCCAAGGCTTCCCTGCAGGAGGCGCAGGAACTTTTGGAGGAGGGCGGCCTGGATAAGGACTTCAAGGAAATGGTGCAGGAGCAGCTGGAGGAAAGCAAGCAGCAAGCGGAATCCTGCGCAGAGCAGCTAAAAATTCTGCTGCTGCCAAAGGACCCTAATGACGATAAAAACGTAATTGTGGAGATCAGAGGCGGCGCCGGCGGGGAGGAAGCCGCCCTGTTTGCCAACTCTCTGTTTCGGATGTACACCATGTACGCCGAAGGCCGGGGCTGGAAAATTGAGGTGATGAACCAAAATTCCACCGAGCTGGGCGGCATTAAGGAAATCAGCTTTATGATTAACGGCGAGGGGGCGTACTCCCGCCTGAAGTATGAAAGCGGCGTTCACCGGGTGCAGCGGGTACCGGAGACAGAATCCGCCGGCCGGGTGCATACCTCCACCGTTACGGTGGCCATCCTGCCGGAGGTAGAGGATGTGGAAATTGAGATCAACCCCGGGGACCTGCAGATAGACGTATACCGGGCCAGCGGCGCAGGAGGGCAGCACGTCAACAAAACGGAATCGGCGGTGCGGATTACCCACCTGCCTACCGGCACTGTGGTGGAGTGCCAGGACGAGCGGAGCCAGTATAAAAACAAGGATAGAGCCATGAAGATCCTCCGCTCCAAAATTTACGAGCAGAAGCAGCGGGAGCAGGACGCCCAGATCGCCTCCGACCGGCGTTCTCAGGTAGGTACGGGCGACCGTTCCGAGCGGATTCGTACCTACAATTACCCCCAAGGGCGGCTTACCGATCATCGAATCGGGTTGACGCTGTACCGGCTGGACAGTATCCTCAACGGGGATTTGGACGAGGTTATTGACGCTCTGATTACCTTTGAGCAGACGGAAAAGCTAAAAGCTCAGCAGGAATAAAACAACCTTGCAGGACGTCGCGCAGGCGGGACACTGAAATACACAAAGGGAGGAACTCTGCATGGATGGGGAAACTTACTGCCTGAAGCGGCTGGATGAAAAAGCGGCGGACGAAATCCGGGAGCTGTTTGTGGGAGTTTTTACCAAGGAGCCGTGGAACGACGATTGGTCCGATGAAAACCAGCTGCAGCTGTACCTGCATGATTTGATTGGGCAGAATAATTCCCTGACCTTTGGACTGTATGAGGAAACCAGGCTGATTGGGATCTCAATGGGGCATATCAGGCACTGGTATACCGGCACCGAGTACTATATTGACGAGCTGTGCATCCGTACGGACAAGCAGGGAAAAGGCGTGGGAACGCTGTTTTTAAGTCAGATAGAACATGCCTGTAAAAAGCTGGAGCTGACCCATATTTTCCTGCTGACAGAAGATACTGTACCGGCGTTTTCGTTTTATCAAAAATGTGGGTTCTATGAGCTGAAGCATAACGCCGCATTTGCCAAAAAGCTATAGCACGGCAGGCCTGTGGGACGTCGCGCCTAAGATAAGCTGCCGGGCATAAAAAGGGGGCAAAGCATGATACTGGAAACAGAAAGACTGTATTTGCGTAAGCTGGAGCAGCTTGATTTTAATGCCCTGTGCAAAATATTGCAGGATGAAGAAGTCATGTATGCTTACGAGGGCGCCTTTTGTGACGAGGAGGTCCAGGAATGGCTGGATAGGCAGCTTGCCCGCTACCAAAAATGGGGTTTTGGTTTATGGGCGGTTGTTTTGAAGGAAACAGGGGAAATGATCGGGCAGTGCGGCCTTACCATGCAGCCGTGGAAAGATAAGGAAGTGCTTGAAATAGGCTACCTTTTTCAGCGGGAGCATTGGCACAAAGGCTATGCCATTGAGGCCGCAAAAGCCTGTAAGCAATACGCCTTTGAAGCCTTGCAGGCAAGGGAGGTCTGCTCGATTATCAGGGATACCAATATTCCCTCTCAGAACGTTGCCCTGAAAAACGGCATGATAAAAGCCGACAGCTGGATAAAGCATTATCGGGGGGTGGATATGCCCCATGATCGCTACGTTGTACAGCGGCCTGCTTCATCGTTAAAGTAGGTGGACATGGGCCTGCGGGACGTCGCCGGGATAAAAATAGAAGAAGAGGCGTAAAAATAGGATGTTGTTAGAAAAAAAGACAGAGCTTGTAAAAATAGACGACCCTGAAAACCACCCCTGTGAAATTGCCAGGGCGGCTGAAATTCTGCAAAAGGGCGGGCTGGTGGCTTTTCCTACCGAGACGGTGTATGGGCTGGGTGCCAACGGGCTGAACCCGGCAGCAACAGCCTCTATTTTTGCGGCCAAGGGGCGGCCCCAGGATAACCCGCTGATTGTGCATATTGCAGTGCCGTCCCAAATGGAGGCGCTGGCAAGGGAGATACCCCACAGCGCCTGGAAGCTGGCAGAGCGGTTTTGGCCCGGGCCGCTGACTATGATTCTGAAAAAAAGGCCGGTGGTGCCGGATGTAACCTCCGGCGGGCTGGATACAGTGGCGATCCGGCTGCCCTCCCATCCGGTGGCACGGGCGCTGATTGCCAAAAGCGGCGTGCCGGTTGCGGCGCCCTCGGCCAATCTTTCCGGCAGCCCAAGCCCTACTACGGCACAGCACTGTGTTAAGGATCTAACCGGCCGGGTGGATATGATTCTGGACGGCGGCCGGTGCGGGGTGGGGGTGGAATCCACTGTAATTACCTTGACGGGAGAGCTCCCGGTGGTGCTGCGCCCCGGCTTTGTAACCCCCGAGGAGCTGGAAGAAGTGCTTGGAAAAGTACTGGTGGACCCGGCTGTAACCCGTCAGCTGGAACAGGGGCGGCAGGCGGCCTCCCCTGGGATGAAGTATAAGCATTACGCCCCGGCAGCCAGGGTGGTGCTGCTTTTGGGTACAACGCAGCAGTTTTGCCGCTATGTGAACCAAAAGGCCCAAACCGAACCAGGGGTTTTTGCTTTGGGCTTTGGCCCGGAGCAGCAGGATTTAACCGTACCCTTTGAGCGGCTGGGCGAAACCGGAGAGGATCAGGCCGCCCGCCTGTTTGACTGCCTGCGCCGGCTGGACGAACGGGGAGCCAAAACCGTGTATGCCCGCTGCCCGGAGCCTAAAGGGGTGGGGCTGGCGGTGTATAACCGGCTGATCCGCGCGGCAGGATTTACTTTGGTAGAGCTATCCGCGGCGGGGCTGGCATAAAATAACCATGGGGCTTTGGGGACGTCGCGCCCGCCTGCGTGCCTGCGCACATGGAGAGCGGTGTGTACGTCTTTTATTCAGGAGGGTTGTATGTATGATCATTAGGAAGGCAGTTCGTACGGACGCAGAGGATTTGAAGGAATTATACTTTGATTATCTGACAAAATATCCGCCAAAAGAGGAGCAGAACATGGACTTATGGCGGCAGCTTCTTGATCAATTTGAGAAAGACGGCAGGATGTACCTGCTGGTTGCGGAGGAGGACGGCAGGGTGGTTTCTTCGGTGCAGATGGCCATTATTGAGGGCTTGACCCATAATGTCCGCCCCTTTGGGGTAATTGAAAATGTAGTAACTCATATTCAGTACAGAAACAGGGGCTGTGCTTCCGCACTGCTGGAGAAAGCGACAGAAATAGCAAAGGAGCATAAATGCTATAAGGTTTTTCTGGAAACCGGCTCCAACAAAGAAAGCGCGCTGAATTTTTACAGAAAAAACGGCTTTGCAATAGATGAAAAGCACTCCTGCTTAAAACGGCTGTAAAGCAGGAGACGCTTTTAAGCAAAGCTATTGAGTCTATGGACGCAGTTACGTCCCGGAAAACAGAGGCTGACAGGAGGGCTTTGGAATGATTGTGGGATTGACAGGGCAGTCCGGCGCGGGAAAAAGCACTGTGGGCAGAATGCTGGAACGGCGGGGTATCCCCGGTTTTGCGTGGATTGACGCCGACCGAGTGGCAAGGGAAGTGCCTGCTCCGGGGAGCGAATGTTTGGAGGCGCTGGTAAAAGCCTTTTCTGACAAAATTTTGCTGCCGGATGGCGCTTTGAACCGGAAAGCTTTGGGTAAACTGGTGTTTGGCGACCCTGGGAAGCTCCGGCTTTTGAACGAAACCATCCTGCCCTATATTATCCGGGAGATTGACCGGCAGATTGCAGCCCTGCAGGCGGAGGGGAAAAGCTTTATTCTGCTGGACGCCCCCACCCTGTTTGAAAGCGGCGCCGACAGCCTTTGCGGGCTGGTTGCAGCGGTTACCGCGCCTTATGAGCGCCGTTTGGAACGGATTATGGCGAGAGATCAGCTGACCTTAGAGGAAGCAAAGCGCAGGCTGAATGCCCAGCAGCCGGAAGAATTTTATGCTGGGCGGGCGGATTTTATTTTTTGCAACCAGGGGAATATTTCGGCGCTGGAGCGGCAGTTAGAGGAATTTTTGAGGCTGGCAAATGGGGCAAAGGACTGAACTGTGCTGTTTTTGTCCCAAAAAAGGAGAGAAATTATGGGAACTGTTGTGATTACCCGACAAAGAAAACAAGGGCCAACCGGTAAGGGGCGGATGATCCTGTTGGCGCTGCTTGTGTTGGCACTGCTTTTTGGCGCAGGGGTTTTTCTGCTAAGCCGGGGGTGGAGCCATTTTGCGGAAAAGGCCTATCCCTTGGAATATGGCGATCTGGTGGAAAAGTACTGTGAACAGTATGAGCTGCCTCAGTCCTTGGTGTTTGCGGTGATCAAAAATGAAAGCGGGTTTCATCCGGATGTGGACTCGGAGATTGGCGCCAGAGGGCTGATGCAGATTACTGAAGAAACCATGGACTGGATTCAGTACCGCAATGGGGAGGACTGGTCAGAAAACTTTGAGGATTTGTACGATCCGGAAACCAACGTGCGCTACGGAACCTATCTGCTTTCCATGCTTTTAGCGGAGTTTGAGGTACCTCAAACGGCTCTCTGCGCCTATCATGCCGGATGGGGCAATGTAAAAAGGTGGCTGAAAGACCCAGATTATTCCACCGATGGGGTAAATATTCACACCATTCCCTTTAAAGACACCAACTGGTATGTAGCCCAAGTGCTGGAAACCCAAGAGCAGTACAAAGAAATGTATAAAATAGAGTAGCCCCTTTTCAGACAAGACTGCAAACGATATTATTTTGCGCCCAAAAAGAAATTTGCCGTAAGGATAAAAAGAACAATTGTTTCACGTGAAACATTTTTGTGCAAAACAAAAAGCTCCGGATTCCCTGAAGCAGAACAGGCAACTGGCCCTCTGCCTCAGATATCCGGAGCTTTGTAATTTTGATGACAATCCGGCTATAACCATCCTCCGCAGCTTTTCTCCTATTCCCGCAGGGAGGGCACACAAGTTGATATGCACAGCACCTTCCCAATTTACTATTCCTTGCGGAAGGGTTCTAAAACCCTCCTGCCTCCTCATATGTTTGATACAAAGGAAGCCGGGCCCGCATGCACACCCGGCATAGGAGGTTCAGAGCAATGACAGTATATCAACCGGAAGGAGCCCTGCTGCTCACCCAGGAAAATCAAAACGCCATGAAAAGCTTTGCCGCCCTGCAGGAAGCCTTTCAGTCCCAACGGATCTTAGAGGCCAGGGCTTTGGTTTGCGATAATGCCCATAACCTGACTGTGGATCTGGGCTGTATGCCTGGTATCATTCCCCGGGAGGAAGGGGCCCTGGGCATTCGGGAAGGCACCGTAAAGGATATCGCCATGATCTCACGGGTAAACAAGCCTGTATGCTTTGTTATTACCGGCTTTGAAAAAGGCCCTGCCGGAGAAGTTACCGCCCGCCTCTCCCGCCGGCAGGTGCAGGAACAGTGCGTGAGAGAATATCTTTCCACTCTTGTCCCTGGGGATATTATTGAGGGACGGATTACCCACCTGGAAAGCTTTGGGGCCTTTGTGGATATCGGCTGCGGAATGCCCTCCCTTATCCCCATTGACGCCATTTCCATTTCCCGCATCACCCACCCCAGCGATAGGTTTTACCCCGGCCAGGCCATTAAAGCGGTGGTGCGCTCGGTAGAAAACAACAGAATCACCCTAAGCCATAAGGAGCTTTTGGGCAGCTGGGAGCAAAACGCCGCCCTGTTTCATAGTGGGGAAACGGTGGCAGGGATTGTCCGTTCTTCCGAAAGCTATGGGGTTTTTGTGGAGCTTACCCCCAATCTGGCAGGGCTGGCGGAGCCTCAGGAGAATGTTGTTCCCGGGCAGCAGGCCAGCGTGTACATCAAAAGCATGATTCCGGAAAAGATGAAGGTCAAGCTGATTTTGGTGGACTGCTTTGAGGCAGTTTACCGTCCCTCCCCCCTGCGGTACTTTTTGTCCGAGGGGCGGCTGGAAAGCTGGCGTTACTCGCCGGAATGCTCCCCCAAGGTGATAGAAAGCAGGTTTGAAGAGGAGTAGGAAGCCTTTCCCCAATGGATGAGAACAAAAGAGCAGTCATGTCCCCCCACACAAGGCTTTGGGACGTGACTGCTCCGTTTTATTTTTGCGGCTTTGGGGTGAGTTCTGCAGCCTCCCGCAAAATTTTTTGCCGGTACTGCAGGGCGGTTTGCTCGGTTTTATTCTCTCCAAACTGATAATACACCTGGTTTTTGATCGGCTCCGGCAGGTACTGCTGGGGCACATAGTGGTTGGGGAACAGGTGGGCATACTGATAGCCAATGCCGTGCTCCAGCTTTTTGGAGCCGCTGTAGTGACTGTCCCGCAGCAAATCTGGCACCTGGCCAAAATCCCCTTTGCGGACGTCCGCCATGGCGGCGTCTATGGCGTTGATAGCGGAATTGGACTTGGGTGCGGTGCAAAGCAGGATTACCGCCTGAGAAAGGGGAATCCTCGCTTCCGGCAGGCCAAGCTGCAGGGCGGCGTCAGCACAGGCTTTGGCCACTACAATAGCGTTGGGGTAGGCCAAGCCAATATCCTCGCAGGCAGTAACCAACATCCGGCGGATGGGGGAAAGCAGGTCTCCTGCCTCCAAAAGCCGGGCCAGGTAGTGGAGGGCAGCATTTTCGTCCGAACCCCGGATAGACTTTTGAAAAGCGGAAAGGATATCATAGTGCTCGTCGCCGTCCCTATCATACCGCATGGAGCTGCGCTGGGCTACCTGCTCCACCTCTTCCAACGTAATACAAGGTTCTGAGGCTCCCAAGGCGGCAAGGCCCAGCATTTCCACACAGTTTATGGCTTTGCGGACATCGCCGCCGCAGCCTGCGGCTATGCGGGCGGTTACGCCCTCCTCCAGCTCCAGGGCGGTGTTGTACTGCCGCTCCAGTGTTTGAAAGGCCCGGGTAACTGCCTTTTGGATCTCCGCAGGCTCCACCGGGCGGAACTCAAACACGGTGCTCCGGCTTAAAATGGCGTTATAAATATAAAAATAGGGGTTTTCGGTGGTGGAGGCAATCAGGGTAATGCTGCCGTCCTCAATGTATTCCAGCAGGGTTTGCTGCTGCTTTTTGTTTAAGTACTGGATCTCGTCCAGATAAAGCAGGATGCCGTCCCGCCCGGCAAAGGTTTCGGTTTCCTCCATTACCGCCTTGATATCGGCAGTAGAGGCGGTGGTGCCGTTGAGCCGGTGGAGCCGTTTGCCGGCATTTTGGGCCAAAATCCTTGCCACAGTGGTTTTGCCTACCCCTGAGGGGCCGTAGAAAATCAGGTTGGGGAGCTTGTCCCCGTGGTTATCCACAATCCGGCGCAGGATTTTGCCCTGCCCTAAAATATGCTGCTGCCCTACTACCTCTTCCAGAGTATTGGGACGCAGCTGGTCTGCCAGGGGCATGAGTCCCCCTCCTTTTGCTGCTGTAATGTGAAAAGAGCCGCCGCAAGTGGTTTGCAGCGGCTGGCTTTCAGTTTTGTTTTTAAGACGTCGTTGGGCTTTGTGCCTGCCTGTGTTCTGTGCAAAAGAGGAAGGCACTTTTGTCCCAAAAAGGCTTACTGATACAGCGGATATTTACCGCAAAGAGCGCTGACTTTGGCCCGCACGGCGTCGGCAGAGTTTTCAAAGTCAGTGGCGGTGAGGTAGATGCACTCAGCGATGACGTCCATATCCTCGGTTTTCAGGCCACGGCTGGTAACGGCAGGAGTGCCGATACGGATGCCGCTGGTGATAAAGGGGCTTTGAGGGTCGTTAGGAATGGCGTTTTTATTTACGGTGATGAATACCTCATCCAGCTTTTTTTCCAGCTCCTTGCCGGTGATGTTCATGTTGCGCAGGTCCAGCAGCATCAGGTGGTTGTCGGTTCCGCCGGAAACCAGCTGGAAGCCCCGCTTGGTCAGGCCTGCCGCCAATGCCTGGGCGTTCTCCACAATCTGCTTCTGGTAAGCCTTAAAGGCATCGCTCAAAGCCTCGCCCAGGCAAACAGCCTTTGCGGCAATAATATGCTCCAGAGGGCCGCCCTGGGTGCCCGGGAATACCGCTTTGTCAATCTTTTTGCCCAGTTCCTTTTTGCAGAGGATCAGGCCGCCACGGGGCCCGCGAAGGGTCTTGTGCGTAGTGGTAGTTACAATGTCCGCATAAGGCACCGGGGAGGGATGCAGCCCTGCCGCAACCAGCCCGGCAATGTGGGCGATATCCACCATGAAGTAAGCCCCAACTTCCTTGGCAATGGCGGAGAGCTTTTCGAAATCAATCACACGGGGATAAGCGCTGGCGCCTGCCACCAGCAGCTTGGGCTTGTGCTGCAAAGCCAGGGCACGCACTTCGTCGTAGTTGATGGTGTGGGTGTTCTGATCCACGCCGTAGGAAACAAAGTGGTAGTAACTGCCTGAAAGATTTACCGGGGAACCATGGCTCAGATGGCCGCCGTCCGCCAGGCTCATGCCCAGAACGGTATCTCCGGGCTGGAGCAGGGCAAAGTAAACCGCCAGGTTGGCCTGGGCGCCGGAATGGGGCTGCACATTGGCGTGTTCGGCTCCAAACAGCTTTTTGGCGCGCTCAATGGCAATGGTTTCCACTATGTCTACATCCTGGCAGCCGCCGTAGTAGCGTTTGCCGGGGTAGCCCTCGGCGTACTTATTGGTTAAAACCGAACCCATGGCTGCCATAACGGCAGGGGAAACGATATTCTCGGAGGCAATCAGCTCCAGATTTCTTCTCTGGCGGCCCAGCTCCCCTCTCATGGCGGCGCCCACTTCGGGATCGTACTTTTCCACAACCCCGATGGTATCCATCAAATCCTGATACATTGGCAATTCTCTCCTTCATTCCTGTCAGCGGTGTTTTTACAATCGTACGTAAAGCACATACAATAATATTATACCATAATTCAGCCCAATTTACAACCGCTGAAAACCCCGATATTTTCAGGGTTGTTCAAAATATAAAGCGGTGTAAAGCGGGCAAAATGCGGGGTAATTAGTAACAAATTAGTATCATCAATTTACCCCAAAAGGGCGTTCACCCTTGCTTGAATTTCAGCGTAA
>CATJLA010000096.1 GCA_949741215.1 uncultured Oscillospiraceae bacterium
GCTGATATATTTATTTGCATCACCCAAATCACTTATTGAAACCCATGTATTTGTTCCGTTCCAATATGCCAAATTGTTTCTGGAAGGTGTTTTCCCCATTTGAAGGTCAAACGCCTCCATCAATTTAACTTTCACACCAACCCCTCCAGCTCCTCCAGGCCCTTCTGAATCTCCGCCTCCAGCCCCCGGAGCTGTGCGAAAATCTCACTGGTGGGCGGGTACGCTACAGGCACGTACTCCGTCCTTTTGTACTTGTTGACGGAAAGATCATACCCGTTCTCCACAATCTCCTCTTTAGACACCAGGAAGGACTGCTCTGTACGCTCCCGACCATCCTCCCCGGCCAAGTTATGAAACCGGGCGATAATATCGGGGATATCGTTTTCCGCCGTTGGGGTACGTTTGTCATCCAGGCTGAACCCATCGGCTTTCATGTCATAAAACCAGACGCTTTCTGTGCCGCCCGCGCCGGTTTTTGTGAATACCAGCACGGCGGTGGACACCCCGGCGTAGGGCTTGAACACCCCGGAGGGCATCGAGATAACAGCCCGGAGCTGATGGTTTTCTATCAACTCCCGGCGGATTGCCCTATGAGCCTTGCTGCTGCCAAACAGCACTCCGTCCGGCACGATGCAGGCGCAGCGCCCGCCCTTTTCCAGCATCCGCAGAAACAGCGCCAGGAACAGCAGTTCGGTTTTTCTGGTATTGGTAACCGCCTTCAAATTGTCGCTGATGCTCTCCGCATCCACGGTGCCCTTAAAGGGCGGATTGGCAAGGCAGATTGTGTATTTCCCGCTGATCTGGTTCTGTTTGGAAACGCTGTCTCTGTAATCCACCTGCGGCGTGGTGATGGAGTGAAGCATCAAATTCATGGCGGAAATACGCAGCATGGTGCGGTCGGTGTCAAACCCGGTGAAGGCTGGCCCCGAAAAATGCTCCCACTGTTCCGTGGTCATACTGCTCTCAAAGTGCTTGCGGATATATTCCGCGGCGGACACCAAAAAGCCTGCCGTTCCACAGGCAGGGTCACAAATAGTGTCGTATGGGGTTGGCTGAAGAAGCTCTACCATCATGTCCCGAATATGTTTTGGGGTACGGAATTGGCCGTTTTGCCCCGCTGTGGCCAGCTTCCCCAGCATGTACTCGTACAGGTCGCCCTGCATATCCAAATCGGCGACGTCGTGCTCGTATAAATCCTCCAGCCCGGTAATGATTTTCTGCAAAACTTGGGGGGTGGGGATTAAAAACATAGCGTCTTCCATGTAACGGGCAAAAGCGGTTCCGCTCTCGTCCTGCTGATCCGGCTTGTCCTCAATTTCAATCAGGTTACCCTGTTCGTTGAAGTCTGGAAGAACGCCATATTTCATGCTTTTGACAGCGGGAAATACACGGCGGGAAAGAATGTCAAAAATATCTCGCGGATCATTGTTTTTGAATCGGCTCCAGCGCATAGACTGCCCTGTTGCCGACTGCGGAAAAATCCTTGGCATCGGTTCTCCGGTCATATTCTCAAAGCCCTCGGCTTCCAGCTCCTTTTCGTCCAGGGAGCGGATGAACATCAGGTAGGTCAACTGCTCAATCACGGTCAATGGGTTTGTAATTCCTCCGGCCCAAATGTCCGTCCATATTTTGTCAACCTTGTTTTTGATAGTGCCTGTAATCATAGCTTGCCTCCATATCAGCGGCAGTTTTTTCCTCATTATACCAAAATTCGGCGGTGACAACAAGGGGCTTTTGAGGATAAGGCGGCACAAAATACCGTTTATCCATGCCCCACGCTTTCTGAACCGGCAGAGCTTTCCACCGGGTCAAAGTCCGCCTGAGGATAAGCCTGTTCTGCCATCCGTTCCAGCGTTTCAAACAAATAGAGTGAAAGACATTCCAGCACAGTCCAGTCCACCGAATACACCTTTTGGGACTGGACTGCCTCCAAGGAGCTATAAAGCTCTGATTGTTCCAGCTGCGCCCTTTCCACCCCGCTGTTGAGGAAAATAAGATCCGGCGCAAAGCCCTCCTCGGGCACAAAGCGCCAGTTTACCCCGTTTGCCGCCGCGTTTTCCACCCCGATGAGCTCCAGCAGCTCCTGCTCCAAAGTATCTCCGGTGGCCATAACTTCCTCCGGCAGATACAGCAAAATGGCCGAGGGCTTTTTCGCACCTGCCGCAAGCTCCCGCTCCACGGCGCTTTGCACCCGCTGGCGCCATTCGTCAATCTCCCGGTCCAGCTGATCGGCCCGTTTGCCGCCGCTGGTCTGCCCCTCCAACAGCAGGCACAGGCTGCGGTAAAACTGCAAAAGCTCCGCAAAGCTTTGGGGGCGGGTAAGCACCAGTACCTCCGCCCCGGCCTGCTGGAACTGCAGCAGCGTCCGCTCGGGCAGGGCTGTCATAGAGATCATCAAATCCGGCGCAAGCCCCTCAATGCCGGAGAAATCCGGGTTCAGGGACGTCCCCAAACGTGGGCGGTTTTCCGGAGCGCAATCGTCGCTGACGCCTACCAGCTGGTCGCCATACCCCAGCTGCACCAACAGGTCGGTAATCGCAGGAGAAAGAGAAATCACCCGCATGGGACGTTCCTGCAAGGTGACGTCCCCCACACTAACGGGGTATTCCAAGATCTCAGGCTCAGCGCTTTGGCTTTGGGAAGATCCTCCAAACAAGCCGCTGCAGCCCCCAAGCAGCAAACAGAATGCCAAAAGGAACACAATCAGCTTTTTCATAAAATTCTCCGTTTTCAAGGAAAGGATTTTCTGTACCGCAAAAAGAACAATTGTTTCACGTGAAACATTTTAAGGGAAAAGCAGAGCTATTGCAAAACTTTATGATGAAAAAATCCACAGCAATATTCCAACCGTTCCTGCAAGGAACGCATCTCCACTATTCCCTGTTCCCTCTTACTTCTTACTGATCTGAGAGATCACATGGTCAATAAACTGCCGGGCACACCGGGGCGAAAAGTTGGATTTGCGCACCGCCCAAGCATTGGCCTGCTGCAGCAGGGTATCCTCGTCCACATTCAGCTGCTGATCCTTGGCCAGCAGCAGCACAATCTCGTTAAATTTGGCCCGATTGGGGGAAAGAAAGGTGATGGTAATGCCGAACCTGTCGGAGAGGGAAGCCGCCTCATCCATGGTGTCGGCCAGATGCACCTCGTCCCCTTCCCGGGCGGAAAAGCTCTCCTTCACCAGATGCCGCCGGTTGGAGGTAGCGTAAATTGCCGTATTGTCCGCCAGCTTCCGGGCGGAGCCATCCAGCACCGCTTTCATGGCGGTGTAGTTGTCGTCATTCTCGTTAAAGGAAAGATCGTCCGCAAAGATAATAAACTTGAGGGGGATATCCTGCAGCAGCTCAATCAGGTCCGCCAAATATTTAAGATGATACTTGGAAACCTCCACCAGTCTAAGCCCTTTTGGAGCATATTCGTTGAGAATTGCCTTTACCGAGGAGGACTTGCCGGTACCTCTGTCTCCATACAGCAGCACATTGTTGACCTTTGCGCCGTCCAACAGGGCCAGGGTATTGTCAATCAGCACCTTACGCTCCCGCTCATAGCTTTTCAGCTCAGCCAGACGAACCGGGTCCGGGTTGGTTACCGGCTTCAGGGCAACCTTTCCCTCCTCCACCGCCAGCAAAAAGGAGCTGTACCGGGCAAAATTCCCGTAACCATGGCTTCGGGCAAATTCCGCAAAGCTTACAATATCCTCCGCCCAGTTTGCCGAGGCCTTAAAGGTGCGCAGCCCGGTTTTATAATCCGGCAGGGCCTTAAACAGAGAGGCTTCCTCGGGGAACAAACCGGCCAGATGCTCCTTCAGCTCCTTGGACGTAACCGCGCCTGCCTGGCAAAGCGCTTTCAGATCATGCTCGGCGCCCTCTTTCACCCACAGTGGCAGCCCGATAAACCGGTTTGCGGCAGACTCCCGGGTAAACAGGTTGTCGCTGTAAAGCACCAGGTCAAACAGGCAGTTGGTCCAGCAGCCCCGGCTTTCGCTTTCGTCCAGCACCTGCAAAAGCTGGCCGTAAAGCTCCGCCGCTTCACATGCGTCCCCAAACTGACGCCCCAGCAGCTTATAAAACAGCTGCACACCCGGCTGCTCCAACACGCCCCGATATACCGAAAGGGCGGAAAGGTGAAATCTCACCTCATTTATTTTATCTGACATACTATCTACTTCCCTCTATTCTTCCATGACGTCGCGCCTGCTTGTTTTGCAGGGCTTCCCCAATAAACGGGGGGTACCTCAAGCTATTATACCCCGAACTGCGTGGCTTTGTAAACTGTCAATTTTACTGCACAAGCTGCACACCCATGGTTCCGGCCTCTTGCAAATACACAAGATGTCAATTAGCAGTCCCGTCCCAAAAGCGAAAAAACAAAAAAGCGCTTTCATATTATATATGTTAATTTTTAGGCGCTTTTACTTGAATTCTTTGTACAACCATGCTATAATTGCAAATGGGAATCCTTCCATATTCCCCAAAAAAGAGAGAAAAGACTAAAGGAGGGTCTGTTCCAATGAACAAGGACGAATTTTTGCAGAAGGCCGCGGAGCTTCCGGTGTATGACGCCCATACCCATTTGGTGGGGGAGGCGTTGCCTGCTCAGGACTTCTGGCAGATTGCCCATTACTTCTGGTTCCTTAGAGAAATGCAGGGGGCGGGGTATCCCCAGGATTACGAAAACCTGCCGGAGGATCAGCGGATTGACCTGTTCCTCCATGCTTACCAAAAAACCCGCAGCACGGGAATGCACTACGCCGTCAGCCGGATTTTTAAGGATCTATATGAGATTGAGCTTACCGACAAAGCCTCTGTGCAGCAGGCGATCCGCCAGGTAAAGGCTACCTCTCAAAAGCCGGGCTGGGCAAAAGAGGTAGCTGCCAAAGGGCGCGTTGCCCACACAGTGCTTAACCGGGAGGAGCACACAAACTTTGTTGGGCTGGATACCTGCGTTTGGGTACCCCGTATTGACGGAATGCTCCAGCAGGGGGCCCAGAAAATTTTTGAGGCTCCAAACCGGGCGGAGGAAGCAGCCCGCCAGGCGGCAGCGGTAAAGGAGCAGCTTTCTGCCTTTGCAAACCGGGGCGTTACCGCTATTATGACTACCATCAACCACCTGGGCAAAAAAAGCTACCAAAACGACGGTACTGCCTTTGCGGATCTGGATGACTGCCTGATCTACATGCTTCATGCCATCTGCGGCACTGCTGAGGAGCTTCAGTTTACCGTGCAGTTCTTCCTGGGGATGGAATGGGGCTTCTGCTCCGTAACCGCGCCGGTAAACCGTACCGACCGGGTGCTTAACCTGTATGGCATTTTTGAAAAATACAGCTGCAGGTTTGACCTGGTAATTGCCAGCGAGATAAACAATATGGACGTGGTACAGGCGGCCCAGATTTTCCCCCATGTATATGTGGGCGGCATGTGGTGGTTCAACTTCCGGCCCAGTACCTTCCGGGACGCCATGGAGAAGCGGTTTGAGGCCCTGGCCTCCAACAAAAGCTATCTTTCTATCTCTGATTCCCGCTGTATTGAGTGGTGCTACGGCAAAAATGCCCTGATCCGTAAGCTGATGACCGATTTCCTTCTCACCAAAATCGACCAAGGCTTTATTGACGAACAAGGCGCTTTGGAACTTGCCCGGGATTGGCTGTATGAAACGCCTAAATCCCTTTACGGCGTGTAAAAAGCTGCTGTTTTTGTACGGGACGTAGGTGGGCAGTCCCGTCCTGAAAGCGTATGGCACAGGCCGGCGCGCCCGGAGGCTTTCCGCAGGCGCGCCGCTGTTGTTTTACCATTGCGGAAGAGAGAGGTTTGTTCATGATTTTTACCAGACGATTCAGCAGAGCCGGGCCTTTTTTCAAAAAGTTTTTGCTCTCCTATATAGTAATTTTAGGGTTCTCTTTTGTTTTGTTGATGATGATCTATTTCCGGTTCTGCGCCTCCCTAAAGGAATCCTCCATCCGCAGCTACCAGAGTATGCTGCAGCAAAGCGCTGATATTCTGGACCAGGATTTGGCGGAGATAGACAGCCTGCATTATAATCTGGCCACAAACTCCCAGGTAGCTAAGGTGATCAATTCCAACACCATCTACCAGAGGGAGCAGTTTCGGGAGCTAAAAAAGGTGTATGACCTAATGCCCCCCTTAACCCAAAAGGTGGATAACAGCTATTTAATTATCCCCCGGCAGGATATTGTAATTTCGTCCCAATCCACCTACCCTTACCAGCGGTTTTATGACTATTTCATCAAATCTCAGGAGATTACTCCGGAGTTTTGGGAGAGCATTGTTACCCAAAACCGGTTCAACTACATTATTGGCGGTGTGGAGGAGGACGGAGAGCTCCACAGGTATTCCTCGGTATACTGCATTCAAACCTTGCCGGTGGGGGAGCGCTCCCCCAGGGCTACATTGCTTACGGTAATCCCTGGTCGCCGGCTGGAGGAAATTTTCCGCTGGACAGAGGACCAAGCCTGCGAGGTTTACGTGCTGGATACCCACGGAAATCTGGTTTACAGCAACATGTCCAGCTTTGCGGACGTCCCGGACGACCTGTTGCAGGGCGCGGGTTCCGGCTGCGAAGAGCAGGGAAACCGACTTTACGCCTATACCGTAACCCAAACAGCAAGCCTGCGGCTGGTTACGGCGGCGCCTACCAGCCAGGTGCTGGCTCCGGTAAACCGTCTGCAATATCAGCTGCTGCTTCTTTATCTGCTGTTTATGGTGCTGGGGTTTGTGCTGGCGCTGCTTTTCTCCTATAACAGCTCCCGTCCTCTGGAGGAAATTGTGGACATGATCCAGGACCATTTTACAGGAGGACACCCCGGGGGAGGGGTAAATAGCCTTCATGCTGTTATCTCTGACCTATTGGTAAACGACGGACGGGCCAAACGCCTGCTGGAACGGAACCTGCCCTACATCAGGCAGGAACAGCGCAAACGGCTTTTAATGGGGGAACAGATTCTCCATAGCAGCGACGTCCCAGAAACGCTGGAAAATATTACAGGGAACGCCTTTAATGTGCTGGCTATTGAGATTATCGGCCTGCCCGGGGCGGATTCCCTGCACACCCTGCTGGAAGTCAATGTTGTTAAAGGGCTTTTAAGGGATCAGGAACGGCCCTATGGAGAGATCCGCAGTTATTTTGTTGACCTTTCGGATAATCTCTGCGCCATGATCATTGCCTCAGATGAAGCCAGTGACGCCATCAATACCCGCCGGCTGGAGCAGTACGCCCAGGAAATATTTGTCCAGATTACTCACGAAAGCGGCGTTATGCTAAAGTTTGCCGCCGGTGAGTTTCATCCCTCTCTTTCGGACGTCTACTATTCCTACATTGCAGCGCGGGAGCTTTTGGATACCGGCATCCTGGAGTCCAACAAAACGATTATCTGGGGGGTACCGCAAATGCAGGAATTTTCCTACTACTTCCCCCTGCAGATTGAACAGCGGCTGCTGGCCACAACCTCCTCCAGCAACCAGGAGGAAACAAAAAAGCTGCTGCAGATGGTATACGAGCAGAATTTTGTACAGCACCGCATCCCCGAGCGGATGATTACCCGCCTGTATGACGAGCTGAACGGCGTGCTTTACAAGCTTCTGGCCCAGCTTCATGAGTCCATGGAGCTTGTGGATATCCGGCAGGTTTCCCACAATGTGAAGGAGCTGAAAAAGTACGGCAATATTATGACCCCCGAGCAGATGTTTGTGGCCTATCAGGATACCTTTTTGTATATTTGCCTGCAGCTAAAGCCGAAACAGAAGGCCAAAAACGTAGAAATGCGCAGCAGGATCACCCGGTTTATGGAGGATTCCTACAACGACCCGGATTTAAGCCTGACCGTTTTAGCTGAAAAGTTTGGTTTTTCTGAAATTTATATGTCCCAAATGTTTAAGGAAAACATGGGTGTGCCCTTCTCTGAGTATCTGGAACGGCTGCGGATTGACTCAGCCTGCTTTTTGTTAAAGAACAGTACCTTTACCATTTCAGAAATCTCCCAAAAAGCCGGATATAACAGCCCACATGCCTTTAGACGGGCGTTTAAGCGGGTAACCGGCACCCTGCCTACCGAGCTGCGAGCAGCCCGATGATTAGTTTATGATCTAAAAAATTCAGCAAACGCCCTGCTTGCATATTTCCTTCAGTTTCAGGAGAGAAATAAGAAAGCAGGGCGTCTCGACGTCATAAAACGGAAAAAAGATTAAGAATGGTACCTTAAAATATTAGAAAAAGTACCTCCAGGTTCAAGGATTATAAGCTAATATTTTATGCCCAAAAGTGACGAAAATATTAGTACATTATGAACTGTTCCTTTACAACGGCGAAAAATTTGAATATGATAAATGTACAGACAACCGGAACAGAAATCAAACAGCAAATAAAGTGAAAGAAGAAAGAAGTAAAAACAAACCGGTTGCAGAATGAAAAGGGGGTTTTGTATTTGAAACTCAAAAGAATACTCGCAGCATTGCTTGCTACAATGTTTGCAGTTTCCGCCGTTGGATGCAGCAATGACAACAATTCCAGCTCCGGCGGGAACAGCAGCACAAGCGGCAACAATAGCAGCACCGCTTCCGGTGACACCGGCAATGCAGACGACAAGTACAGCGTGGTAAGCGCGCCTGGTGAATATCCTATTGTAAAGGATAAGATTACCTTTAAGGTTGTTGTAGGCAACGACGGCAGCATTATTGAGGATCTGGAAACCAACGGTTTTACCTCCTGGTACGAGGATCTGACCAATATCCATATCGACTGGGATGTTCTGGTTGCCGATACCGACCAGAAGGTACCGCTGATCATGGCGTCCGGTGACCTGCCTGACATCATTATGGCCACCTCCATGTCCGCTACGCAGCTGCTTTCTTATGTTGAAGACGAGCTGCTGCTGCCTTTGGACCCGTACTTTGACGACTATGCGCCCAACATCAAAAATGTTATTGAGAACAACGTAATTGCAGCACAGTCCTCCATCACTCCTGACGGCCATGTGTATGCCCTGAACCGTCTGGTGGACAGCTTTAACGAATCAATGCCCAAGCGGGCCTGGATTTATCAGCCCTGGCTGGATACCCTGAACCTGGAGCTGCCCCAAACCACCGAGGAGTTCCGTGCGGTTCTGGAAGCTTTCCGGGATAAGGACCCCAACGGCAACGGTATCAAGGATGAGGTTCCCTTTGCCGGCGCAGAAAAGAACGCTGCCAACGGCGAGATCGACAGCTTTATCCTCAACTCCTTTATGTACTACGACAGAGGCAACTACGGCCTGGAGCTGCTGGAAGACGGCACTGTCCGCTGCAACATCGGCTCTGAGGAGTACCGGGAGGGCCTGCGTTACCTCAACGGCCTGTTAAAGGACGGGCTGCTGGACCCGGCTACCTTCACCCAAGACAGAAATGCCCTGAAGGTTTTAACCGAGGGGAACGACGTCAACCAGCTGGGCGCTGTAACCGCGTTCTACTGGGGCCACTTTACCAACGAAAACGGTGAGAAGGGCCGCGATCTGGAGTTTGTTGCACTGCCTGTGCTGGAGGGGCCCAACGGCGTCCGCTATGCTTACGACAGAGGCACCCTGATGAACGGCCAGCGGTTTGAGATCACCACCGCTTGTAAGTACCCTGAGGCCGCTATGCGCTGGGCGGACTACTTCTATGATGCTGACGGCATGATGGAAATGGGCTACAGTGCCAACGCCGGCAAAAAGGATGTTGACTGGAAGGTGCCGGACGAAGGCGTTCTGGACCTGAACGGCAACCAGGCTAAGTATGAGTATATCGTAGCCCCCGGCCAGAAGCAGAACAGCTACTGGTTCCAGATGCCTCCTTACTACGAATCTGCCGATTATATCAACGCATGGGCCGCAAACCTGCCTTCCTCCAGAAAGGAAGTATTCGGCAACGCAGAGTCTGCCGCCAAGTATGCTCCTTACTCCGCCCTGGATAAGAGAGTTTCCATCATCTTCCCCTATCCGGAATACGCCAGCGAGTACACTGACCTCCAGCTGAACATGAAGACCACCGTAGAGAAATATAGAACTGGCTTCATTATGGGCGACTACAGCCTGGATACCGACTGGGATCAGTACCTGGCCGACCTGAAAACCTCCGGTATGGATCGCTATGCCGAACTGGCAGGCCTGATGGTGACCAAATAAGAAATCCCGATTTTCTGCTTTGGCAGAAGATCCACCGCAAGGGAGGGCTTTACAACAGGAGGGGGAAGCCCTCCCCCAATGCGATGAAACATAAAGCCTGCGCGACGTCCTGCAAAATAACGGTTTTATGCTTGAAAAAAGAACTACGATTGACGGTTTTTGAAAGGTTGAGGGGAAATACATATGAGTACAAAAAAGGAGTTGACTCCGAGAAAAAAGCACGGTTTTCTTGCGGAAATGGGCACCAACTGGCAGCTGTACGCGATGCTGATTCTGCCCATAGCCTATCTTTTGATTTTTGCTTACGGCCCTATGCTGGGCGTTCAGATTGCGTTTAAGGACTTTAAAATGGGAAAAGGCATTTGGGGCAGCGAGTGGATCGGCTTTGACCACTTCATCCGCTTCTTCAAATCGATGCAGTTTCCTCTGGTTATGAAAAATACGCTGATTCTCAGTTTTTATAATCTGCTGGTTTCCACCCCTATGGCGCTGTTTTTAGCGGTATGTGTAAACTACCTCACCAACCAGAAATATAAGAAGACAGTCCAGATGATCACCTATGCGCCCCACTTTGTTTCGGTTATCATCATGGTTGCCATTATGAACCAGATTCTTGCCACCAGAACCGGTGTTGTAAACAACATGATTGCTGCTTTAGGTTTTGAGCGGGTGGAATTTTTAGGCAACGCTTCTTATTTCAGACATCTGTATGTGTGGTCCGGCGTATGGCAGGGGGCCGGCTGGAACTCTATCATCTACATCTCCGCCCTGGCAGGCATTGATCCTCAGGTACATGAGGCCGCTATTGTGGACGGCGCTACCAAGGTGCGCCGCATCTTTAGTATCGACCTGCCCAGCATCCTGCCCACTATCGTCATTTTGATGATTATGAACGTGGGCAACATCATGAACGTAGGTATGACCAAGGTTTTTGCCATGCAGAACACCCTGAACAAAACCTATTCCGAGGTGATTGAAACCTATGTGTACAACGTAACCTTTGCCTCCGGTATGCCAAACTATGACTATACCACCGCCATCGGTCTGTTTAACTCGGTAATCGGCCTGGCGCTGATTGTTACGGTAAACGCTATTTCCCGGAAGCTTACGGAATCCAGCTTGTGGTAAGGAGGAGATCATAAATGAGTAAAAATAAAAATGCGTTGATTGCCGATTCTCTTCCGGATAAAATCTTTAACGTTTTTATCACCATCATTACCTTTTTGTTTACGGTGGCCTGCGCCTACCCGTTAATTTACGTGCTGAGCGCCTCTTTCTCTGACCCGATGGACATTTTTGCCGGGCGGGTTTGGCTGCTGCCGGTAAACCCCAACCTAAAGGGCTATGAGACAATCTTTGCCTATAAGGACATTTGGGTTGGCTATGGCAACAGCGTTTTCTACACCGTCTTTGGTACCTTGATTAACGTATTTATGACGGTTTTGGCGGCGTATCCCCTTTCCCGAAAGGACTTGAAGTACCAAAAGCCCATTATCATGATGTTCACTTTTACCATGCTGTTTAACGCCGGTATGATCCCCAACTACCTGCTGATCCGGGATCTGGGCATCCTCAACACCAGATGGGCTCTGCTGCTGCCGGGAGCTATCAGCGTGTACAACATGATTATTGTACGCACCTTTTTCCGCAGCAATATTCCGGACGAACTGCTGGAATCTGCCCGGCTGGATGGATGCTCTGACTTCACCTTCCTGCTGAAGATTGTACTGCCTCTTTCCGGCGCGGTAATTGCGGTAATTTCCCTGTACTACGCGGTAGGCCACTGGAACCAGTACTTCAATGCTGTACTGTACCTGACCGATAAAAAAATCTACCCGCTGCAGGTATTTTTGCGGAACATCCTGCTGCAAACCTCTATTAACGACGTTTCCGCCGGAAGCGTAGCCAACGAGACAGAGCGTACCTACTTAAACGAGCTGTTAAAGTACTCCCTGATTGTAGTGGCCAGTGCGCCGCTGCTGGCAATTTACCCCTTTATTCAAAAGTATTTTGTAAAGGGTGTAATGGTAGGTGCGGTAAAAGGTTAGGCGTATTTCCCCCTTTCATATGGCAAAAGCCGGAGGAGCTCTGTTTTGGGGCTTGTCCGGCTTTTGTTTTTTGGGGGGACGTAACTGCCGCTTTGTTGTTCGCAGGTTTTGGCAAAGGTGCTCCGGCGGCAGAGGGCTTTTCTGCGCCCCCTTTTCAAGGGAGCGGCCCCGAAGAATGGTATGGTTTGGGGAATGTCCCCCTCCCCTTTTGGGCCGCTCTCTACTGGAGGGAACAGGCGACTTTGGAGAAAGCGCGGGGCCTGATACAGCAGTCACGTCCCCTAATAAAAAGAACGATTGTTTCACGTGAAACATTTTTTCTTGAAAAAGCATAAAATCATCCCTTGACTCATACAAATCAGGGAAAAGGAGGGGACCTGATGATGACAGAGGCCGTATACAGCTTTTTGCTTGCTTTGGCCGCCGGGCTTGCTACAGTGGGGGGCGCTTTGCTGGCGCTGCTTTCCAACCGGCGGAACGAAAGGGTGCTTACCGCCGCTTTAAGCTTTTCTGCTGGGGTGATGATATGTATCTCCCTTTTGGAGCTGTACCCCGAGGGGGAGGCCGCTTTACAGCTGCGTTTTGGGGCCCTGCCCGGTACGGTGGCGTCGATAGGGCTTTTGTTTGCGGGAGCCGCCGGCTGCTGGCTGGTGGAAAAATGCCTGCCGGAACCAGGAGGGGCCTGTTTGCAGGAGGATGGCAGACAAAAGGCCCTTCTCCGGCTGGGAATTACCTCAATGGCGGCAATTTTTCTGCATAATCTGCCGGAGGGAATTGCCACCTTTGCAGCAGCTTATCACAGCTCATCCCTGGGTGTGACGGTAGCGGCTGCCATTGGCCTGCATAATATTCCCGAGGGCATTGCGGTAGCCCTGCCTGTGTGGTACGGAACCGGCAGCAGAGGGCGGGCTTTGGGGTGCGCTTTGCTGTCAGGCATTGCGGAGCCGCTGGGCGCGCTGCTGGCTTGGGTACTGCTGCGGCCTTTTTTGTCCGGAATACTGCTGGGGCAGATGTTTTTGCTGGTGGCCGGGATTATGCTGTGCCTGGCGTTTTTTCAGCTGCTGCCGGAGGCCTTTGCTTATGGGCACCCCACATTGAGCCTGGCCTGCCTGTTTTTGGGAATCGGAATTATCCCGGTTTCAACGGTGCTGGGCGGTTAGGGCGCCCTATAAAACCGCGTAAACAGCCATGGCATCTGTTTCAGACTTACGGGGGCTTCCAACCGGGTGTTAAAACTCAGGTGCACAAAGCGCGGAAAACCGTTCGCCCCATCTTTGAAAAGATAGTGGAAAATCCAATGGGGCCGAAATCACCTTAGTGTGATTTCGGCCCCATTGGTCCCACTCGCAAGGCACCTCCCGCCGCCGCTCGGATCATTGGCCGGCTGTTGCGTCCTATTAAAAATTACAGGGCTTTGCAGGCGGCCTCTTTGCTTTGTATGAAAAGAGCATGATCCCGCAGCTCCAAAACCTGAGAGCATCGCTGGATTACCCGGGGATCATGGGTGACTACAAGGCAGATGTGATCTGGCGCGATCTGCTCCAGTGTCTCCAGAAAAACGTCGATAGATTCGGCGTCCAGGTTGGCGGTGGGCTCGTCAAACAGCAAAACCTCCGCCTGCTGGTACAGGGCGCGGGCAATGCCCAGCCGCTGCTCCTGGCCGCTGGAAAGTGCCTGCTGACCGTCCCCAATCATAGTATCGTAGCCATTTTCCAGGCTGTCGATATACTGGGAAATGTTGGCCATAGCAGCGCTTTGACAAAGCTGAGCCTCCTCCGGCTGGAGGGCCATGGCCAAATTAGCAGCGATACTGTCCCGAAAAACCAGGTTGGAAGGGGGCACCAGCCCCACATAAGGCCGGAGATTCCCCACGGCTGTGCCGTCCGCCAAAATGGCCTCTACCCTGCCGCCGCCTGGCTGATACAGGCCGGAAAGCAGCTTGAGCAAAGTGCTTTTGCCGCCGCCGCTTTCCCCCACAATAGCGGTAAGGCGGTTTTTGGCAAAGGCCGTTGTGACGTCCTGCAGAACCGCAGTTTCCCCGTAGGAAAAGGAAACTCCCGTAAGCCGAAGCTCGGAAACAGGCTGGCCGGGCGCCTTTGGCTGCTCCTGTTCTAAGGGGAGAGAGTAGATTTTATCCAGCCGTTGGGCGGATACAATAGACTGGTTGACCTCCGAAATCATGCTCCCGATGGCGGTAAAAGGCCAGATGATATAGTTAGAAAGCTGCACAATGGCGATCATAGAGCTGATCAGAAGCTCCCCCCGGGTAACGAAATAAGCGCCGCCGCCAATAGCAATCAGCATCATAGCCATACCCATCATGTTATTGAGGAAGTTGGAGCCGCCCTCTGCCAGCCCCAGGCCCTTGGCGCTGCGGATTTTGGCGTCCAGTAGGGTATCCGCCTTGGCCTGCAGCTTTTCCCCCATGGCTCCAATTTTGAACAAAGCGATTTTATCCAGCACATCCTGGAAGTAAACCCGGATATTCTCCTCATTTTTCCGGTCCTTGCGGCTCATTTTCTGCATCATAGGCGAGAATACCGCAATACACAAAATCAGCAGAGGGATACAGATTAAAAGCAGCAACGCAAGCTTCCAGTTCAATGCAAACAAAAACACAACCGCTCCTATGGCTGTAAGCCCGTTGCCCACCGTCCCCTTGATCAAACCGGAAAAACAGCCGCTTACCTTTTCCACATCAGCGGTAAGGTTAGTGATGTACTCTCCAGTATGATGGCTCTGCATCTCCAGCAGGCTGCTTTGGTACAGCCGGGCGGAAAGCTCCATCCGCAGCTTTTTGCTTACCTTGCTGCAGGCAACCTGGTAAGCCGTACCAGTAACCAGGAAAGCAAGACCCTCCAGCAAAGTAATTCCCACCATAAAAAGGACGTTCTGCAAAAGGGACTGGCTGGTGTCTCCTATGGCAATATCCATAAAGTTTTTCAGAATATTGGCTACCTGAAGGCTGGCAAAGGCGCTGGCAATCCCTGCAAGGGCTATGTATACCAGGTACCGGCGGCTGCCCCTAGTCTGGCGGTAAATCCAGCCAAGAGAGTAGGTCTTCTCTTTCATCATGGTTTTCTCCTTACTATCGTATCATCTCAGGGACGTCCCAAAAGCGGGATGTCCCATGTTCTGCGGCGGTTTTAGCGCACTTCACCAAGCCTGCCGGATCTGCGCCCGGCAAGCACGGCTGCTGTTACGTCCCCAAACAGGCTTATGGATGAAAACAAGCTAATTTTTTTTGGCAATAGAGATAATTCCGGAAACCATACCTCCCAGGGGAATCAGCACCCAGCCCGGATGCCATAAGCCAAAGAAAGGGCCTACAATAAAGAACAGAATCAGCCCCAGGATAGGAGCGGCGGCCTCCGGCTTGTGCATTACCGGAATCAGGCCGCTGGTTAAAACAAAGATAACAATCAGCGCCCAACCGGGATGCCACATATGAAAGAAAATGCCCGCCACAAAAAAGAGGATCACTCCCAAAATTGGCATGGCAGCCACCGGCTTGTCAATCACCGGGATTAAGCCGCAGAGCAGCGCGCTTATAGGGAGGATCACCCACAAAGGATGCCACAGGTTGAAAAACATCCCCGCCGCCAGGTAAACGGCGATAGCGGCAGGCATAATCATGGCGGCGATCCGCCCTTTTACTTTATTCATGCTCTTAAAATCCGGCTGACGAGGGTTCCAGTCCGGGTTTTTGGCAAGGGACTGGTTAAATTCCTCCACCTTCAGCTTATTGCGGCCCAGGCAGGCATAGATCAGGACAGCCGCCCCGGCCCCCGCCAGCATTAAAAAGATGCTGTCCCCAGGAATGGGTATATAATCCTGCAAAATAGTTGCCGCAAGCCCCACCACAATGAGGAGAATCCCCGCCACAATGCCAATGCTGAACCGCATCAGGGAGTTTGCCCGTTCCTCGTTTGTAAACCATTGGGGCACTGGCGGAGTGTTCAGCTTAAACCGCTGTAGAGATAAAAAGCCAAA
>CATJLA010000097.1 GCA_949741215.1 uncultured Oscillospiraceae bacterium
CCCGGTGGAAAGCCCCGCCACCGCTGAACCAAAAGGGATCACTCCCTTAAGAAACAGTCCGGTCAGAAATACCGAGGGTGCACATCCTGGAATCAAACCGATCAGCGCCGTAACTGCGGGCTGCAAAAAATTACCGGAAAGCAATAGCTTCTCCAACCGTTCTTCTCCCACCCAGTAAAAAAGCAAACTAATAATCAGCAGGCTTAATATTAGATAAACTGCTATTTGCAATGTGTGTTTCAGACTGGACAGCAGCACTCCTGTCCCACGCCCTTGGCAGTTATCACAACCACATCCGCACTCTTCTTGGGAGATAAGACTATTTGCTTGCAGATCTAAAAGGGCTTTTTCTTCAGGTCTTTTGAGAAAAATTGAAAACAGATATCCTGCTCCGATTCCCAAAATCAATTTACTGCCCAGTAACAAGAGTACATGATGCATTTGATCCGGATAAGCGGCCAGCAAAGGCAGAGCTGTATCCGAAGTGCTTAGAAAAACCGCTATTAATGTACCTGCTCCAATTATTCCTTCACAGTAAGCCTGCGCGCTGAAAGCTGCAAATCCACACTGCGGCAGCGATCCTCCTAATGCGCCGATCACCGGCCCCCATCGCTGTTCTCCCCGCCGAAACAGCTGCGCCAGAGAAATCCGGCGCTGCAAAAACTCCATCAACAGGTAGGTGGCAAACAAAAAAGGCAGTGTTTTTACGGTATCCAGCAGTACATCCAAGATTACATCAATCAATTTCTGTTCTCTCCCATAGGTTTATTGAAAATGCGAATCATTTGCATTTAGCTTTCTATAATATAAGCTATTTTTCTGATTTTGTCAATAAATACTGACTTATTTTCTCTTCCTTATCCATAATTTACAGAATGAAAATAGATGGTTTATCAGGGATGAACAGGAAACACAAAACTAAGGATTTTCTCTTTTTTTCAGAACTTGGGAAGGTGCTGCCCCATATTTTTCTCTGTAGCAGCGGGAGAAATATAAAGGGTCTGAAAAGCCTGTTGCCAAAGCGGCCTGCCCCACTGTCATATTGGCGTTCTGCAGTAAATGATGGGCGATTTCCAGACGGTAGCTGCGCAGATACCGTACCGGTGACGTCCCCAAATGACGGGCAAACAGACGGGAAAGATAGCTGATGTCTATTCCCACATAGCCGGCAATTTCCTGTATAGTGATCTGACGATAATAGTAGGTTTCAATGTAATAAAGGGCCTGTTCCAGATAACGGCGGGCGCTGGCGCCCTCTGGCTGAAGCTTTTCTCCCGGCCCGGTGCTTTCACAAATCTCCTGGATTAAAAATCGGATAGCCCCGCCCCCCAGCAATGCTGCTTCCGGTCCCCTTTCCGCCGCCACTTTGTTGAGATAGCTTATCAAATCCCTTGCCCGATGAGGGTTTCGATGGTTAATTACAGGCTGCTCACGCCCTACCCCTCGGTTTTCCAGCAGCTGCTCCAGCCCGAAGCAGGAAAATGCCACCCACAAATAGGCCCAAGGAGCTTTTTCATCGGCAGAATATGCGATCATTTGACCAGGATACACCAAAAAGCCGCAGTTTTCTCCAGCAACAAAGGACTTCTCCCCTGTGTGAATCATTCCGTTGCCTCCTGCAATAAAGTGGTAATAAAAATGATCCCGCACTGCCGGACCATAGCTGTGGCCTGCCCGACACCGCTCGTAACCACAATAATGGAGGGTAATCTCCCCAATCTGCTTTGCCGGATAGTAAAAAGAATGATTTTTGTTATCCCCACATCTCTCTACAGGGCATTCCGGGTCCAGAATCAGCATAAAACCGCCTCCTGCAATCTGTCCATTTTTATCCATATAACAGTCAAATCTCTCTATAGCAATCCTTGAGAAAATCTTTATAATAAAAGGTAGAACTTAGGAAAATTGCCTGTTTTCCCTCTTAGTATACCGCAATTTTTCCTGAAAGTAAACAAAATGATAATAAGCAGTAAAGTCCATTTTTCCCCGTGTTCTTTTCCTGTTTAGGACGTCGCTGTCGGCTATGCCGATAGCCTTCCCCGGTGCTTTGCAGGGTAAACAGGCACTTACGTCCCCTAAAAAATGGATTTGCTGCCTAAAAAGGAGAGAGGATTATGATTAAGCTTACCTTTATGGGCGCCGGCAGCACTGTTTTTGCCAAAAATGTGCTGGGTGACTGCATTGCTACCCCAGAAATTGATGGGATGGACATCTGGCTGTATGATATTGACGCTGTCCGCCTGGAGGATTCCCACCGGATGATGCAGAATATTCTGAAAAATTCCGGCAGAACCGACGTCACCATTACTGCCACGATGGACCGCATTCAGGCCTTGACAGGGGCCAATTTTGTGGTAAACGCCATTCAGGTGGGCGGGTACGCCCCCTGCACGATTACTGACTTTGAAGTGCCCAAAAAGTACGGCCTGCGTCAAACCATTGCGGATACTTTGGGCATCGGCGGCATCTTCCGTACTTTGCGCACCGCCCCAGTGATGCTGGATTTTGCCCGGGATATGGAGAAGGTTTGTCCGGATGCCCTATTTATCAACTACACCAATCCCATGGCCATGCTTACCGGCTTTATTCAGAAGAATACTTCTATCCGTACCGTGGGCCTCTGCCACAGCGTGCAGGGCTGTGCCAACACCCTGGTGAAGGACGTAGGCATGGAGGAATATGTTGACAAAACCAAGTGGGAAATCGCCGGCATCAACCACCAGGCTTGGCTGCTGAAGATTACCGATCTGGCAGGCAACGACCTGTATCCGGAGATTAAGCGCCGTGCTTCTATGCCTCCGGAGGAAAGCTATGCCGAGCGGTTTAACAAGGATCTGGTCCGGCTGGAGATGATGAAGCAGTTTGGCTATTATATCACGGAATCCTCCGAGCACACCTCCGAGTATACCCCCTGGTTCATCAAGTCCAAGTATCCGGAATTGATTGACCGGTTCAATATCCCGCTGGATGAGTACCCCCGCCGCTGTGTCAACCAAATCAACAAGTGGAATGAAATCCGGGATACTTTGGTGAATGACGGCGACCTGACCCATACAAAAACCAAGGAGTTCGCTTCCTATATCATTGACGCCATGACTACCGATCGGCCTTACCGCATTCACGGTAATGTGCTGAATACGGGCCGGATGATTACCAACCTGCCGGAGAACGCCTGTGTGGAGATCCCCTGTATGGTGGACCGCAACGGCGTTACCCCCTGCTTTGTGGGGGATTTGCCGGAGCAGTGTGCAGCTATCAACCGGACTAACATCAACGTGCAGCTGCTTACCATGGAGGCCGCCCGTACCCTGAAGAAGGAATATGTCTATATGGCTGCCATGATGGACCCGCATACCTCCTCCGAGCTTTCTATTGACGACATCCGCAGCCTGTGCGACGATCTGTTTGAAGCCCACAAGGATTGGCTGCCCGCATACAAGTAAGAGCAAAAGGCTTAATAAAAACATAAAAACCGGTGCGAACCAGGCGGGTTTGCACCGGTTTTTGCAGTTTTTGGGACGTCGCGCATCGTTAAAATTCCCGGGCCTTGGGGGGAACTTCCCTCAAAGCCCGGGAATATAACCGTGCACAACCGTCCGAGATAATTGCTTATGTAAATTGCAGGGGGAACAGGTGCTACCGGTTCATCTCGCTTACTGGGCCAATCCCCTTGTGCCCCTTAATAACCTTGGTGATTTCGTCAAAGTCGCTTACCGGCATATCTCCGGGGATGGTATTTTTTATAGCTGCCATAGCATTGCCATATTCTACTGCTTGCTGCAGATCGTTATATTTCAGCAAACCGAACAGTACGCCCGCCAGATAAGCGTCACCGCTGCCGATACGGTCAACCACCTCAATGTTCTGATAACCAGGTTCGCTGTAGAAGGTGTTGTCAAAGCTGCTGTAAATTTTGGAATCCCATGCGTGATGGGTGGGGCTTAGCACAGTACGGATAGTGCTTGCTACAATTTTAATATTGTAATCTCTGCAGTAGCCCTTCATGATCTCCTCCAGGGTACCGGTGCGCTGCATCATCCGGCGAGAGGTTTCCTCGGAGATAAAGAGGATATCCAGGTAGGGCAGCAGGCTTAAAATCGTCTCCCGGGCGGTTTCCTCATCCCACAGGGTGGCGCGGTAGTTTACGTCAAAGGAAATAAGCACACCATGCTCCTTAAAGCGCTTGATCATCTCAATTACTACCTGGCAGACCTGCTTGCTTAAAGCCAGGGAAATTCCGCTGACATGGAAAATCCGGGTAGATTTGTACACTTCCTCAGGGATTTCATCAATGGAAATACTGTTGATTGAGGAATTGGCGCGGTCGTACACTACAGTAGGTTTTCTGGGGTAGGCACCGCTTTCGGAGTAATAGATGCCCAAGCGGGCTTCCTGGCGGTCGTCATAAAGGATCATATCATCGCTAACATTGCAGAAGCGAATACGGTTTTTAGCAAATTTGCCAATTTCGTTGGCAGGAAGCTTGGTAATCAGCCCGGTGCGCAGCCCCAGCAGCGAGATGCCGGATACTACATTTAATTCTGATCCGCCCACCATCTTCTCAAACTGTTCCGACTGGGCGATCCGTTCCTTACCGGTGGGGGAGAGCCGCAGCATGACCTCGCCAAAGCCTAAAACGTCAAAATCCTTTTGCTGTGAGCGAATTTCTTCAAACATTGCCGATACCTCCATCAATCCACTTCTTTCCTTTCAACCGCACAAAATTCAACAAAAGAAAAGAAAGTTTTCTATTATTTATCCTCATTTTATCATATTTTTTTCCACTTCACAAGCCCCTTTTCTGTGGAAACTGCTCTGTTTTGCGGAAAGATGCTGCCAAAGAACAGCCTCTGCCTTTTCTGTTTTTAGGGACAAGACTGCTCTTTTGTTCTTCTGCTTCTTTCACGAGGCTTCCCCGGTTATTGGCAGACGTGTATAAAACCGCGTCAACAGGTAAACTGATATAAGATAGCCCTTGCCATACAGGGCGCAAAATAAAAACAGGCGCTGCCGTCCCCAAAAAACTGTTTTTCCTCTCTTTCGGATATTGACGCTCCCCGGAAATTCGTTTATACTAACCTTAAAGGCAAATAGTCTTATCCTAAACGCCTTGATTATGAAAGTTTGTTCCGCAGAGGTTCGGCCAAAATAAAGGCCGCGCCCGCAAGTTGATGTGCACAGTATCTACACAATTCACTATTTACAATTCCTTTTTACTTAGTTCATTTCCTGCTATCAAAAAAATTGGAGGAGACCCTTTATGAGTATGAGAGGCATTTACACATCTGTTACTAAAATCCGGCGTCAGGTGTTTACTGAGATCGCCCGGTTGGCCTATGAGGGCGGGGATTATTCCCGCATTGAGGATATCCCTTACAAAATTCTGCCCGGCGAGGTGCCCACCTACCGTGACAGCATCTTTAAGGAACGGGCAATTGTAGGCGAGCGCTTACGTCTTGCCATAGGCCTGCCTTTGCGCCGTATGGACGAGCATGCCCCTATTTCCAACGGCATCAATGAAAGCGCCATTGCCGAAAAATATTATGACCCGCCCCTGATCAACGTGATTTCCTTTGCCTGCAATGCCTGCCCGGAAACTGCCTTCCGGGTAACCGACAACTGCCGGGGCTGTTTGGCTCACCCCTGTACGGAGGTGTGCCCGGTTAAGGCTGTCAGCATTGTGGATGGCAAATCGGTTATTGATAAATCCAAATGTATCCGTTGCGGACGCTGCCGGGAGGCCTGCCCCTATTCCGCTATTGTCAAGCTGGAACGCCCCTGCGCCTCCGCTTGTGGGGTAGACGCTATTGAGTCTGATCATCTGGGCCGGGCCAAAATCAACTATGACAAATGTGTTTCCTGCGGGCAGTGCCTGGTAAGCTGTCCCTTTGGCGCTATTGCCGATAAATCTCAAATTTTCCAGCTCATCCATGCCATCAAAGCCGGCGACGAAGTGATTGCGGCAGTTGCCCCGGCCTTTATCGGGCAGTTCGGCGCGGCGGTTACTCCGGAGAAGATGAAATCCGCCCTGCAGCAGCTTGGTTTTGCGGATATGGTAGAGGTTGCTGTGGGTGCAGATCTATGTACCATTGAGGAGGCCCGGGACTTCATGGAAAAGGTGCCTGCCGAGCAGCCCTTCATGGGCACCTCCTGCTGCCCCTCCTGGTCGGTAATGGCCAAAAAGCTGTTTCCGGAGTTTGCCGGCTGCATTTCTATGACCCTTACTCCTATGGTGCTTACAGCCCGGCTGATTAAAAAAGAACATCCTAACTGTAAGGTTGTATTTATCGGCCCCTGCGCCTCCAAAAAGCTGGAGGCCTCTCGCCGCACCATCCGTAGCGATGTTGACTTTGTTGTTACCTTTGAGGAACTGATGGGCATGTTCGTCGCAAAAGGGGTAGATTTTGACCAAATTGAGGAAGATCCTGATTCGGTAGCGGATTCCTCCAGCGCGGGCCGTGGCTTTGCCATCGGAGGCGGTGTAGCGGCTGCGGTGGTGGATGCCATCCACCATATGTATCCGGATCGTGAGGTGCTGGTGGAGTCTGCCCAGGGCCTGAGGGACTGCAAAAAAATGCTTACCCTGGCCAAGGCGGGCAAGCGCAACGGCTATCTGCTGGAGGGCATGGCCTGCCCTGGCGGCTGTGTGGCGGGCGCCGGTACGTTGCAGTCTATTCCCAAGTCTACCGCAGCGGTAAAAAGCTTCCAAAACCGGGCTGCGGAGGATTCTGCCGTATCCAGCAAATATGCGGATGTTTTGGACGAGGTGATCTCCAAGTATTCCACCAAGCCGGAGTAACTGTTTTTTCCAGACGTCGCGCCTGGCTGTGTTCTGTGCATTGTAGTTGAGAAAGGAAGTCCTTATTCATGAAAGCCCTGCTGATTTTCTGCTGGATAATTCCATTTGTTATGGTACTGGTAGGCGTCCTTCTAAAAAAGCACCCGATTGCTGATATGCACAGCGGCAACGGCTACAACACCCCAGCCTCCCGCAAATCCCAGGAGCACTGGGATTACGCTCAGTCCATTGCTCCGGATATTTTTCTGCATCTGGGCAGGCTGCTGGCAGCGGTGATGTTAGGTTACACCATAGTTCCCCTGCTGTTGCCTGTTGACTCCATGCTGCTTGCTGTTGTTGGGGTTATTGTTGGTTTTTGTTTTCTCATTACGGCCTTTCTGCGAACCGAAAGAAAAATAAAAGCCTATTTTGAGGAATAACTGCACACTTGTTAATAGCCCCTTTTGATTTTTTCTACTACGTAGCTGAGGGATAGCAGATGACTGGTTAAAGTCACTTGCTATCCCGTTTTTATACGCAAAAAGCCGCCCCAGCCATAAAAGACTGGAGCGGCCCCTTTTTTATCGCTGCTTAAGCAACGATATAGCCAAAACAAACAGCATAAACTTGACGAAACAGATCGTAGTTTGTTCACCTGGCTCTCTTTTGGTGAACCATCAGGGATTCGAACCCTGGGCACCTTGATTAAAAGTCAAGTGCTCTGCCAACTGAGCTAATGGTTCATTTGTCAACGTTGCTTATTATAGCAATTCCTGACGGATATGTCAACAGTTTTTCCAAGATTTCTCCGTTTTGTGCAGAGAAAGTTTTTGCAAAGGGGTTTTTCTTAAACAGTTTGTCTGTTTTTCAGGACATCCTTGCCGGGAGCCTCTTGCCTTAGGTGAGGTAAGATAGAAGTTTTTTGCAGGAAGGGTCTACCAGAATCGGGGAAAGATATGCTATAATAAATTTTACTACGCACAATAAAACTGCACGACGTCCCAAAAATAAAAGGAAGGGGGAGGGCCATATGCCAACTAAAGAGCCTGCGGATTGGGAACAGACTGAGATTCAGTTCCTGAAAGGCATTGGGCCGAAACGGGCGGAGCTTTTCCATAAGCTGGATATCTATACCCTGCGGGATTTGGTGTACCACTTTCCCCGGTCTTACCTAAACGTAGGGCAAATTACTCCTATTGCCGCCGCTATGCCGGGGGAGAGTTGCTCAGTGCTGGCCAGGGTGGTGGAAAAATCTCGGGAGCAGCGGATTCGCAAAGGACTTTCGGTATTCAAGGTAAAGGTTACGGATGACTCCGGCGTAATGCTGCTTACTTTTTTTAACAACAAGTTTGCCGTAGATGCCCTAAAGCTGGAAGAATCCTACTACTTTTATGGCAAGGTAGGGGGAAATCTGCTGCGGAAGGAAATGACCTCCCCTCTGATTTTCTCCCAACAGGAGGGGGCAGGCATGGTGCCGGTTTACCCCTTGACTACCGGCCTTACCTCCCGGATGATTTCTGCCGGGGTAGAACAGGCTTTTACTCATTTTCCTCAAAATCTGCCGGATTTTTTGCCCGGGGAGCTGCGGCTGGAAAATAAGCTTTGTACCCTGGAATACGCCCTGCGCACCATCCATTTCCCCAAAAGCGCGGAAACGGCGGAAACCGCAAAGCAGAGGCTTATTTTTGACGAATTCCTGATTCTTTCTATTGGATTAGGCTTGGTGAAGGGCGAGAAAGCTAAGGCTGCAGGACGTCCTATGAAACAGGTGCCGGTGGAACCCTTTTATCAAGCCCTGCCCTTTACCCCCACCAATGCCCAACAGCGCTGTGTGACAGAAGCGTGCCGGGATCTCTGCCGCTCTACCCCTATGAATCGACTGGTGCAGGGGGATGTGGGTTCCGGCAAGACACTGGTGGCGGCGGCCTGCTGCTACTTTGCCTGGAAAAACGGCCTGCAAACCGCTGTAATGGCTCCTACCGAGATTCTGGCCAACCAGCATTACGAGACGTTTTCCGGCTTTTTAGCTCCCTTTGGGGTGCGGGTAGGGCTGCTTACCGCCTCTTTGCCTGCACCCCAAAAGCGCCAAGTGCTGGCAAAACTGCAGTCCGGAGAGTTGGATTTGTGCATTGGCACCCACGCATTGCTTTCTGAGGGGGTCAATTTTGCTAATTTGGGGTTGGTTATCACCGACGAGCAGCACCGCTTTGGTGTGGCGCAGCGGGTGCAGCTTGCCCAAAAAGGGGAAAGCCCCCATATGTTGGTAATGTCTGCCACGCCTATCCCGAGGACACTGGCCCTGATGATTTACGGCGATTTGGAGCTTTCGGTTATTGATGAGCTGCCCCCTAACCGGCAGCCGGTAAAAACTTATCGCATTGGTCCGGATAAAAGGGATAGGGCTTTCGGTTTTCTGCGTCAGCATCTGGATAAAGGGCTGCAGTGCTACATCGTCTGCCCTTTGATTGAGCAGGGCGAGGCGGATATGGGGCTGAAGCCGGCGGTTCAGTATGCCCAGGAGCTTGCCAATACTGCTTTTAAGGGCTACAGAGTGGGGCTGCTTCACGGCAGGATGAAACCCCAGGAAAAAGACCAAGTAATGGCGAGCTTCCAGTCTGGAGAGATCCAGCTTTTGGTTTCCACTACCGTCATAGAGGTGGGGGTGGATGTGCCCAACGCCGTGGTAATGTTGATTGAAAATGCCGAGCGATTTGGGCTTTCCCAACTGCATCAGCTGCGGGGACGGGTTGGCAGAGGCAGGGAGCAGTCCTCTTGTATTTTGCTTTCCGGCGCCAAAAATCCGGAGACGACAGAGCGTCTGAAGGTGCTTTGCTCCACCAACGATGGCTTTAAGGTAGCGGAGTATGACCTGAAAATGCGGGGGCCCGGAGACTTTTTGGGCTACCGCCAGCATGGCCTGCCCCAATTGGCTATTGCGGATATGGCCCGGGATGTGGACCTGCTTTCTGCTGCTCAACAAACTGCCCGCCGGATTTTAAACCAGGACCCCAGGCTGGAGCATCCGGAGCATCAAGGCCTAAAGGAGCGGGTGAGTCGGATTTTGGAGAGGGTAGGGGAGCAGATGAATTAGGAAAGTTTGTGGGAAGCCTTTACTTTAGGCTCTCACAGAATTTCCAGGTAAAAAGTAAAGGTGAGAGCGAAGACGGCAGGCGTGCCCTTATCAGGGCGATTGAAAAAGCTCTCTGAGGATTTAGGGGATGTTGGCGAAGCGAGTAGTTTGAAATATCAGGGAACAAAGTTTCGGAATTTTAGAGAAAACCCGTCTTTTTCGGTTGATTTTACCGCCAGTTTCATATATAATGAAAGAACATTAGGCTTTTAGGACGCACTGCAGCCCGACGTCCTAAGAATAAAAGGGAAAACACCGGTTGAGCCAAAACAGATGGCTTTTACGCTTTGTGTACCGGCGCAAACCGCCAAAAAAAGAAAGGAACGGATTATACTATGGCAGAAAGAGATGACGCACTGGAAAAAGCAATTACCCAAATTGAAAAGCAGTTTGGCAAGGGTGCTATTATGCGCCTGGGCCAGGCGGCCTCTATGAACGTGGAGGCCATTTCCACCGGCTCCTTTACGCTGGATCTTGCTTTGGGCATTGGCGGCTTGCCTCGGGGACGTGTGGTGGAGGTTTTTGGGCCGGAAAGCTCCGGTAAAACCACTGTGGCCCTTCATGTTGCAGCAGAGGCTCAAAAGGCCGGCGGTGTAGCTGCGTTTATTGACGTCGAGCATGCTTTGGATCCGGTGTACGCCCAGGCGCTGGGTGTGGATATCGACGCGCTGCTTGTCTCTCAGCCGGATACCGGCGAGCAGGCTTTGGAAATTACCGAGGCTTTGGTGCGCTCCGGAGCGATTGATGTTGTTGTAATCGACTCGGTAGCGGCCATGGTGCCCAAGGCGGAGATTGAAGGGGAAATGGGAGATACCCATGTAGGCCTGCAGGCCCGGCTGATGTCCCAAGCCATGCGGAAGTTGACCAGCGCTATTGGAAAATCAAACTGTGTTGCAATTTTTATTAACCAGCTGCGGGAAAAGGTAGGCATTGTTTACGGCAACCCGGAGGTTACCCCCGGAGGCCGGGCACTGAAGTATTACTCCTCTGTCCGGCTGGATGTGCGGCGCACTGAAACGCTGAAAAACGGCAGCGAGATGATCGGCAACCGCACCAAGGTAAAGGTGGTAAAAAACAAGGTGGCCCCGCCCTTTAAGGAGGCGGAGTTCGATATTATGTACGGCCAAGGCATCTCCCGAGTAGGTGAGATTTTGGACGCCGCGGTAAAGCTGGATATTATCCAGAAGGGCGGAGCCTGGTTCAGTTATGGAGAAAACCGGTTCCAAGGCCGGGATAATATGAAGGATTTCCTCACCAAAAACCCGGAGATTACCGAGGAAATCGGCAAAAAGGTGGCGGAAAACGCCGATAAGCTGATGAGTCAGACGAAAGGCAGCGGTAAAAAGGGCAGCAAACTGTTAAAGCAGCCTAACCTGGATGTAGAGGTAGAGGATGAGGAAACTGTGTCCGAAGCCGCTGCCGAGGAATAACCTATGACTCTGACGGAGATTGTAAGGGGAAAAGGGGTAAAGATCCACCTGCATGTGGATGGGCGGTATCTACTGACCATTCACGAGGAGGTTTGGATGAAAAACGGCCTCAAAAAGGGCCAACAGCTTACCGATGAACTGCTGGATAAGCTTTCTGAGGAATCCCAGGAGCGGTTTGCCAAGGAGCGTGCTATGCGGCTTCTTTCTGCTCGGAGCTATACAGGCAGGCAGCTGTTTGATAAGCTTACCGAGGAGGCGGAGCCGGAGGTTGCCCAGCAGGTGGTGGAACGGATGGAGCAGCTTGGTCTGGTTGACGACCTGGACTATGCCCGCCGCTATGCCCGGGATTGTACGAATCTGCGGCAGTTTGGGGCAAACCGTACCCGGCAGGAGCTGCGGCGCAGAGGGGTGGATCCAGAGGTAATTGACCAGGTTTTAGAGGAGCAGGAGCAGAACCCTGTGGAGGCAATTATCAGGTGGATTGAGCGGAAATACTGCAGGGATTTGGAGGACCCCACCGGTAAAGGGAAAAACCGGGCCGTGCAGGGGCTTTTGCGCAGGGGCTACAGCTATGATGAGATCTTTGCCGCTATTCGGGAATTTCAGGAGCGGGAGAGCGAGGTGTAGCTGGTTTTTGCGGGGACGTCGTGCATTTTAGCGGTGCAAGGGC
>CATJLA010000098.1 GCA_949741215.1 uncultured Oscillospiraceae bacterium
GCGAACCGGATTCTCAAGTTGATTGATAGCGTGCTGGAAGCGGAGGTTGAAAAGCTCAGCTTTGAGATCAGACAGCTTTTCGTTCAGCTCAGCGGCGGAAAGTTCTCTTAGCTCGGTAGCTTTCATTACTCTTCACTCTCCTTCTCTTCCTTAGTGATGAATTTACACTTGATAGGCAGCTTGTGCATAGCCAGTCTCATAGCCTCTCTGGCCTGATCCTCCGGCACACCGCCGATTTCGAACAGCACTCTGCCAGGCTTAACAACCGCCACCCAATACTCCGGGCTGCCTTTACCGGAACCCATTCGGGTTTCTGCAGGCTTCTCGGTTACAGGCTTGTCGGGAAAAATCTTGATCCAAACCTGTCCGCCACGCTTGATGTAACGAGTCATAGCGATACGGGCAGCCTCAATCTGATTAGAAGTAATCCACGCTGGCTCCAAAGCCTGCAGGCCAAAATCGCCGTTGGAAACAAAGTTTCCTCTGGTAGCCTGACCCTTCAGGCGGCCTCTGTGAACTCTTCTGTATTTCACTCTCTTAGGCAGAAGCATTACTTGTTGCCTCCTTCCCTCTCTCTGCGAGGCTTCTTCACATCGGCAAGAACCTCGCCGGCGTAAATCCAAACCTTCACACCGATCTTACCATAGGTGGTGTTGGCCTCGGCAAAGCCATAGTCAATGTCAGCTCTCAGGGTCTGCAGCGGAATCGTCCCCTCATGGTAATGCTCGGTACGGGCAATTTCAGCGCCGCCCAAACGTCCCGAAACACAGGTCTTAATTCCCTTTACCCCAAGTCTCATGGCTCTTCCCATCGACTGCTTCATAGCACGACGGAAGGAAACCCGGTGCTCCAGCTGGGCAGCAATGCTTTCAGCGACGAGCTGCGCATTTCTATCCGGCTGCTTCACCTCAATGATATTGACATAAACACTGAGCTTCTCAGCTCTTTCCTTATTGATCATCGCCTCGCACTGCTGGCGGAGCTTCTCAATGTCTGCACCACCTTTGCCGATAACCATACCGGGGCGGGCGCAGTGAATGTGGATTCTAACCTTGGTAGCGTCCCGTTCAATCTCAATACGGGGTACGCCGGCAGCGTAAAGGGACTTTTTAATGAATTTACGCAGGTTATAATCCTCCACTAAGGTGTCGCCGAAAGCGTTATCCTTAGCAAACCAGCGGGAATCCCAATCCTTAATAACTCCGACGCGAAGACCGTGCGGATTAACCTTCTGGCCCATAAGTTTACCTCCTCTTTCAGCTTATTCCTTTTCCTTGAGCACGATAGTAACATGAGAGGTTCTCTTCAAAACCCGGTATGCTCTGCCCTGTGCTCTGGGTCTGATTCTCTTGAGAATCGGTCCGGGGCTTACAAAGCACTCTGCAACATAGAGGTTATTCTTATCCATGTTGTGGTTGTTCTCTGCATTGGCGATGGCCGATTTCAGAAGTTTCTCCAGCGGCTCACAAGCGGCCTTCGGTGTGTGCTTTAAGATCGCAACTGCTACGTCAGCAGGCTTATTTCTGATCAAATCCAGCACAATCTGCACCTTACGGGGCGCAATGCGAGCATATCTCAGATTAGCTCTTGCTTCCATTTGGTGTTCCTCCTTCCGGCCTCTTACTTACCGTTGTTTGATTTTTTGGAGCCCGCATGCCCCCGGAAGGTCCTTGTAGGTGCAAACTCACCCAGCTTGTGACCTACCATATCCTCGGTAACATAAACCGGAACATGCTTGCGGCCGTCATGAACAGCAAAGGTATGTCCTACAAATTCCGGAAATATCGTAGACGCACGGCTCCAGGTTTTCAAAACCTTTTTTTCTCCAGCGTCATTCATCTTCTGGACGTTTTTGTACAGTGATTCCTGCACATAAGGGCCTTTTTTAACACTTCTACCCATTTGATTGGTTGCCTCCTTTCAGCCCGCTTTATTTGTCGTTACGGCGTTTGACAATAAACTTATCAGAGCTGTGATGCTTCCGTCTGGTCTTGTAGCCAAGAGCAGGTTTGCCCCAAGGAGTAACAGGTCCCGGACGTCCTACAGGGGACTTGCCCTCACCACCGCCGTGGGGGTGATCGCAAGGGTTCATGACGGAGCCGCGAACGGTAGGTCTCCAGCCCATGTGGCGGGTACGCCCTGCCTTGCCGATGGAGACATTCTCGTGGTCAATGTTGCCAACCTGGCCGATGGTTGCCATACAGTTGGCAGGCACGTTTCTCAGCTCACCGGAGGGCAAACGGATCAAGGCATAGCCATTCTCCTTAGCCATCAGCTGAGCCATAATGCCGGCAGCTCTTGCCAGCTGAGCGCCCTTGCCGGGGTAAAGCTCCACATTGTGGATAAAAGTACCAACCGGGATATTAGCCAGAGGAAGAGCGTTGCCCGGCTTGATGTCTGCAGAGGTACCGGCTACAATGACGTCGCCTACCTTCAAATCCACAGGGGCCAGGATATATCTCTTCTCGCCGTCCTCATACTGCACCAAGGCAATATGGGCGGAACGGTTGGGATCATACTCCAAAGTAAGCACAGTAGCGGGAACATCCCTCTTGTCTCTCTTGAAGTCGATAATACGGTACTTTCTTCTGTTGCCGCCGCCGCGGTGGCGAACGGTAATTCTGCCTAAGTTGTTGCGGCCGGAATTCTTCTTGAGATTTTCAAGAAGGCTTTTTTCCGGAGCAACCTTGGACAAGCCGCTGTAGTCGGTAACGGTCATCTGCCGTCTGGCCGAGGTAGTCGGCTTATAAGCTTTGATTGCCATTTCGGATTCACACTCCTCATAATGGTTTGCGGGATTATGAGTTATCCCATACAAGCGGGGCCTTACTGCCCACGTCATTTACCGGGGACAAAACCCGCGGCAGGTTACATCATGCTCTCAAAGAACTCGATTCCCTTGGAACCTTCCTTCAGGGTAACGATCGCCTTTTTCCAATCGGGGGTGTAGCCGGCATGCTGGCCCATTCTCTTGTAACGGCCCCGGCAGTTGATGGTGTTCACCTTGGCAACCTTTACGCCAAACAGCTTCTCAACGGCATTGCCAATCTCGATCTTGTTGGCATCCTTCGCAACCTGGAAGGTGTACTTCTTGTCGGCCAGCCCGGCCATGGAAGCTTCGGTAATAATCGGGCGGATGATAATATCCTGGGGTGCTTTCATTATGCGTACACCTCCTCCAGCTTTTTCACAGCCTCTTCCACAATAATCAGCTTATCGTAGTTAAGGATGTCATAAACATTCAGCTCATTCACAGTAGCAGTCTTCACACCAGGGATGTTCCCTGCGCTCTTAACCACCTTGTTGTCAACAGCAGCAGTTACAATCAGGGCCTTTTTCTCAGCGCCCAAAGCGTTCAGCATGGCAACCACAGCTTTGGTTTTGTAAGCCTCCAGCTGCAGGTCCTTCAAAACCACAAACTCGCTTTCCGCCACCTTGGACGAAAGTGCAGATTTCAGCGCCAGCCGCTTCAGCTTTTTATTCAGACTGTAGCTGTAATCTCTGGGCTTGGGGCCCAAAGCAATTCCGCCGTGTCTCCACTGAGGAGCCCGGATGGAACCCTGTCTTGCGTGACCGGTTCCCTTCTGCTTCCAGGGCTTGCGTCCTCCGCCGCTGACTTCGGTTCTTGTCAGGGTAGACTGAGTGCCCTGGCGCTGGTTGGCCAGATAATTCACAACAGTAGCATGCATAGCAGCAGTGTTGGGCTCTATTCCAAAGACGGCATCCGAGAGGTTGATCTCACCAACGCTTTTTCCGGCCATATCAAAAATTGAAACCTTTGGCATTGTTGTTTCCTCCTTCCCTTACGCCTTCTTTACGCTATCGGTAATAAACACGATTCCGCCTTTCGGGCCGGGAATCGCTCCCTTAAACGCAATCAGGTTGTTCTCCGCGTCTACCTTAGCCACCACCAGGTTCTGCACTGTAACAGTCTCAGCGCCGTAATGGCCGGGCATCTTCTTACCCTTCATGATTCTGGAAGGATCACTACATGCGCCCATAGAGCCTGCATGTCTGTGAACCGGGCCAGTACCGTGGGTATCCTTCAAAGAATGGCCGTTGTGGCGCTTGATGGTGCCGCTGAAGCCATGTCCCTTGGAAGTGCCCTGCACGTCCACCATATCGCCGGCTGCAAAGGTGTCGGCCTTGATGATGTCCCCTACATTCAGGGCAGAGCAGTCATCCAGCCGGAATTCCTTCAAGGTTCTCTTGGGGGCAACGTCGGCTTTTGCGAAGTGGCCTTTCATAGGCTTGTTCACATTCTTGTCGCTAATCTCTCCGAAACCTACCTGAACCGCTTCATAGCCGTCGTTCTCGGCAGTTTTCTTCTGGGCGATCACGCAGGGGCCAGCTTCCACAACGGTAACAGGGATCACATTCCCCTTTTCGTCAAAAAGCTGGGTCATGCCAATCTTTTTGCCAATGATACATTTTTCCATGGTTCCTACCTCCTTCGGTTATTGGTTGGCAGTTCCGTCTGTAAAACAAACGGCTTTGTCAACATGACCTGTCATGCACGAGGGTTCGTCAGGCCTTACAGCTTGATCTCCACCTCAACACCGGCAGGGAGCTCCAAAGATGTGAGCGCCTCCACAGTTTTCTGGGAAGGACGGATTACATCAATGAGTCTTTTGTGGGTTCTTCTCTCAAACTGCTCTCTGCTGTCCTTATTTACATGGACAGAGCGGAGAATGGTGATGATCTCCTTCTCGGTAGGCAGCGGGATCGGCCCGGAAACAGAAGCTCCGGTTCTCTTGGCGGCCTCCACGATCTTTTCAGCAGACGCGTCGATCAGCTGATGATCAAAACTCTTCAGTCTGATTCTGATTTTTTCTTTGACTGCCACAATTATCGCCTCCTTGGTAAATTTTCCTTCGGGACAACGACAAAAACTGAACACTGTGCCGTGTGTTTCCTGGAGAATCCCAAGAAAAACGGTTAAACCGCAACCCAAAATCGGCTCAGTTTAACCGGAAATTCTGGCTTTTTGAGGAATTTTGCCCCTAAAACCCAGCATTATACACACAATAATCCCTATTTTCTGCCAGGAGCAACTCGCAGCAGTCAATTGCAGCCTCCCAAAGCAGGAAACTGCGGACTATTTTGTCAGCATATTCTGTCGCCCGGTTTGTGAATCGGACATACTCGGCGGAAATTCCCTGCCTCAAAGGGCAGCCACCTCCCGCTTCATCGCATATCTTGTGCAGTCACGCCCTATTATATTACTATAAAACCCTGTTGGTTGCAAGGGTTTTTCGCAATTTTTTCGCAATTTTCAAAAGTTTGGACGGTTGCGCATCTCCAAAGCTTTGTGCCCGTTTTTTTTATCAAATATGCACAAAGGCTGCGGAAGCGGGTTTTTGAGAACGCTTCCGCAAGTAAAAAGTAATAGTGAAGAGTGAATAGTGGTGGTACACACCCTGCAGGTGCGATCTCAAAATTGCAGTGCCTACTTTTAGTCCGGTTGTAATCAAAATAGTTCCTCCAATTCCTCTGATCCCTCTGATTCCTCTAATCACTTTGATCCCTTTGGTTCTTTTGCTTCCTGAAAAGCTTTGGTAAAAAGCGGCAGCGGGTAATCCCTCTGCCGCACAGAATTTGAAGCTTCCGGGACGTCCAGAACAAATTCCTGCCCTTAAACAGCCTGCTCCTCGGAAACCGGCTGGATAATGGCTTTGTTTCTCCACTTGCCCCGATGATAGAATACAAAAGTGAGTACCGCGCCAAGCACCCAGGAGATCAGCAGAGAGTAGTACAAACACTGGGGATCTCCCACCGGCTGCTCCGGGCTGCGGGTAAGGTAAGCTATCGCATAAGCTATCGGTACCCGGACGATTACTGTCGTCACAATAGAAATCCACATGGGGATCATCGTTTCCCCCGCCCCACGCATTACGCCGGAAAGGCTTTGGGTAACCGCTACTCCAATATATCCCACCGCCAAAATCCGAAGCATCTGGCTGCCTAAAGCAATTACCTCAGGGGTATCGGTAAAGCAAAGCATCAGCCATCTACCGCAAAGCAGAATAATCGAAACCAGCACCGCCGCCACACCCATGCTTAAAATCAAGCCGGATTTAGCTCCCTTGTTCACCCTGTCCATTTTGCCTGCGCCAATGTTTTGCCCCGTATAAGTAGTCATGGCCATACCAAAGGTAAAGTTGGGCATCATGGCAAAGCCATCCACCCGCATTACCACAGTGGAACTGGCAATTACATTGGTGCCAAAGCTGTTGGTAAGAGACTGCACCACAATGGCGGAAAGAGAAAATATCGCCTGAGTAATACCGGAGGGCAGCCCTAACTTAATCAACTGCATCGAAAGTTTTTTGTCAGGACGAAGCATCCTCCGGTTCAAATCAAACACATGGCCCATACGTGCCAGCCGGATCAGGCAGAATACCGCCGAAATACCCTGAGCCAGAATAGTAGCCCAGGCTACCCCCGCAACGCCCCATCTAAAGGCCGCTACAAACAAAAGATCCAGCACAATATTCAGCCCACAGGCCAGCAGCAAAAACAGCAGCGGGCTGATCGAATCCCCCAGTCCTCTCAACAGGCCGGACACTATATTATAATAAGCGCAGCCCACCATGCCCAAAAACACAATAATCAGGTAATCACAAGCCATATCAAAAACATCCGGAGGGGTATTCAGCAAACCCATCAGCGGTCTTGTCACCAAAGGGCCTACAATGGTAATCATCAGCCCGGCCACCAGCGTCAGTGTCAAAGAAGTTCCAATCGTTTTGGAAAGCGCCTCCCTGTCCTTCGCTCCAAAATACTGGGATACCATAATTCCCGCGCCGGTGGAAATACCCACAAACAGCACCAGCAGCAGGTTCATAATGGGCATACTGGTCCCCACCGCAGCCAAAGCGGAGTCTCCAACATAATGGCCTACCACAATAGAATCCACCGTGTTGTACAGCTGCTGGGCCAGGTTGCCAATCAGCAGCGGAATAGAAAACTGGATGAGATTTCTCATAGGGCTGCCCACCGTCATATCCTGGGCGCCAAACAGCTTATTCAGTCTTCCTGCCATAAAATACTCCTTTCTCTCCTTAAGCTTTTTTTCGTTGACGTCTCTGCTTACCTTAACTGTATCATATATAAAAGGGCGCTGCCGGCAAATGGTCAGCCCTTTATTTGCTTAAAGAAGCAACCGTAAGTGGGCAAAACTTTAACGGCTGCTTCTTTTTTGTTCTGCGGTAAAAGTAAAGCTATTTCAAACACCAAGAAACAAAAATTCCCCTGGCAATATTCCAATCACACCCTCAAGGGGCGTTCTTTCCTTCTTACCTAAATTTACGTTCCCTCGTAAGGGTAATAATCGCACAGTTTTTCACATCCGTTTCATAACAAACGCTTACAACCTCCCAGCCGTTCTCCGCCTGCTCGTTCATTACCCTTTCTGCTTCCGCAAAATTCCAATCCAGCTTTGCCGTAACAATTTTATATTCTTTCATCACAGCTTTAACCTCTCATTTTTTATTTTGGGGACGTCATCTGTCCGGCAAGCCCCAGCGCGCACTGGGTAAACCCCAAGGCATTGGGGTGCAGGTATCTGTCCCCAAAAAACTCCGGCTGATGGGCAATCAGGTCCATGCCCTCCACAAACCGGCAGCCTGTTTTTTCCGCCTGACGCTGTATCTCCTCCCCAATTTTCTCAAAAACCGCCTGGCGCTGCTGGGTTTCCAGGTCGCTCCGCCAAAAGGGGCTCAGGCAGTAAACAGGCGCTTCCGTCCACCGTTGCCGCAAATTTACCAGCAGCCGGTTCATCCGTGCGGCAAAGCCCTCCCAGTCCTGGGCAGCCGCTTCTATATCATTGGTGCCATACCCCACTGTGATCACCGCAGGCTCCACCCCGGGGTCTGCATCCAGGCAGCTGTCGGCAAAGCCCCGGCCCCCTACCCCCTGGTTCAGCAGACGATACCCCATCTGCCGGGCCAGGCTGACAGCATACGTAAAGGAAGGGTATTCCGATTCCATTCCCTGGGTAATAGAATCCCCAATCGTCCAAAGCACCGGGCGGGCATCCTCTACCGGGCGGGCATCGCCAAAATCAAAGCCGGAAAGCCGCACCTCACAGCTATAGGGCAGATAGATGGTAATAGTTTTCTCCCCTTTGGTTTCCCGCACAAAGGCCACCTCACCCCGGGCCACCGCCCCGTCAAAGCGGACCGACTGAGTAAACTGTCCGTTCTCCCACAGGTCAAAGGTAATCCAATTCCTGCAGAACTGCGCCGCCTTAAAGTGAAAAGCCAGCCGCCGCTGTGACGTCACAAAGGAAAGGGCAACGCCTGCGGTGCATTTTGCGCGGATGCCGCTCATCTCATTCAACTGCTGATAATACTGCATCTGACCAGGCGTAAACCGAATTGGCAACAGTCCCTCAGGGGTTTCCCGCACCTCCAAGCAGTTGTGAAAAAACCGTTTGACATCCATTTTCTATCGTTCCTTTCCTTGGCAAAAGCGTCAAAACAGGTCCCCTCCACCACGCTCCGGTAAAGGAGGGGACCTTATCGCATCATTTTCTGCAAAGCATCTTTTTTCAGGACGTGACAGCAGCCTGTTATCCCTTTGCAATAACACAGAGTTTAAGTAAAAAGTAAGAGTGAATAGTAAATAGTGGAGGTACGTTCCTTGCAGGAACGATTGAAATGTTGTTGTGGATTTTTTTCGTCATAGTGTTTTGAAATAGCTCTACTTTTCTGTGAAAACAGAAAAATGAATAGATAAACAATCTATATAATTTTATTTTAATATAGAACAGGCACCCCGCCTCACTGCAATATTATAATCGCTCCCGCAGGGTGCGTTCCTTCACTATTCACTATTCACTTTTCACTATTACTTAATATTAAATTGTTTCACGTGAAACAATTGTTCCTTTGATTGCAAAAGATCAATATGCCTTGCCCCAAATTACCATCTTTTTAGCCGGCTTTCCACAGCAAACGCACTTATCAGAAATCTCACGCTGCTCAAACGGCATATTCCGGGAGGTTACCCCGGCCTCCTCCTTCAGCTTCTCCTCACAGGCTACGTCACCACACCACATGGCTTCAATAAAGCCGTTTTTCTCATCGGCAATCTGCTTCAGCTCCTCAAAGGTCTGGGCAGTATAGGTCTTTTCCGTGCGGTTGTTCAAAGCCCGCTGGTACAGCCCGTTATGCACCGCCTGCAGCTGCTTCGGCAGCTCGCTTTCCAGCTGGTCAAGGGAAACAAACGCCTTCTCCCGGTTATCCCGGCGTACCAGCACGCACTGGCCATTCTCAATATCCTTAGGGCCAATCTCCAGGCGCAAAGGCACGCCCTTCATCTCATACTCGGCAAACTTCCAGCCGGGGGTGTTATCGCTGTCGTCCAGCTTTACCCGGAAGCCCGCCTTTTTCAGCTGGTCCCGCAGCTCTGCAGCCTTTTCCAAAACACCTTCCTTATGCTGTGCAATGGGGATAATTACCACCTGCACCGGAGCAATGGCGGGCGGCAGCACCAAACCGTTGTCGTCCCCGTGTGTCATAATAATCGCCCCGATGATACGGGTTGAAATTCCCCACGACGTCTGATGGGGATACGCCAATTTATTATCACGCCCGGTAAAGGTAATGTCGAACGCCCGGGCAAATCCGTCCCCAAAGTAGTGGCTGGTAGCGCTTTGAAGGGCTTTTCCATCGTGCATCATGGCCTCAATGGAATAGGTGGCCTCCGCCCCGGCAAATTTCTCCTTATCGGTCTTTTTGCCCTTGATTACCGGGATTGCCAGCTGCTTTTCGCAAAAATCGGCATAGATGTTCAGCATCCGCTCGGTTTCCTCAACGGCCTCCTGGGCGGTTTCGTGCATAGTGTGGCCCTCCTGCCACCAAAACTCGGTGTTGCGCAAAAACGGCCGGGTATTCTTTTCCCACCGCACAACCGAGCACCATTGGTTATACAGCTTAGGCAGGTCCCGGTAGGAGTTGATCACATGGGCATAATGCTCGCAGAACAGCGTCTCAGAGGTAGGCCGCACGCACAGCCGCTCCTGGAGCTTCTCGCTGCCGCCGTAGGTCACCCAGGCTACCTCAGGGGCAAAGCCCTCCACATGGTCCTTTTCCTTCTGCAGCAGGCTTTCGGGAATAAACATAGGCATAGCTACATTCTCGTGCCCGGTTTCCTTAAATTGATTATCCAAAATCCGCTGGATATTCTCCCAGATAGCATAGCCGTAAGGCCGCAGCACCATGCAGCCCTTCACGGAGGAATAATCCACCAGCTCCGCCTTTTTCACAATATCGGTATACCATTTGGTAAAGTCCTCATTCATTGAGGTAATGGCCTCCACCATTTTTTTCTGTGCCATTTGCTATTCCGCCTTTCTTTCTGCCCCCTGTTTTTCAGGCTTTTTTGGGGGGACGTCCTGCCCTTTTCCGCCCCGGGCCTTTTTTCAAGGCCAGCCGCGGCGGTGATGATTCTTTTATCATATCAAACCCCGATGATATTTGCAACTGTTTTCTGAGCCGCCCCTTATAAAACAGACTTTCTGCTGTAGCTGGTTACATCGCTGCCCAGTTTTTGGTACAGCTCCTTTACCCCGATTTCCTTTTGATGCACCGCCGCAATCTCCGCTTGGGTCACCCCGATGAACTCCACAAACTCCACCTTGCCGTTCTCGGTATTCATAGGCTGCAGCGACGTATCCGGTATCGTAATAAACCCTGTAATGTTGGATTTCTCCTGAGAATCCATCCCCTTTGTCTGCCCGGTATACAGGTACTCCCAGGGCAAAAACAGCTCGCCGTTGGTAAAGGTAATTCGGGCAATCTGCTGTAAAATTCCGCAAATCCCCATAATCTCCCGTTCCTCATCCTCATAGGCGTCTTTTTTCAGCTTCAGGGTAAATTCCATCCCATAGCCGCTGAACTCCGGATCCTCTGTTTCCTTCTCATACAGCTCGGTCAGCCCGTAGGTTACAAAGTGCCAATAATCGCCTCCGTCATAAACGCTGATGCCATCCAACGGGTCTTTTCCTCCCAGCCGCCATTTAATCAGCGTGGCATAGTGTTTTGGATTTGTTTGCCCGGGATAAACTCTTTCACACTCCTTGTCAATCGCGTCCCATCCGGAGCTTTTTTCTTCTTCCATATCTGCTGTCCTCCTTTTATTCTACGGTAAAATCTGTCCACCGGGCATGGTTGTACATCATCATGTCCTCGCCGGCCTTTTTCATCCCGATTTTCTCATAAAAAGGGACCGCTTTCTCATTGGCGCAGGTATACATAATGATATTCTCCTCCCCGCCCGCAATCTCCAGCGCCTTTTTCACCAGCGCCCGCCCAATCCCCTGGCCGGTACATTCCCGCACTACCCCCAGGTCGGTAAGGAACAGCCAATAGGCAAAGTCGGTGATCGCAAAGCAGACGCCTGCCAAACTCCCCTCCCGGTTCCTGGCTGTCAGGCTGATTGCCGCCCGGCTCACTAACGTCTGAATACGCTGCTCAAAACGCTCTTTAGGGTATTGGGAGCCCAAATCGGTCCTTTTCAAAAAATCAATATACTCCTCTGCGGTAAGCCTTTCTTCTTTTATGACATATTCCATGGCGCAAGTCCTCCATAAAAACTACAGTCCGCCTTCTCCGGCTATTAAGTCCTGCTCTCTATACTGCTTTGCAAGGGCCGTTAAATGCTTCGTAATATTGGGGTTCCTGGGCATTATGGAGCATAGCTTTTTGCAGGGGAAGCACCTACACATATTTTGCACAGCCTGTGCAGCGCTCTCCGCAGGCGGTTATTTGAGAAAAATCTACTGGCTGGCTCAAAATGCCGCCCTCCTCCTTTTGCCCGCTTTTATGGCAGCCCCCGCTTTATGTTGCCGGACGTAACTGCCGCAGTTCCGTCCCAAAGCCTACACAACAAACCCGCCGTTTACCCCAAGCACCTGCCCGGTGATAAACTCCGCCCTGCCCGAAAGCAGGAAAAAGATGCTCTCTGCTACCTGCTCCGGGGTGCCGATCCGCTCCAGAGGGGTTTCTTGCCGCAGCCCGTCCAGTATTTCGGGGGCCAGATGACGGTTCATAGGGGTGTCGATCACCCCTGGGGCCACGCAGTTCACCCGGATTTTAGAAGGCCCCAGCTCCTTGGCCAGCGCCTTGGTCAGCCCGATTACCGCCGCCTTGGAGGCTGAGTAATGCACCTCGCAGGAGGCCCCCGCCTGCCCCCAAATAGACGACAGGTTGACGATACTTCCTCCCCCCCGGCGCAGCATCCACGGAATTGCCGCCTGACAGCAGCGGAAGGCGCCGGTGAGGTTTACCTCCAGCATCTGGCTCCAATCCTGTTCTGTCAGGTCGGTAAACAGCTTCTGGGCGGCAATCCCGGCGTTATTCACCAGGCCGTCCAGGCCGCCAAAGTGCTTTACCGCCTGTTCTACGGCGGCAAACACCTGTTCCCGGCTGCACACATCCATGGGGATTGCCAAAGCCGAAAGCCCATTTTCCCTCAGCAGTCGCTCCAGCTCCAGGGCTTCCTCCCTGCCGGTGCGGTAGGTAAAGGCGGTATTCCAGCCCTGGCGGGCGCATAAAATCGCGGTGGCTTTCCCAATCCCCCGGGAACCGCCGGTTATCAGCACCGTTTTTGCCATCCTTTTTCCCTCTTTTCCCCTGTTTTTGGGCCGGTTTTGCCCTGTTTTTTGCCAAAAACCCTGTCAAATTCCATCCTTGGGGGGGACGTCACTGCCGCTTTGCTGTTTTGCGCTTCCCCCAAAGCCTGCTGCATCCGGTTGGCGCTTTCGTCCCCCTGCTAAGCGGGCAGTCTTGCCAAAACATTTTGGCACCAGCCCAGCAGCAAAGCAAAAGCACTGTCAAAATCATACTCGCCGGGCTTTTGCAGACGGAGCAGCAGCTCCAACACCGCCTTATCCTGCCCATGAAGCCGCTCCAACAGCTCTGCTTTTGTTCCGCAGAACTCCCCGCTTTCAATATAATGCAGGTTTTGCAGGATAAAAAATGTCCCTTTGCAGCTTCCTGGCAGCTTTTTCACACTCTTTTCCCGCCCGGCATGGACATACCGGTGGCACAGCTCGTGATACAGGTTGCCAACACTGAGCTTTATAAAATTCCGCTCATCCTCCGCTGTACAGGAGGGCACCAGCTCCCGCAGGCTGCCGTACAAATCCTTTGTGGTGTGCAAAAGATGGCAGATCTCCAGCGGATTCCAGTGGGCAAGCTCCTCTTTTCCGCAGAGGAACCCGCAGGATCTCTCGTAATCTCCCGCCTCCAGCAGGGCGGCCTTATATTGCTCTAAATCCTGTGGAGTAAGTCTGTCAATCACCGCCATTATATCGATATCGCTGTTCTCCCCGGCTTCCCCCCGGAGATAGCTTCCCTGCAGGCCCAGATAAACCAGCCGCTCTCCAAAGGTCTTCTGCAAAAGGCCCTGTAAAGCGGCAATGTAAGCTTCAATACAGAACATATACCGGTTCTCCTCCTTATTCTTCCCCACATTATAAGGCTTTGCCTACAAGCCCGAAACAACAAAGCGGCAGTCATGTCCCGCTAAAAAGGCTGAAAAACAGGACAAAAACGCCCTGCTATCCGGATGCAGACAGCAGAGCGCTCTGTAAACCCAAAAGACAAATGCAATGCTAAATTACATCTTGCTTTCGATAAACTTTACAATATCCCCAACGGTCTTCATCCCCTCTACGTCCTCGTCGGGGATTTCGGCGTCAAATTCATCCTCCAGGCTCATAACCAGGTCAACCACATCCAGAGAATCTGCTCCCAGGTCGTCGATGATGCTGGCCTCCATGGTGACTGCGTCCTCCTCCACGTCCAGCTGATCGCAAAGAAGTTCCTTTACCTTGTCGAATACACTGTTGTTAGACATATAGAGTCCTCCCTCAAAATAATAAATTGACAAATTGAAGAGTTCCCGGCCGCCCGCCCGTTTGGGGTGAGGAACCGGTGATATTGCCCGCAGCTTCGTCCCCCTTTATTTTTAGGACGATACTGCGTTATATCCATATTCATACCTGCCTTAAAACTTGCGTGTAGGGGCTACTCCGGCAGGGTAAACTGCCCCAGCTTACGGAACTTACCGTACCGCTTCTCCAAAAGCTCCTCCATAGAAAGCCCTCTGGTTCTGCCCAAGGCGCTGCGGATATAACCGGAGATATACTCCGCTGTCAGCACCGGGTTGCGGTGAGCGCCGCCGGGGGCCTCCCGGATAATCCGTTCCGCTACGCCAAGCTCCACCAGGTCCTCGGCAGTCATCCGCATCCGGTTGGCGGCTTCCCTCTCCCGGGAGGCATCCTTCCATAAAATGCTGGCAAACCCCCTGGGGGAGATAATAGAGTACGTAGCGTTTTCCAGCATGGCAAGCTCGTCGCAAACGCCTAAGGCCAAAGCGCCGCCGGAACCTCCCTCCCCCAACACAATAGAAATCACGGTGGTTTTCAGCCGCATCAGCTGGGCTAGGTTCTGGGCAATGGCCTCCCCCTGGCCACGCTCCTCCGCCCCGATGCCGCAATAAGCGCCGGGGGTATCGATAAAGCAGATGACCGGGCGATGGAATTTTTCCGCCTGTTTCATCAGACGAAGCGCCTTCCGATATCCTTCCGGATGGGGCATGGAAAAGTTGGTGGTTTTATTTTCCTCCAGGTTCCGCCCTTTTACCTGGCCGATTACCGTAACCGGCGTGCCGTCAAACCAGCCTACGCCGCCTACAATAGCAGGATCGTCCCCAAAATGGCGGTCTCCGTGGAACTCAATAAAGGAGTCAAAAATCATGGGGATGTATTCCCGCACGGTGGGCCGGGTTTTCTGGCGGATTAAGCCCATCCGCTCCCAGGCAGTAAGCTCATTCACAACAGCCGCCCCCTTTATAGTGGATTTTCAGCAGGTCAGCCAAAGTTTTGCGCATTTCCTCCCGGGTAACGATTTTGTCCACAAAGCCGTGCTCCAACAAAAACTCCGCGGATTGGAAGTCATCCGGCAACCGCTGCTGGATGGTATTTTCAATCACCCGCCGGCCGGCAAACCCCACCAAAACCTTAGGCTCCGCCAAAATAATATCCCCCAACGAGGCAAAGCTGGCGGTTACGCCGCCGGTGGTTGGGTCGGTAAGCACGGTGATATACAAAAGCCCTTTCTCCCCATGGCGGGCCACAGCGCCGGAGGTTTTGGCCATCTGCATCAGGCCGATGATACCCTCCTGCATTCTTGCCCCGCCGGAGGCGGTAAACAGCACCACCGGCAGGTTTTTGTCGGCGGCCCGTTCAAAGGCACGGGCAATTTTTTCTCCCACTACTGAGCCCATAGAGGCCATCATAAACCGGGAATCCATTACGCCTATGACGCACTGTTCTCCCATAATCCGGCACTCTCCGGTGATCACGGCGTCATCCAGGCCGGTAAGGCTCCGCATTTCCTGCAGCTTCTCCTCATAGCCCTCAAACCCGATGGGATTTTTGCTCCTCATGCCACTATCATATTCGTGAAAGGACTGGTTGTCAACAGTTATTTCTAATCTTTCTTTTGCAGAAATTCGGGAATGGTATCCACAGGCGGCGCAAACCTTGCAATTTTGCTCAAACTGGTCCATAAAAACCACCTGCTGGCACCGGGGGCACTTAAACAGCAGGTCGGAGGGAACCTCCATTGTGGCGGGCCGCTGTTCTTTTTTGTCGCTGCCCATCCGGAACTTCACCTTGTCAAACAAATCCTCCAGCAACCGGGAACCTCCTCCTTCTGCTCTGTTTTTCTTTTACTTCTCTGATACTGTATAATACTGTAGCTTATTCTTTGTATTTACGCAAGCCCTTTTTGGAAAAAAACAGCATTTTTCCTCCCACTGCGCACAACTGTCCTTTTGCAAAGCCTTTTTTAGGACGCAGCTGCCCTTTTACGGCTTCCGGTTTTCCTCTGCGTCTTGGGAGAGGGATAAATTATATTCCAAATACCGGTCCTGTTCCGTATCAGCAAAGCTTTCCGGAACATATGCCGCATCTATGCAGCCCATCCGGAAATAAAACGCCACCGTATCTTCGGAGGGAACTGCCGAAATAAAAATCTTATCCGCCTGCAGCTTTTGCCCGCAAAGGCACATTTGACGGAACAGCCTGCTTCCAATCCCCCTGCGTTTCCACCGGTCATCCACAAAAAGCATGGTCAGGTTGGCATATTTTTCGGTCTCGCCCTGCAAATCACCGTCCAGGCTGGCAAAGCCCACCAGCCTGCCGTTTGAAAACGCCCCCGCTACAAAACCTCTGCTATCCAACTGCCGGCGCAGATATTCCGGTATCCAGCGCCGCTTTTCCCGGTCCCATTGGCGCAATTCATCAGCCTTTACAAGCGTGTATCCTTCTCCGCTTTTCACCCATTTGCTGCGTATCCTCTGTTCATGGCAAAACTGCTCCAGTAGGGTTGGGGTAAGCTGTGAAGCAGTAAAAAGCCGGACCGTAATCGTGTCATCCATACCTGCGCCCCCTTCTATGTCTTTCCGCAATAAAAAACCAAAGCATCTAAAGCGGCAAACCGGCACTCACGTCCCCCAAAAAGGCTTTAGAACGCGGCAAGCTCCTTTATCTTCTCCTCCGTGAGATATCCATTGTGGAACTGCCCGGACTGGAATCCCTCATCCCGCAGCAAATTCAGCTGGAAATCAATGTTGGTTTCCACCCCTCCCACCAAAAACTCCGCCAGTGCCCACTGCATCTTTTTAATAGCTTCCTCCCGGCTGGGGGCGTGTACAATCAGCTTGGCGATCATAGAGTCATAATAAGGGGGAATGGTATATCCGGCGTACACGGCGCTGTCAATCCGTACACCGGGGCCGCCGGGCAGGTACAGGGAGGTAATCTCCCCCGGAGAGGGCCGAAACCCCCTGGCCGGGTTTTCCGCATTGATACGGCACTCCATGGCGTGGCCGGCAAGGCGGATGTCCTTCTGTTCAAAGGGCAGCGCTTCCCCGCTGGCAATTAAGATCTGCTGGCGGATCAGATCGATCCCCGTAACCATCTCGGTAACCGGGTGCTCTACCTGGATGCGGGTGTTCATCTCCATAAAATAAAACTCGCCCTTTTCATCCAGCAGGAACTCAATGGTGCCCGCGTTGGAATACCCCGCCGCTTTTGCCGCGGTTACGGCAGCTTCTCCCATCTTTTGACGAAGCGCCTCATCCATTTGCGCAGCGGGGGAGGGGGATTCCTCCAAAAGCTTCTGGTTGCGGCGCTGAATAGAGCAGTCCCGCTCCCCTAAATGCACCACGTTCCCCTGCTTATCCGCCAAAATCTGGATCTCTACATGGCGGGGGTTCTGCACAAAGCGCTCCATATACACTCCGTCATACCCAAAAAAGGAAAGGGCCTCCTGCCGGGCTGCGGTAAAGGCGGCCTCCAGCCCGGCTTCCTCCTCTACCAGACGAATCCCCCTGCCCCCGCCTCCTGCGCTGGCTTTAATCATCAGCGGGTAGCCAATTTTAGCGGCCTCCGCCTTAGCTTTTGCCAAGGAGGAAACCACCCCGTTGGAACCGGGAATCACCGGCACACCTGCGTCCCGCATGGTTTGCTTGGCCCGGGCTTTATCCCCCAGCAGCTCAATGGCCTCGGGCGCAGGGCCGATAAACTCCACCCCGCACCGCTGGCACATCCGGGCAAAGGAGGCGTTTTCCGAAAGGAAACCGAAGCCTGGGTGGATCGCCTGAGCGCCGGTAATCTCGCAGGCGGATAAAATCGCCCGCATATTCAAATAGCTGTCTTTGGAAGGGGCGGGGCCTATGCAGACCGTTTCGTCCGCGATTTTGGCATGTAAAGCGGAGCGGTCCGCCTCGGAACAGACGGCAACTGTCCGGATGCCCATCTCCCGGCAGGCTCTGATAATCCGAACCGCAATTTCGCCCCGATTGGCAATGAGAATTTTGCTGAACAACCGGGTATCCTCCTCTCAAACTGTTGCTGTGGTTTTGGGGACGCAACCGGTATTTTGGTTTTCGGCTTTGTCCCTAAGCAATTACTCCTTGGGGGCCTCCCCCAAAGCAAAGGTTAATTCCGCAGTAACAACCTTTTTGCCGCCTACGGTGGCAACCGCCTTGCCTACCCCTACCGAGCCTCTGCTGCGGATAATCTCCACCTCCAGGCGCAGGGTATCTCCCGGCACCACCTTGCTGCGGAACTTGGCCTTGTCAATACCGCCGAAGTAGGCGATTTTGCCCTTATTTTCCGGCAGGCTTAAAGCGCATACCGCGCCGGTTTGGGCCAGCATTTCAATCATCAGTACCCCCGGCTGCACCGGCTCCTGAGGAAAGTGCCCCTTAAACCAGTATTCCTCCCCGGTCAGGTGCTTTTCGGCAACTGCCCTTACGCCGGGCTCCAGCTCTATTACCTTGTCTATCAGCAAAAAGGGGTCTCTGTGGGGGATAATTTCTTTGATCTGCTCTAAATTCAATTCCATAGTGTTTTTCACTCCTCTATAACGGCAGGTAGGGTTCGGTTTTCCTTTGGCGGCAGCTGCTTTGGTCTGTTCTGCCCATGGAGTTGCCGCTTTCTGCTTTGGGCAGCCCGGTTGTGCCTGCGGCACATGACCAAACCTCCCACGCTTGGTTAAAGAATAATAGGAAACTCGGGGGCGGCTATTTCAATCGCAGAATAGGCTGGCCGTATTCTACAGGCTGCCCGTTTTCCACATAAACTTCCGCCACCTGTCCGTCCAGCTCGCTCTGCACCTCGTTCATCAGCTTCATGGATTCGATAATAAACAGCACGTCCCCGGCCTTTACCTGCTTGCCCACTGGAGCAAAAGCGGGCTTATCAGGGGCGGCGGCAGCATAAAAGGTTCCCACAATAGGAGACTTTACCACAGTGCCCTCAACCTCAGCCGGCTGTTCCGTCTTAAAAGCTGCTTCCGCCGGGGCTGCCTCCGGGACAGGAGCGTAAGCGGCAGGCAGCTGCCCCATACCGGGCACTCCCTGTACTGCCGCGGGAACTACCGTAACCTCTTTCGTCCCACCCCTGATTTCCAGCTCAAAATCCTCGGTTTTCAGGGCAAGCTTTCCAATCTGGTGCTTTTGTATGGATTCCATCAGGTGATCCAGAGCTTCCAGAGTCAATTCCAACTGGCTCATTTGCAGTATCCTCCTGCTATCCTTCATATTTTTTCAGGCAAAGGCAGGCGTTGTGCCCCCCAAAGCCCAGAGAATTGGAAAGAGCGCAGCGGATTTCCCGCTTTCTCGCCTCTCCGGGAACATAATCCAGGTCGCAAAGCTCATCCGGCTCCTTTAATCCGATGGTGGGGGGGATAAGCCCCTCCTCCAGGGCCAAAGCGGTAAAGGATGCCTCCACCGCCCCTGCCGCACCCAGCAAATGCCCTGTCATGGACTTGGTGGAGCTGACCGGCGTTTTGTAAGCCTGCTCTCCCAACGCCAGCTTGATGGCTTTGGTTTCAAACTCGTCGTTTAGGCCGGTGCTGGTGCCGTGAGCGTTGATATAATCCACCTGCTCCGGGGTAACGCCCGCTTCCTCCATGGCAAATTCCATAGCCTTTGCGGCCCCTAAGCCCTCCGGGTCCGGGCTGGTGATATGATAAGCATCCCCGGTAGCGCCATAGCCTGCCAGCTCTGCATAGATATGCGCCCCTCTGGCCCTGGCATGCTCGTATTCCTCCAGCACCAGAATAGAAGCGCCTTCTCCCAGCACAAAGCCGCTGCGTTCCTTATCAAAGGGAATGGAAGCCCTGTCCGGGTCACTGCTTTGGGTAAGGGCCCCCATATTCTGGAAACCTGCCATAGCAAATTCCGCAACCGAGGCCTCTGCACCGCCGGTTACCGCTGCGTCCAGATAGCCATGCTTAATGGAGCGGAAAGCCTCCCCAATCGCATGAGCACCGGAAGAGCAGGCCGTCACTGTAGAAAAATTAGCCCCCTTGAACTGAAATTCCATGGAAATCATCCCCGCCGCCATGTTGGAGATAATCATGGGGATAAAGAATACCGATACCCGAGAGGGGCCTTTTTCCATATATTTGGTGTGTTCCTCCCCGATTGTCTGAAAGCCGCCGATGCCGCTGCCCACAATTACCCCAACCCGGAAGGGGTCTAAATCCTCAAAGCGGGTGCCGCAATTTTCCATTGCCATTTTAGAGGCTCCTACCGCCAGCTGGCAAAACCTGTCCATCCGCCGGGCCTCCTTTTTGGGGATGCCATAGGCCGCTGGGTCAAAGTTTTTCACCTCTGCCGCAAGGGGTACGCCCAAGGCAGTTGGGTCAAAGGACGAAATGGGCGCAATTCCATGCTTTCCCGCCTTTATGGAGGCCCAGCTTTCCTCCATACTGCCGCCTACCGGGGTAATGGCCCCCAGCCCGGTGATCACCACACGTCTATTTGTACTCATCTCATTTCTCTCCCTTCCGGCTTAAATCATCATGCAGCCGTCAATTTCAATTACCTGCCCGCTTACGTAGGAAGCAGCGTCCGAGAGTAAAAACGCCACAACCGAGGCAACCTCCTCCGGCTCCCCCAGCCGCTTCATGGAAATGGCGGAGAGCATCGCCTCCTTTGCCTTTTCCGGCAGGCTGTCAGTCATAGGGGTGCGGATAAAGCCAGGGGCCACGGCGTTCACCGTAATATTACGCCCGCCCAGCTCCTTTGCGGCGGACTTGGTAAGCCCCACAATTCCGGCCTTAGAGGCGGAGTAGTTTGCCTGCCCCGCATTGCCGTGCAGCCCTACCACCGAGCTTACATTGACGATTCTGCCGCTTCTTTGCTTCATCATCACCGGGGTAGCATGGCGGATCATATTAAATACGCTTTTCAAATTCACGTTTATCACGGCGTCATACTGCTGTTCGCTCATCCGGGCAAGCAAGCCGTCCTTGGTAATGCCCGCATTGTTCACCAAAGCGTCCAGTGAGCCCATCTGCTCCACTACCGCCCCGATCATCTCCTTGCACTGCTCAAAGTCGGAGACATCCGCCACAAAGCACTGTGCTTTTACTCCAAATGCCTGGCATTCTGCCGCTACGGCCGCGCCGTCGGTTCCGGCAATCTGCTCATTCAGGCAGTTGATGGCCACATCAAAGCCCTCCTTGGCAAGCCTCTTAACAATCGCCGCCCCAATCCCCTGGGAGGCCCCGGTCACTAACGCTACTCTACTCACAGTAATTCCCTGCCTTTTTCATGTTGTTTTTATGGACGTCGCGCATTCTCAGCATCCGGCGCATTGCCCGCTTTTCTCTCGACGTCGATGTATGTCTGCGTCTAAACATTTTATGGTTCATTTCTTTTGAGAAAGAATCCGTTCCGCACCTTCTCTGGAGGGCAGAAGCGGGCTCACCACTCAAATACAGCGGACGCATAAGTAAGCCCGCCGCCAAAGCCGCAAACGCCCACCAGCTCCCCGCGCTTTAACAGGCCCTGCCGGTTCATTTCGTCCAGCGCAATGGGGATAGATGCACTGCCGGTATTGCCGTACTTATCCAGGTTCAAAAACACCTTGGAGTGGTCGTCAATCCCCATGGTTTTCAAGGCGGTGGCAACAATGCGGTAGTTTGCCTGATGGGGCACCAGATGGCTCAAATGGTTAGGGGTAATTCCCAGCCTGCTACAGGCTTCTTTAATAGATTCCGGGAACACCCGGGTAGCAAACTTGTACACTTCTTTGCCGTCCATGTACAAAGCGTCCCACCGCACTTCCGGGAAGTCGAAATACTCGCCCCGCTTGCTTTCGTCCAAAAAGGGGCTTTCCCGACGGGTGTGCCTGGCATTCAGCACCCCACCCGCAGCGCCGTCCGCCGCCAGCACTGAGGCAAACCGGCCTCCCTCTTTTGCACGAAGAACACAGGCCGCAGCCCCGTCCCCCAGCAAAACGCAGCTGGAACGGTCGGTAAAGTCGATCATCTGGGAAAGCCGCTCCACCGATACCAGCAGCACCGTTTTGACGTCGTCAAAATTTAAGTACCGCCGTGCCATATCCAGCCCATACACAAAGCCGGAGCAGGCGCAGTTGATATCCATACACCCGGCGTTTACCGCCCCAATCTCCCGCTGAACCATACATGCCACGGTGGGGGTATAGTAGTCGGGGGTGCAGCAGGTTACCAGCACAAAGTCAATCTCCTTCGCGGAAATGCCCGCCATTTCCAAAGCATTTTTAGCGGCCTCCGCCCCCATGTACCAGGTAGGCTCCCCGTTGGAAAAGTGCCGGGCTTTAATCCCTGTCCGTGTAACAATCCACTCGTCCGATGTTTCCACAATCTCGGTAAACCGGTCGTTGGGTATAGGCTCCCCGGGAATATAACTTCCGGTGGATACAATCTCAATACCTTTCATAAGAATACCTTCCTCCATCCTTGATAATTTCCCCTGCCGGCTTATCAAAAGATTGGCGCAAAGTCCGCCGGCACAGGTTTACAGCAGGGTTTTTGTTGGAAGGAGCTTCCATCAAAAATGTAACAGCTGTTAAATTCAACATTACCATTGTATGGGTTATTTCCGGCTTTGTCAATGGTATTTTGCCCTCAATAACCATTGTCTTGCAAAAAAATTTATGTTACAATAGTTTTTATAAGTAAAAAGTAAGAGTGAATAGTGAAGAGTGATGGTACGCTTCCTTGGGAAGCGATTGAATGTTGCAGGGAATATTGGTTGTTCTTTGGATTTTGAAATAGCTTTACTTTATTTTACTCAAAATTTTTTGTCGGCCCCTTGCCTGTATATAGGGGGCGGCAGTAAAAAGGAGCGTTTTTATGAATCGGCTTTCTAACACCGCTTACCTGTTCAGTGGCCAGGGTTCCCAGTATCCCGGTATGGGGCAGGAATTTTATCAGAGCTTCCCCGCTGTTCGGGAACTTTACGACCAGGCTGCACAGGCCTTTGGGTTTGACGTCGCCCGCCTCTCCTTTGAGGGAGATGCCGCGCAAATCGCCCAGACCTGCGTCTCGCAGCCTTTAATCTACACCATGTCCCTGGCTGTGTTTGAGGTGGCAAAGTCTCGGTTCGGCCTTCCCACCTGTGTAGGGGGCCACTCTTTAGGGGAATACGCTGCCATGACCTGCGCCGGCGTCCTTTCCCGGGAGGATGGCTTCCAGGTTATCAAAGCTCGTGCCGCCGCCATGCAAAAGGCCGCCGAGCAGTCAAACGGCGCTATGTACGCTATTTTAGGCAGCAGTGACGTCGCGATCCGGGACGCCTGCGCCAACGCCGGGGGCTATGTAGTGCCGGTAAACTACAATTCCCCTGCCCAAACGGTTATTGCCGGGGAATCGGCCTCTGCCGAAAAAGCCGCCGCTCTTTTAAGCGAGCAGGGGGCCAAGGCGGTAAAGCTGGCGGTAAACTGCGCCTTCCACTCCAAAATGATGGAAAGCGCTGCCGAAGAATTCAAAGCCGCCGTACAAAATGTCACCTTCCATAAGCCGGAAATCCCCTTTTATTCCAACCTGAACGGCAAGGTTGCCGAAGAAATTACCCCGGATTATCTGGCAAAGCACTTAACCTCACCGGTGCAGTTCGTCACGGAGCTGCAGGAGATGAGCCGCAACGGCATTACCACTTTTTTGGAAATTGGCCCCGGCAAGGTGCTTACCGGCCTGGTAAAAAAGACCTTAAAGGAAGCCTCAGCCGCCAACCTGGAAAACAATAAAACCCTGGAAAAAGCCAAAGCTTTATTTTAGAAAAGAGGAGAAGCAGTTGAGCAACCGTACTTTTGCCGTAATCGGCTATCCCTTAGGGCACACCATGTCGCCGCCTATCCACAAACGGCTGTTTGAGCTGGCGGACAAGCCCTTTTCCTACGAAACTCTGGAAATTCACCCCACCCTTCTGGACGAAATGATCCCCCGCCTGCAAAAGCTGGACGGCTTCAATATCACCATCCCCCATAAGCTGGCAATACTGCCCTACCTTTCCCACATTACCCCTGCCGCCCAGCGGTATGGCGCGGTAAACTGCGTATCCTGTGACGAACAGGGCAATATGACCGGCTACAACACCGATGTAGACGGCTTTCTCCGGAGCATAGAGCCCTTTTGCTGTGACTTTACCAAGCCTGTTTGCATAGCGGGGGCAGGGGGCGCAGGCCGTATGTTCGCTATTGAGGCCGCCCGCAAAGGCGCGCCGGTAACCATCGCCGTGCGCAGCCCACAGGGCAGTGCAGCCGCAGTAAAGGAGGACATCCTCCGCCAGTGCCCTAATGCCCGGGTAGAAGTGCAAAGCTTCCAGGAGCTGGAGGCCGGCGACGTCCCCTATGAGCTGCTTGCCAACGCCACCCCGGTAGGCATGTACCCCAAGGCGGGCAGTTCCCCGGTTTCTGCCCGTCTGCTAAGGCGCTGCCGCTGTGTGTTTGACGCTGTGTACAACCCTACCCGCACCCGGCTTTTAGAGCTTGCGGAGGAATCCGGCTGCCAAACCGCGGGCGGGATGTCCATGCTGGTATGGCAGGCCGTTACCGCCCATGAAATCTGGGATCATTCCTCTTACCGCCAGCAGGATATTCTCCAGCTGATCGACGATATGATCGCCCAGGTAGACCAGCAGTTTGGAGGCACAAAATGAGAAATTCTTCTATCATCCTATGTGGGTTCATGGGCTGCGGCAAGTCCACGGTTGGCAAATTAGCGGCTGATCTCATGGGTTTTCGTTTTATAGACGCCGATATTTACATCCAGCAGCTTAGCGGGAAAACGATTCCGGAAATTTTTGCCCAGGAGGGTGAATCCGCCTTCCGGGAGCTGGAGCATCAGGCCATGAAGGAGCTTTCCGCCCAAAGCGGTATGGTGGTAGCCTCCGGCGGGGGGGCCCTCACCTTCCAGCGGAACGTGGAGGCCATCCGGCAAAACAGAGCGGTCATTGTGTATCTGCAGTGTGATTTTCCCCTTTGCTACAGCCGCATTGCCGGGGACAAAAACCGCCCCTTGGTGCAGCAAAACAACCAAGAGCAGCTGCAGGCCCTTTACACCGCCCGGGACGTCCTCTATCGCGGTTGTGCACAGCAGATGATCTCCAACAACAGCTCTCCCAAGCAGGCAGCAAAAGCCCTGGCAGAGCTTTTCACAAACGGCGGGTGAAATTGTGGAAAACCTGCGCATATTATAGGCACAGCCTCCCTTTTTCCTGAAGGGCTCACAAGGGAATAAGGCCCCACTCGAAGGCACAAAACCTTAAAGCCCACCCCTGTCCCTAAAAACCTTATAGAAAACAAAAATCTCACCCTCCGTCGGCCAGCCCCGAATAGGAAGGTGAGATTTTTTTGCAGATCAAAAGGCTATTTTTTCCCCTTTTTACGCGCCTTGCGAACAAGCAGCACTGTCGTCACAACAGCAATGGCCACCACAATAAACGCCGCCGTAAGCCAAAGCCAGCCATCCACCGGCCCGGAAACAAAAACCGCGGTAGGTCCATCCGCCCCGCCAATTACGCCAATTGAAAAAACGCCCATAAAATACAAACCTCTTTTCCGCTTATCCGCCGCGTTCCGCCTCAGTTTTCCGGAAAAAACAGCGCCTTTGCATTGCTGTAAAGGATCTGCTCCTTCTCCTGTTCCGATAGCCCCGGATGCAGCGCAATAAAGTCAATAAAGTGCTGATAGCTGTCCTGTGTCATGGCCGAGGGCATATCACTGCCCCAAAGCAGCCGCTCCGCCCCCACAATGTCGGCAGCAGCCCGCACATATTCCCGGGGAGTAGGGTACGGGAAGGTTTCCGGCTTGCTGTTCAGGCACAGCGCGGCCAGATCAAACCACACATTAGGCATTGCCAGCTTTTGCAGAGACTGCCGGAGCAGCTCCCCGTCCTCCCGCTGAGGAGAAAGCAGATGGCACACTACAAACTTCATCTCCGGGTACCGGGCAACCGCACGGCTTAAAGCATCCACCTGCCAGCTCACACTGCGGGGCTTGCCTATGTCAATAATAAAAGTAAGCCCCCGCTTGGCGGCATGGCTGTAAACGTCCTGCATCACTTCTCCGTCCAGCTCCACCGGCGGGTGGTTGGCCATCAGTCCGGAGCCGCTGCTCACTTCCATCTTGATGATCTTAAACCCCAGCTCATCAAACAAATGGGTCCGCACTCCCTCCGCCTGGGCGCTGAAAGGATCATAGGTTGCCGCCCCCGCAAAACGGTCAGGATAAGCCTTTACCGCCTCATAGGTATATAAATTCTGGAACCCGAAAAAATTCCCCTGCAATAATACCGCCTTTTCGACGTCGTGGGAATCCATCACCTTCAGCAGCGCCTGAGGCGTAGCGTCATACTCGCCAATCTCCGGCGGCAGCATCTGAAAGCTCTGGCCAGTGGCGTAAGCAGCCCGTCCGCCGCCGCAGGCCCGCAGCTCCCCATGGGAGCAGGTTCCCGCAATGCACTGCACCACATGAGCATGCGCATCTATTATTTTCATAAACAGATCCCTCCCTTTTTTCACTATTATACAGGAAAAAAGAGAGGGATTCCAGTAAAAATCCAGAAAAAGCCGGCATTTTTCTAAAAATTATGCCCCCAAATAAGCCTTTTTCACCTGATCGTTGTTCAGCATTTCCTGAGCGCTGCCCTCCAGCGCAACCCTGCCGGTTTCCAGCACATATGCCCGGTCGGCAACCGAAAGCGCCATCTGCGCATTCTGCTCTACCAAAAGAATAGTAGTTCCCGCCTGATGCAGCTCCCTGATAATCTCAAAAATCTGCTCCACCAGCAGCGGCGCCAGCCCCATAGAAGGCTCATCCAGCATCAGCAGCTGGGGCTTGCTCATCAGCGCCCGGCCCATGGCAAGCATCTGCTGCTCTCCGCCGGAAAGGGTACCCGCCACCTGCTTCCGCCGCTCCTTCAGCCGTTCAAACCGGCTATAGACATCCTGCAATCCGGCGTCCACCTCGCTTTTGGGGCGGGTAAAGGCGCCCATCTCCAGGTTTTCCTCCACCGTCATCTGCAAAAACACCCGGCGGCCCTCCGGCACCTGGGCCAACCCTTTGGCTACCAGCAGGTGCGGGGCAACATGGTCCACCGCTTCGTCCAAAAAGGTAATGGAGCCGGTTCTGCTTCTTAAAAGGCCGGAAACAGTGTTCAGGATGGTAGACTTCCCCGCCCCGTTGGCCCCAATCAGGGTGACGATCTCCCCTTTTTTTACCCGGAAGGAGACATCCTTGATGGCATGGATATTGCCGTAATAGACATTGATGTTCTCTACAGTCAGCATACCTTACCCCTCTTTCTTTTTGCCTAGGTAGGCCTCAACCACCACCGGATTTTCCCGAACTTCCTCTGCAGTGCCCTTGGCGATGATCCTGCCGTAATTGAGCACGGCAATCCCCTCACAGATGCCCATTACCAAATTCATGTCATGCTCGATCAGCATAATAGCAATCTGGAAGGTATCCCGGATTTTCAGGATATTTTCCATCAGCTCGTAGGTTTCGGAGGGGTTCATGCCGGCGGCAGGCTCGTCCAGCAAAAGCAGCTTGGGGCTGGTGCCCAGTGCCCGTACAATCTCCAGCCTGCGCTGGGCGCCGTAAGGCAGGCTGCCAGCCGGGGTATCCGCGACGTCCTGCATTTCGAAGATGGAAAGCAGCTCCAAAGCCTTTTCCCTGGCCTGTTTCTCCTGCTTCCAGTAGGAGGGAAGCCGCAGCAAAGCGGAGCCTAAGGGGTATTTCATGGTATTATGCAGGCCGATCAGCACATTATCCAGCACCGAAAGGCTTTTGAACAGCCGGATATTTTGAAAGGTTCTGGCAATCCCCGCCTGGCTTACCTGGACGGTATTCATGCCGGCAGTATCCCTGGTGTCCAGCAGGATGGTACCGCGGGTAGGCTGGTACACCTTGGTAAGCAGGTTGAACACAGTAGTTTTGCCTGCGCCGTTAGGGCCGATCAGGCCCGCAATCTCAGTACGTCCTACCGTAATGTCAAACTCGTCCACGGCGGTAAGGCCGCCAAAGTCCACCCCTAAATGCCTGGCCTCCAGCACCGGAATTTTGCCCAGATCCCGCTCAGGGATAATACTGGTGCTGGGTACCGGCACCATTTTACCTTTATGATTCGGGAAGTTCATTTTGCCCCATCCCCTTTCTTAACCGGCTTTTTGCCGCCCATGACGTTTATGCCTTTTTCCAGCAGGCGGCTTAAGGAGAAGTCGTAGGCGCCCATCAGGCCGGTGGGCTTAAAGATCATAACAATAATTAAAAGCAGGGAGTAGGTAACCATCCGGTAATCGGAGAACCCCCGCAGAGCCTCCGGCAGAACAGTAAGCACCGTGGCCGAAATAACCGACCCCAGCATAGAACCCATGCCGCCCAGCACCACCATAACCAAAATCTCAATCGACTTCATAAACCCAAAGGTGTTGGGGTTCAAAATCCCCAGGTACCCGGCGTAAAGTCCCCCGGCAATCCCCGCAAAAAAGGCGGACACCGAGAACGCCAACGTCTTATAATAGGTGGTTTTAATGCCGCAGGCCTCCGCCGCAATTTCATTCTCACGAATAGAAAGAACAGCCCGCCCATGCCGTGATTTCATCATTGTGTGGACAAGAGCGCAGGTTAGCGCCACCAGCACAAACACGTTGAGAAAAGTGGTATTTTTGGGGATATTTTTCAGCCCCGAGGCCCCATAAGTAAACTCAAAGCCCAACAAAGAGTCAATATTCAGCAGAATTACCCGAATAATCTCTCCAAAACCCAGGGTGATAATGGCCAGGTAATCCCCCCGCAGCCGCAGGGCAGGGATGCCGATAATTACCCCGAATAAAGCGGAGACAATCCCCGCAAGAAGAAGCCCCAGCCAGAAGGTGGCGGCCTCCCCGATGTAGTTCGTCAAAAAGGATGCCCGTATTACAAAAATAGAGCAGGTGTAAGCCCCTACCGACATAAACCCCGCATGGCCCAAAGGCAGCTGGCCCAGGTAGCCGGTGGCAATGTTCAGCGAAACCGCCAGAATAATATTGATACCGATAAGCATCAGTACCTTGGCATAATAACGGTCCACAATGTTTACCAGAAAGTTGCCTGTCAACAGCAGTACGGCAAGCAGCGCAAAGTTGATCAGATACCGCACCGGCATAGGGATTCTGATTGTCTTTTTCATTTCAACCCCCCCTTTACACCTTTTCATTCATTGTGCGGCCCAGCAGCCCGGTGGGCTTAAACAGCAGCACAACAATCAGGATCGCGAACACCACGCCGTCCGCCCAAACCGAAAGCCCGGCCGCCTTTACCAGCGCCTCCGCAATTCCTATGACGAAACCGCCTATCATAGCCCCAGGAATTGACCCGATCCCCCCCAGAACCGCAGCCACAAAGGCCTTCAGCCCCAGCATGGAACCCATGGTAGGGGTAGCCTGAGGATAAGCGCAGCAGTACAGCGCCGCTCCAATCCCTGCCAGGGCCGACCCAATGGCAAAGGTAAAGGAAATAGTGTGGTTTACATGAATCCCCATCAGCTGAGCCGCCTCTGTATCCTCCGAAACAGCCCGCATAGCCTTGCCCATTTTGGTTTTCTGCACCAAAAAGGTCAGCCCGAGCATAGAAAGTATCGAAACTACAATGGTAATCACCGCCGTCACACTTACCTGCATAGAGCCCACCGTAATATTAGGCGCAGTGACGATGCTGGGTATGGTTTGTGCATTGGCTCCAAACACAATCTGCGCTAAATTCTGCAGCAGCATGGAAACGCCGATAGCGGTAATCAGCAACGAAATTCTGGGGGACTTTCGTAAAGGGGTATAGGCCACCTTCTCAATAAACATGCCCAGCAGGGTGCAGATCACCACCGCCATCAGCACCGCAAGAACAGGATGCAGCCCCATAGCAGTTATGGAAATCCAGATGGTGTAGGCGCCAATCATGATAACGTCGCCATGGGCAAAGTTCAGCAGCATGATGATGCCGTAAACCATGCTGTAGCCCAGCGCCACCAAAGCGTAAATGCTGCCTACCTGCAAGCCGTTGATCAGTTGGTAGATAAAGGTCATCATAGGGGTTTTCATCCTTTCTTGCCTTCAATTGCTGTATAGGATTTAAGTGGCCGCCCTACAGGCGTAGCCAACGATACCGTAAACGCGTACAACAAAAAGCCGCAAGGAAAAAAGGGAGCAGTACCGTCCGCCCTTTTTTCAAACTTGCGGCTTTTGTTATCGGTTCCGATTCTTGTAAAAACAGGTACCAAAGCAGGGGGCTCCCCTGTTCCGCAACCCGGAGAAAAGCTTGGAGCGCATGTTATTTAGAACTTGGAATCAAAGGTATACTTGCCGTCGGTAATCTTGATGATAACCGCATCCTTTACCGGGTTGTTATTCTCATCAAAGGTAATGTGGCCGGTTACACAGTCCATATCGGTGGCGTCCATCGCCTCGATAATGGCGCTCTTATACTCATCGCTGCCAACAGCCAGCCCCTTGGATTCCGCCTGCTCCAGAGCAGCGGCCAGAATTTTGGCGGCGTCATAAGCCTGGGCGGCAAACATATTGGGCATCTCGTTATAGGCAGCCTGGTAATCCTTCAGGAACTGCTGCACCGCAGGGGTGGTATCGTCGGTAGAATAACCGGAGCAGAAGTAAGCACCCTCTACCAAAGCCGTGTCAGAAACTACGTCCAGCACACCGTCCCAGCCGTCGCCGCCAACAAAGGTAGCGTTCAGGCCGGCATCCTTGGCCTGCTGGGCAATCAGCGCAATTCTCTCGTAGTAATCAGGACAAAACAGCACGTCCGGGTTTTTCGCAGCGATATTGGTCAGCTGGCTCTTAAAGTCCACATCAGCCTTCGCATAGCCCTCAGTGGCCACAACCTCCAGCCCCAGCTCCTTAGCAGTGCTGGTAAAGGCCTCGGTCAAGCCCTTGGAGTAGTCGTTGCCGGTATCATAAATAATAGCGGCAGTTTTAGCCCCCAGCTTCTCATAGGAATAGGAAGCCATTTTGGAGCCCTGGAAGGGATCAATAAAGCAGGAGCGGAACATGTGGTTGCCGTAGGAGGTAACCTCAGCCGCAGTAGCGGAGGGGGTAATCATAGGCATATTCACATCAGCCGCCTCAATGGCCACAGCAATGGTGGGGGTGGTGGTTACGTCACCAACAATAGCAGTAACGCCGTCCTTCACCATCAGGTTAAAGGCATTTACCGCCTCGGTAGCGTCGCCCTTCTCATCATACTCCACAATTTCAATCTTCTTGCCGTTTACGCCGCCCTTTTCGTTATACTGGTCCAGGTACAGCTTGGCGCCGTTGCGGCAGGCAATGCCATACTGGGCGTTGTCGCCGGTAAGAGGGGCCATAATGCCTACCTTAATGGTCCCGTCCGAGCTGTTGTTATTGCTTTCCGACGGAGCAGAACACCCCGCCAGCATGCTTACCGAAAGCACTGCAGCGGCGGCCATTTTGAAAAAGCTTCTCATTTTCATGATTTTCTCCTCTTTTCATACAAGTTTCGGGGGACGTCGTTCAGCCCCCTGCTGCCGGCATGTTCCAGCGCAAAAGGAAAAGCTTTTGCACTTTACAAATTTACAAAGCCAGCAGGATAAACTACTCAGGATACTTTACCATTATAGTGTGTCATCCAGTAAAAATCAAGAAACAATTTATTCATTTTTTGTTTGTTTTAAGGAAAAATCCGACTAAAATAACGAAATTCGCAAAAAATCCCCAAAAGCCCGGCAAAAAAGGCTCTGCAAACGGGCTTTTGGGTGCTATATCAGTATCCGTTTTCAGGACATAAGCGCCTGACCGGTATTCCCATGCTTCGCTTTTAAGCGGAGCACCTAACTGCAGGCGATTATGTCCCAAAGGTTGCTTTATAATGTGATAGGCTCTAAATCCTCTTTTGTCAGCAGAGAGAGAGCTTCACTGGAAAGCTGCTCCCCTGGCAGCGCCGCCAGCCGGTTTGCCTGGTTGACTAAAGCGGTTTCAAAGTAATTACGCACATCCCGGGCGTTGGCAAAGTTTTCCGGCGGAAAAGCCCGGCGGTTTTCAAAAAAGTCCCGCACCACCGCCTCGGCGGCTTGCTCCAGTACCATCTGGTTTTTATTGCAGATTACCCGGAAAATCTCCAGCAACTCCTCCGCCGAATAATCCTCAAAGTATAAAAATTTATTAAAGCGAGATCTCAGGCCCGGATTGGAATCCAAAAATTCCTCCATCAGATCAGGATATCCCGCCACAATCACAATCAGATCATCCCGATGATCCTCCATCGCCTTCAACAGGGTATCTACAGCCTCCTGGCCAAAGTCGGTTTCTCCCCGGTTGGCAGTCAAAGCATAGGCTTCGTCGATAAACAGCACCCCGCCCATGGCCTTTTTCACAACCTCCTGCACCTTAATGGCAGTTTGGCCCACATATCCGCCCACCAGGCCGGAACGGTCCACCTCCGTCAAATGGCCTTTGGAAAGCAGCCCCATTTTTTTGTAAATGTTAGCAAGCAGCCGGGCAATGGTGGTTTTGCCGGTGCCCGGATTGCCGGAAAATACCAGATGCAGCGAAAGCGCCGGCTGAGGCAGCCCCCGTTCCTCCCGCAGCTTACGAATTTTGATGAGATTGATGAGAGAGGCCACATCCTCCTTCACCTTTTTTAACCCCACCAAACTGTTCAGCTCCTCCATCAGCTGGTCCAGCGTGCGGGGGTCCTCCTCTTGCTCCGCCTGCTCCTCCAGTTCCTTTTGTGGGACGGCACTGCCGGCGGGAAGCTGTGCGCCAACATTTTTAACCAGCGGCGCATTTTTCTGCTCCCGCAACTGCCGGACATTCTCCTCCAGGTTAGAAATATACAGTTCGTAATCTTTCTTTCCCTGCCCGGAGCCTCCGGTTTGTATTTTCAAGAACGCTTCTCCCAGCCGCCTGTATAAGGCCAGCACCAAATCCGCCAAGGCGGACCCACGCTGGACGTCTGCCTGAACCAAAGCTTTCATACTCAAAGGGAGCTGCTGTTCAAACTGGCGGCTATAAATATTTTTATCCAAAATCAGCTGGCGCATTTTTGCGGGGGAAAGCCCATAGCCCAGATATTCCATCAGGAAATCCGCCTCAGGCTGAGTAGGCTGGCCGTCGGAAGCGCTTAAATACAGTAAAAATTTCAACAGATCCAGCCGCAGGCATTCCCGCAGGGTTACCGAGCTGGCAGCATCCCAAAAGCCCAAGGTCTGCAGCTGCTCGCACATCCGCAGCTCCTGCTGAACGGATTCCTTCAACGTTTTCACAGGGGTTTGTCCCTCCCTTTTGCCGGTATAGGCCGGCGTGGTTTCCCTTCCATCATATAACATCTTGGGTCCAATTGCAAGGCAGGAATGAATCTATACAAACTTTTTGCCAATCTGCTCTTGACGAACGGGTAAAAAGACGTTATAATAAATAGCAGTTTTGGAGGCGTAGCTCAGTTGGTCAGAGCGTTCGGTTCACATCCGAGAGGTCGCGGGTTCGAGCCCCTCCGTCTCCACCAAAACAAAACCGCTAACACGGTGCCAATAAAGCCAAGGAGGGCAAACAGATGCAGCGGTTAGTCTATTTAAGTAATAGCCGTGATTTTACTGAGCAGGGTAATATTAACGAAAACAAATATTTCACTCATATCAATGAGCTGTTAGAGCAAGGCTGGAAGGTTGCCCATATAACACATGATGTGGTGGAAATTGACAGCAATCAAAAGCAAGTTCAAAAAGAAACATTTGTTGCGTTTGTTCTGCTTGAAAAACCAGAAGAAGATCAATAATCTTCTGTGTTTTACTTGAAAATCAGTACAAAAGCGGTTATTCGGTGGACTGCATTGGGGGAGTTCCGTTCTATTGTCTTAAATTGCTCAAATATCTTTTTGCAGTCCTTTATTTATAACTATAACATTTAAAATCCGAGCCTTATAGGTTCGGATTTTACATTTTTATCTCTCCCCCAATTACCAACTGATATTATGACAAAAAAGGAGAAAACCATGCAATATCTTTATCACGCCTCCCATCAGCCCGGCCTGACGGTACTGCTCCCCCATGCCTCTACCCACGGGGAAGCTTATGTGTATGCCATCTCCAATCCGGTGACAGCACTGCTGTTTGGCGCCCCCAAGGATGATTTTGATCTGCTGATAGATGAAGAGGCCGGCCTCCCCGTTTTGTGGGAGTGTTACCCCGGGGCGCTGGAACAGGTGTATCAGCACAAAAGCTGTTTTTTGTATACGGTTTCCGCTCAGGGTTTTTTGGAGGGAAAAACAGGCTGGGAGCCCGAACTTGTAAGCCCTTCCCCGGCTTTGGTGCTGCAGGAGGAAACCATCCCGGATATCCTTGTAAAACTGCTGGAACAGGCAGAAAAGGGGCTTTGCGTCCTTCATCGGTACTCCCAGGACGAGCAATACCAGAGCTTTCTGCGTGACGAGCTTTCAGAGCGAATAGAAGCCTTTGGTCTTACTCCGGAGCGCCTGCAGCAGGACCCTCGCTTTCCCCAATATTTCAACAAGCTGCTGGGCTTGTAAACAGGTTTGCCGTTTTTGGCCGCCATTTAATTGTTTCACGTGAAACAATTGTTCTCCTTTAGCTGCCTTGCCGGGAGCCTCCGCACAACAAAGCTCCGGGACGTCCCCCAAAAAAAGCCTGATAACCGCAAAAAGCCTCCGGCTTTCCTGTATGGAAAAACCGGAGGCACTTTCGTCCTAAAAAGAAAATGAAATTACTCGGAAAGTGCTGCCACAATTTTATCCGCCCAAGCTTTGGCATCGGCCAGGTTCGCATCAGTCAGCTTACCCTTGGAGAACAGACCGCTTTTAACCTGCACCTCAAATACCTCAGGCATTACATTAACGCCCTTGGATACCACAATATCCTTCAAGGCGGCAACACCTTCATTACCGGTGCTGGAAACTACAAAAAACGCTACATTCTTTGTTCTGGCAGGGGTTAGATCCTTGCAGAAGTCAACCAGCTGCTTGGTGGGCTTGCTGCCCTTGCCCTCTACGCCGATAAATACAACCTTCTCATTCTCGCAGGGGTAAGCCGGAGGGATCTGGTCACACTTGCACTTGTACGCCCTGGAGATAACCTCAGCAATTTGATAAGTATTTTCAGACTTAGTGGACTGATATAAGGCTTGCATTTTCATAATCATTTTCCTCCTTAAATAAAGTGTTTCCCGCACAGTTATTCCATTATTCTATCAGCAAAATATAAACAACCTGTGAATAGGATATAAATGCCGAATAAACTTCCTTCGGCAGCAATAATTTTGTATAGAACGACCTGGAAAAAAGGGGATACCCTTATATTATAGCCTTCTCCTCCAAAAAGCACAAGACAGAACTGCAAATTTCTGTACTTATTGCAAAACAGACTTTTTTCTTCAAATTTGTAACTTATGACGAAAATCTTCGAAATCGGTAGATTTAGCGAGAAAACAGCCGATTGGATGAGTTCGACATATTAGATGGAACCGGATGAATCCGGGCGGCCCCCCATCGCTCCCCCGGGCTGCAGGCGGTATTCGACAAAATCCCCAAAATCCTGTAAAATAACAGCAGATGGAAGGGAAAGCTTACAAAAAGCCGGCGTCCCCAACATCCCCAAATACCGCCCTTTGCAGACGGAACTGCCGTTTTGGTATCTCAGGCTGCGGGGGCAAATAAAAGGAGGAAAAGAGAATGCTTGAAATGTTATTGACTCCCGGTGTCATCATCGGCGCGGCTGTGGTATTGGTGATACTTTTGCTGCTGCTTTGCTGCTGGAAAAAGGTAGCGGCAGATAAGGCCATGGTGATCACCGGCCTGAAAAAGCGGGTGCTCAGCGGGCGGGGCGGTTTTATGATCCCCTTTTTGGAGACCAGCTGCATTATTTCTCTGGAGAATATCTCTATGACCACCGACGTCACCGAGGCCCCCTCCCAGCAGGGTATTTTTGTGGATGTGGTGGGTACCGCGGTTGTAAAGGTACGCAACGAAAAAGAGAGCATCTACAAGGCGGTGGAGCAGTTCTGCAACGGTACTGCATCCACCACCAAAAACGTGATCAGCGGCATGGTGGAGCAGATTTTGGAGGGTAAGCTCCGTGGTATTGTTTCTACCATGACAGTTGAGGAAATCAACTCCAACCGGGCCGAATTTGAGCGCCGGGTAGAGGAGGACATCAACCGGGAGCTGGGAGAAATGGGCTTGCAGCTTTTGTCCTACTCCATTTTGAAGATCGCTACACAGGGCGGTTACCTGGAAAACCGGGCGCGGCCTCAGGTAGCACAGTCTAAGGCGGAGGCGGAAATTGCCGAGGCGGAGCGGAAGCGGGATACCGATATCAAAACCGCTGAGGCGATCCGGGAAGGGGAAAAGGTAAAGCTGGCGGCAGACGCTGAGATTGCCCTCTCGGAACGGGATAAGAAGATTAAGACGGAAGGCTACCGTGCCGAGCAGGATAAAGCCAAGGCGGATGCCGACGTGGCTTATAAGCTGCGGGAAATTCAGAAGCAGGCGGAGGTAGAGCAGCAGAAGGCGGCTTTGGCGGAGCAGGCAGCCATTACCGTGGAAAAAGAGCTGATTGCCACAGTGGAAAAGCCGGCAGACGCCCAGCGGCGGAAAACCGAGATTGAAGCCCAAGCGGAAAAGGTAAAGGCGATCCGGCTGGCGGAGGCACAGGCAGAGGCGATTCGGATTGAGGCACAGGCAAAAGCGGAGGCCAAGCGCATTGAGGCACAGGCTGAGGCGGAAGCCATTGCCGCTACCGGTAAGGCGGAGGCTGAGGCAATTCGTGCCAAGGGCCTGGCGGAGGCGGAAGCCAAAAACAAGCTGGCAGACGCCATGGCCAAGTACGGCGAGGCTGCGGTGGTAGAGCTGCTGATCAGCCGGATGCCTGAGATTATGGGCCAGGTTGCCAAGCCTATGGAGAATATTGACAAGATCACCGTAATTGATACCGGGGACGGCAAGGGCGGCGCTTCCAAGGTGGCGCAGACCGTTACCAACGTGGCGGGCAGCGGCTTTGAGGTGCTGAAGGGCTTAACCGGCCTGGATGTTGCCGAGATGATCCAGAGCTTTGCCAAAAAGAATAAAGCCCAGCCACCGGAGGAGATTTCGGAGCAATAAAGCAATAAAAAGGCAATCCCCGGGCTTCTGTGCAGGAGGCTCGGGGGTGTTTTTTGCCGCATTTGGGGCGCTTTGGGGACAAAACTGCTCTTTGAGGGTTTTCCGCAATGGGCAAAGTTGCATGGCGGCAGTTACGTCCCCCAAAAACAGAAGACCAGCCAAGGGGAGACGCAATAAAGTAACCCCCGGGCTTCTGTGCAAGAGGCTCGGGAGTGTTTTTTGCCGCATTTGGGGGCGCTTTGGGGACGAAACTGCTCTTTGAGGGTTTTCCGCAATGGGCAAAGTTGCATGGCGGCAGTTACGTCCCCCAAAAAGGCTACCGGATTTGCCGGAGCTGCTCAAAGTGCTCCGCCAGCCAGAGGGTCATGCGCTTGTTGGTGTCAAACAGCTCGGGGTATTGCTCCTGCTCGGCAAACCAGGCTACGCAAATCAGCTGGTTGGCCAGAATGATATAAGGGAAGGCTTCCCATTCCTCCGGGAGCAGATGCAGCACGCTGTCGTACCCGTATAAAAGCTGGCGGCAAATTTCCGGCCATTTGGTTTGGTCGCAGCTGTCAAAGCTTTCCACCAAAATGCCGGTGGCGGCGTAGCAAAGGTCGTACAGCCGGACATTTTTCTCCGCTTGTTCAAAATCCAGCACGCCCCAGCCGGTTTCGGTAAGCAGCAGGTTGCCGGGGTTCAGGTCCCGGTGGATAATCTGCCGGGGAAGCTTGAGGCAAAGCCGATCCATGGCCTCCTTAAAATCCTGGCAAAGGCCTTCCGGCAGGGGGATTTGCGCCTTTGCTTTGGGCAGCGCCCAGTTTACTGCCCCGCTGTACAGGTCGGCGTCCTTTACCTGGGCTTCCGTTTTGCTCAGGGCAAGGTCTATCTGGCCGATCATCTCTCCGGCAAACCTCGCCTTTGCAGCTCCGTCTTGCCCATAGTAGGCTTTTGCAGACGTCCTGCTGCCGGTAAGCCTGGGGGTAAGGTAAAACCAGGCTTCTCCGGTATCCACGCCGTCCTCCCCCTGCAGGGTGGGGATAGGCGCGGCAGTATACAGTCCCAGATTCTTCATCGCTTTGGCCAGAGTGATGCTTCCCTGCACCGCCTGCCGGCTGGGGGCAAATTTCAACACATAGCTATCCCCTGCGTAAAAGGCTCTGTCGTGGCGGTTGCCGGTGCTGTCAAAGTAAATATCGGTAACGGGCAGCTGCTCCAGATTCCAATGCTTCAAAGCCTCCGCCGCTTTTTTGTGGGTGATGTTCATATATCGGTGCTCCTCCTTTAACAGATTCAGCTTCCAGGGCCGGCGGGCCCTGTTCTGCCTTAAGTAGGCGGAGGGGGTGCAGCCAAACTCCCGCCGGAAAGCCCGGTAATAGCCGGAGTAGCTGTCAAAGCCATATTCCAGTATGATGTCAATCCGTTTTCCGCCGTTTTTCATCTCATAGATGGCGTACAGCAGCCTGCGGCGCAGGACATACTGCATTACCGGCAGACCGGTTTCCGCCGCAAATACCCGGCAGTAGTGGAACAGGGAAAACCCCGCCCGCCCGGCAAGCTCCGCGGCTGAAAGCTGGGACTTCAGATTGGCTTCAATATAGTCAATGCTGGACTGGATGATGCTCCGGTTGTCCATCCCCTCACCTCTTTTCGTATCGTTTTGCAGCTGCAGCTATATCCTACCACAAAAAACGCAAAAATCATTTCCGCCGTTGCTGTTTTAGGGCAAAAAAGGAGGCGCCTCCCTCCAAAAAGGAAGCGCCTCCCCTTTCCCTCTGTTTTTCCGCTTTAGGACGCAACTGCTCTTGATGCCTGCCCCAGTGTGCCAAGGCTGTAAAGCGGCAGTTACGTCCCATAAAAGAAGAAACCGGGTTATTTCAGCATAAGCCTGGCACATTTATAAACATCGCCGCAGCCTAAGGTAATTACCAGGTCCCCGGGCTGGGCGTGGGACATGGTATAGGCGGCAACCTCCTCAAAGGTGGGGAACCATACGCAGCCGGGCACCTTTTCCGCTAAGTCCTTGGCGTAAACATTCCAGGTGTTTTTCTCCCGGGAGCCCATAATTTCGGTAAGCACCGTATGGTCGGCAATGGAAAGAACCCGGGCGAAATCGTCCATAAGGGTGTAGGTGCGGGAGTAGGTAAAGGGCTGAAATACCGCCCAAACCTGATGAAAGGACATCTTTTTGGCAGTTTGCAGCACCGCCTCCAGCTCGGTGGGGTGATGGGCGTAGTCGTCCGCTATGGTAACGCCGTTGTTCTCCCCCAAAATTTCAAACCGGCGCTTTGCCCCGTGAAAGCCCCCTACCGTTCCGGCAATTTCCTCAAAGGAAAGCCCTGCCTCCCGCGCAGCAGCCGCCGCCGCCAAAGAGTTCAGCAGATTATGGTGCCCTGGAACCTCCAGCACCATATGGCAGGCAAGCTGCCCCTTGCAGTACAGGTCGTACTGGTAACTCACGCCGTCATGAAGGGAAATATTTTGCGGATAGTAGTCGTTCTTTGGAGCAAGGCCGAAGGTGATTTTCCGGTTTGGAAGCCCCTCCACCGCTTTACAGGTGTTAGCGTCGTCCCCATTGTAAATCACACAGTTGGTGGCCATGGAGGCAAATTTGCGGAAGGAGGCGATCATGTTCTCCATGGTTTTGAAGTAATCCAGATGATCGTTGTCAATGTTAAGGATCACGGCAATATCCGGGGAAAGATGGAGGAAGGTATCCACAAACTCGCAGGCCTCGCAGACGAACAGCCCGCTTTCTCCAATGCAGCCGTACCCCCCAATTTTGGGCAGCTTCCCGCCGATTACCGCACTGGGACTTCTGCCCCCGTCCAGCAGCATGGAGGTGATGAGGGAGGTTGTAGTGGTTTTGCCGTGGGTGCCGCTGACACAGATGGCGTTATCAAAGCAGCGGGAAAGCACCCCCAAAATCTCCGAGCGCTCCGCTGTGGGGATGCCTAACCGTTTTGCCTCCAGCAGCTCGCAGTTATCGGCAAAGATGGCGGCGCTGTAGATGACCAGATCTGCCCCGTGGACGTTCTCCGCCTTGTGGCCTAACGAAACCGGAATGCCCATCTGCCGCTCCTGGGCGAGGATATCCCCCTCATTGTTGTCCGAGCCGGTAATTTCAAACCCCTGGGCATGGAGAATCTGAACAATGGGAAACATTCCCGAGCCTCCGATGCCAACAAAATGCAGGCGTTTTTTCTGATGCAATATACTTTCCTGAAGCTTCAAGGCGTTCATGGTAAACCCTCCCGATGAATTGCGTCTGTTTGAAGACAAACGCTCATACAAATGTTGATACCCTTTATTATAGCCTCCCCCGGCGGGAAAATAAACAGGGAGTTTGTCAATCCCCCTGTTTTTTTTGCTTTATCAGCGGACGTTCTGCCACGATCTATTCTCCGGCATATGGGGGCTGCAAATTACACGGGGCTTTTCCCGCAGCTTTGGCAACAAAAGCCCGCTACCGTCTGCGATACCGGGCAATGTTCTCCTCCTGAATGGTTCTGCCCTGGGTGTCAATGCCCACAACCACCTTAAAGCCCTCCACCGTGTACCGCTTGATGGACTCTGTACCCAAATCCGGGTAGGCAATCTCCTCCACCGCCTTCACGCTTTCGGCACAAAGGGCGGCGGCGCCCCCTACCCCAAGCAGGTACAGCCGCTTGTACTTCCGGCAAAGCTCTGCCACATAGTCCGCTCTGTCTCCTTTGCCGATAGACGCCGCCATCCCCTGCCGGAACATCATCTCCACATAAGGGTCCATCCGGGCGCTGGTGGTAGGCCCCAACGGCCCGATGACCCTCCCCGGCCCCGCGGGGCAAGGCCCGCAGTAAAATATCACCTGGTTCTGCAGGTTCAACGGCAGCTTTTCTCCGGCCTCCACCGCTTCCAAAATCCGCTGGTGGGCAGCGTCCCGGGCAGTGTACAGGGTACCGGTTAATTCCAGGACGTCACCGGCGCGGACGGTTTCCATCCATCCTTCCGGAAAAGGCACTGTAACTTTCATCTTCTTGTTTCCTCTCCTTCGCAATCATCTTGTTGACAGCTATCCCCTTCTGATTTATTCTAATAAAACAGGGTCTATCAGAATCAAGGAGGTATTATGCTGATAATTCGTAACTACAAACCATCGGACTGGAACGCCATAGAGCAGATACACGACAGCGCCAGAAAAACCGAGCTGCGCCTTGCCGGGCTGGAGGACGCTTTTCTCCCCCTTAAAATTGCCGCCGCAGAGGAGGGGCTTTTTGACTATCCCGGCCTTTTTGTAGCGGAGCTGGAGGGCAGAACCGTTGGCTTTGCCGCCTGTACCAAGCAGGAATTAGCCTGGCTGTACGTCCATCCGGACTATATGGGCAGGGGCATCGGCAAACGTTTGGTGGAATACGCCATTAGGCAGTTCCCCGGCATCTGCCATATTGAGGTGCTGGCAGGCAACCGGCCTGCCCAAAAATTGTACGAGAGCCTGGGCTTTGCCCCCGCCCGAACCGAAACAGGGCAAATGCCCGGGAACGAGAGATTTACCGTAACCGTTACCGTCTTAAAAAGGGCGGAATAAGGAGGATTTATGCTAAACGAAAAAGGCTTTGACCTGTGGGCGGAAGACTACGACACAAGCGTAGCCGCCTCCAATGAGGATAACAGCTACCCCTTTGCAGGCTACAACCGGGTTCTGCGCCGGATTGCCCAAACCGTGCTGCAAAAGCCGGGGGCTGCGGTGCTGGATATCGGCTTTGGCACCGGAACACTTACCGCCCACCTGTACGAAAAGGGCTGTGCCGTTTGGGGGCAGGACTTTTCTGCAAAAATGATTGCCCTGGCCCAAGCCAAAATGCCAAACGCCCATCTTTATCAGGGGGATTTTACCAAAGGGCTGGTGCCTCCCCTTTTGCAGAACCGGTATCACTTTATCACCGCCACCTACTCCCTGCATCATCTGACGTTAGCGCAAAAGGTAAGCTTTCTCCAAAGCCTGCTGCCCCTTTTGGAGGAGGGCGGGCAGGTTCTTATCGGTGACGTAGCCTTTGCCGACGCCTCCAGCCAAACCGCCTGCCGCGCTCAGGCCGGGGAGGAGTGGGACCCCGACGAGTTCTATTTCGTTTACGACGAGCTGCTGCCCTATTTCCCCCAGCTCCGGTTTGAGGCAGTTTCCCACTGCGCCGGTATTCTTACATTAAGCAAATAAATTTCTGCATTACTCCCCCGGGGTTGGCTTTTTGCCAATGCCGGGGCTTTTCTTTTTGGGGACGTGGCTGCTATTTTGCCAGCTTGGTGTCAAAAATTATTTTCTCGCAGTGGGGGCAATATTCCGCCGGGATGGTACGCCCCTCCCCAAATACGTTTTTCTGCGCGTTTATCCTGCCTGTACCGCTCAGCATGTCAGAGAACGTCAGCTTCTTCCCTTCCGGTATAAAACGAATCGGCCTGCCGGCCCCGTTTAACCGGCCGGAAATCATCTCGCCGCCGCAATAAGGGCATTGCATAGAAACTCCTCCTTTTGCTGTCACGTCCCCAACCGAGCTTACAGATATGCCACCGCCCGCCGGAAAGAGTGGCACTGCAGGTTCACCGCCACTGGCAGGCAGGCAATATGGGTAGCCATCGCCTCAATATGTACATCCATAGCGGTTACCGTGCCGCCCATCCCCAAAGCCCCAATGCCGGTTTTGTTAATCTCCTGCAGCAGCTCTTCCTCCAGCAGGGCCAAATGCTCTTTGGGGCTGCGGCTGCCAATTTCCCGCTCCAGCGCCTTTTTGGAGAGCAGCGCCGCCTTGTCCATCGTCCCGCCGATACCTACCCCTACCACCAGCGGCGGGCAGGGCTTGCCGCCCCCCAATTCCACCGCCTCCAGCACAAAGGCTTTGATGCCCGCAACTCCGTCCGCCGGGGTAAGCATCTTCATCCGGCTCATATTCTCGCTGCCGGCACCCTTGGGCAGCACCGTGATTTTCACCTTATCTCCGGGAACAATCTCGCAGGTAAGCATGGCGGGGGTGTTGTCCCCAGTGTTTTTCCTTAAAATCGGGTCGTCTACCACTGATTTCCGCAGATATCCGTCCCGGTACCCCTGCCGGACCCCCTCATCCACCGCCCGGGCAACCGGCATCCCCTGCCAGCAAACCTCCTGGCCAATTTCCATAAATACCACCGTCATACCGGTATCCTGGCAGCAGGCCAGGCGGTTTTCCCGGGCATAATCGGCGTTTTTCAGCAGGGTATCCAAAATCTCCCGGCTTAAAGGGGACTGCTCCGCTTCCCGGGCGTCCCGCAGCCCCTGCACTGTATTCTCGCATAGATTATGGCAGGCTTCCATACAAAGCTCCCGCACTACGGGGATCAGCTCTTCCGTATTCAGTATCCGCATGGTTTTCCTCTTTCCTCAAAGCCGGAACGATGCGCGACGTCCTGCAGCCAAAAGCCCCTATCAGCCTTTGGGACATGACTGCGCTTGTTGTTCTCAGGCTTTTTATTTATCTTTTATTCTGTTTTCAACCTTTTAGGATAGGGCTACTTGGATTCGTACCAGGTTTTTCCTACATTTACATCTGCCGTAAGAGGTACCGCCATGGCTGCAGCCTGCTCCATTTCCTCCTTCAACAGTACTTTTACCTGCTCAATTTCCTCCTCCGGCGTTTCCACAATCAGCTCATCGTGTACCTGCAGAATCAGCTTTGCCTGCAGCCCCTGCTCCTTCAGCCGCCGGTATACCCGGATCATGGCAATTTTGATAATATCCGCTGCCGTCCCCTGGATAGGCGTATTCATGGCAACCCGCTCCCCAAAGGCCCGGGTTACTTTATTGGAGGCCGCCAGCTCCGGCAGGTACCTCCGTCGGTGGAACAGGGTGGTTACATAGCCCTGCTCGGCAGCTAACCGCTTGGTTTCGTCCATATATTTTTTTACCCCGGCAAAGGTTTTCAGATAGTTTTTAATATACTGGTCCGCCTCGGCGATAGAAACTCCAATGTCCTGCGAGAGGGAAAACGCCCCAATGCCGTATACAATCCCAAAGTTTACCGCCTTGGCCCGGCTTCTCATCAACGGTGTGACGAACAGCGGCGGGATGTCAAATACCTGTGACGCCGTATTGGTGTGGATATCCTCCCCGGATAGGAAAGCGTCGATCATATTCTGATCCCCGGAGATAGAGGCCAGCACCCGCAGCTCGATCTGGGAGTAGTCGGCGTCCACCAGCATACAGCCCTCCCTCGCCCGGAAGAACCTGCGCAGGTTGCTGCCCAGCTCGGTGCGCACCGGGATATTCTGCAAATTCGGCTCGGCAGAACTGATCCGGCCGGTTCGGGTTTCTGTCTGGTTAAAGGAGGAGCGGATTCTTCCATCCTCCCTCACCTCCTTCAAAAGGCCTTCCACATAGGTGGATTTTAGCTTAGCTACCTTGCGGTACTCCAAAATCTCCCCAATAATGGGATGATACCCCCGCAGCCCCTCCAGCACCTCGGCATTGGTGGAGTAGCCGCTTTTGGTTTTCTTTTTGGCAGGCAGCCCCAGCTTAATAAACAGCACCTCCCCTAACTGCTTGGGGGAATTGATGTTGAACTCATAGCCGGCATACTCATAGATCTGCCGCTGGAGGCGGTCTAAGTCAATATCCAGCTGCTGCCCGAACCGGGTAAGGCCGTCGGCATCCAGCTCAAAGCCCAGCTGCTCCATGGAGGCCAATACCTCTGAAAGAGGCAGCTCAATTTCCTCCAGCAGCTTTTTCTGCTCATTTTCCTCTATTTTTTGCTCCAAAATGGCGCAAAGCTGAGGTAAAACAGCCACATTTCCGCAAAAATCCCGCCAATTTTCCGGAATTTCCTCCGCCTTTTCCGGCGCCGGTCTGGAAACGCTGTACTCCTCTGCCAGCCGGGTAAGGGAGTAATCGGTGGAATTGGGGCTTAACAGATAAGCAGCCAAGGCTGTGTCAAAGGCGGCCTGCTCAAAGGGAGCATTTTCGTCCAGCCCTTTGCGGTATAAAAGCTTGCAGTCATGGGTGTATTTGGGGCGGCTGCAGGGAAACAGCCGCTCGGTTATTTCCGGGGAGCACTCCCCTGCGTAAAGGACGTCCTGCTCCAATGCGCCCAGCAGATTGAGGGAGGGCTGGTACAAAAGGTACAGCGGGCCCTCCCCTGCCGCCAGATTACCCGCCTGCTGCCTGTCTAAAAGGGCAAAGGCGTAGGCAGCAGGCTTGGGGGCGTCCTCCTGAGGAGGCAGTGCTTCGCCGGGGGTCAAGCCAAGGCGTTCAATCAGCGAGAAGATTTCCAGCCGGGTAAGCAGGCGATAGGCGGCAGCCTCGTCCACCGCATTGCGCCGGTAACCGTTTGGGGCATAGGGGACGGGAGCGCAGCGGTCAATTTCCGCCAATTTGCGGGAAAGCTCTGCCATCTCCCGGCCGGCCTGCAGCTTGGCCCGAACTCCCGCCTTGATTTCCGGGGCTTCCAGGTGATTATAAACTCCCTCCAGGCTGCCAAACTGCTGGATCAGCGCCAGGGCGGTTTTCTCCCCCACGCCGGGCACCCCTGGGATGTTGTCGGAGCTATCGCCCATCAGGGCCTTTACGTCGATCAGCTGTTTAGGCTCCAGGCCATATTTCTCCCGGATCGTCTCCGGGGTATAGGGGGTATATTCCGCCCGCCCCGCCTTAGAGGCGGCCAGCAAAACGGTAACTTGGCTCTCTATCAGCTGAAAGCTGTCTCTATCGCCGGTAGCGATGATACATTCGTCTCCGTTTTCAGCGGCCTGGCGGCTGATGGTTCCCAGCAGGTCGTCAGCCTCAAAGCCCTCCAGCTCCACAATAGGGTACCCCAGGGCAATAATCAGCTCCTTCAAAAGAGGGAGCTGCATAGCAAGCTCTTGTGGCATCCCCTTCCGCTGGGCCTTATAGCCGTCATACATTTTATGGCGAAAGGTGGGGGCCTTCAGGTCAAAGGTAAAAACGGTATGATCCGGCTGAAGGTCGGCAATCAGCTTCAAAACAATCTGAAAAAAGCCGTAAATACCGTTAGTATAAATTCCCTCCTTATTGGTAAGAGGACGAACGCCGTAAAAGGCGCGGTTCAGGATGCTGTTGGAATCCACTGCCAAAAGCTTTATCATTGGTAGCCTACCCTTTCTTCCGTTCTTTTTTGACGGAGCGCATGTTTAGGTGCAAAGCAAGAAACAAAGTTATTTTATCACGAAAGCGGCGGCTTTACAAGAAAACGCTGCAGGAACTTGAAAATCGACAAAAAAAGTCAGAAAAAAATCCCCCTCCTGTTTATCCCCAGAACTATTCTTCCTCTACAGGTAAGCAGTAATTTTTTTACAATCCGTCCCAAAGGGACACCACCACTCTTCACTCTTCACTATTCACTTTTACTTCAAATTCTGAATAGTATAAGGCAAAACAGCCCACTGGAGAAGGAGGATTCCCATGAAACCTTGGAGTAATGAAGAAGTTTTTGGGCAAACGCCTCAGATCAAGTTTTTTCTGGGCGCTGCCACCCCCGGGGGGTTTGTCTCCCGTTTTGACGAGCTTACCGACCTGCGCCCCGGCTCCCGCCTTTATCTGCTGAAAGGCGGCCCCGGCTGCGGCAAATCCACTATGCTGCGCAAGCTGAACTTCTGCGCCCTGCAGCGGGAGGAACCCGTTGAGCTGATCTGCTGCAGTGCTGATCCCAGCTCCCTGGACGCCATCATCCTGCCTCAGCGCCGGGTTTCTGCAGCAGACGCTACCGCCCCCCATCTGCTGGAGCCTAAATACCCCGGCTGCTATGAAACGCTGGTTACTACCGATTCCTGCTGGGACCAAACGGCCCTGTCCAGTCACAGAGAAGAAATTATACACTTAACGGAGGAAAAGGCCCGCTGCACCGAGCATGCCGGACGGTTTCTCTCGGCCGCGGGGTTTATTCGGAAGGACAGCAGCCGCTTTGCTGCAGAGGCTATGGACGTCCCCAAGCTTACCCGCTTTGCCCAACGCCTTTGTCAGCGGGAATTCCCCCGGGAAAAGCCTTCCGCCGAGCCTCAAAAGGAGAAAATCCGGTTTCTCTCCGCCATTACCGGAGAGGGCGTTTGCCTGCTGGCAGAAACAGCCCGGGCTTTGGCAAAAAGCATTTATATTATTGAGGATGACTACGGCTGTGTCAGCCAAACCCTGCTGGAGCTTCTGCGGAAGGAGGCTTTAAGCCGCGGGCTTGCCCTTTACAGCTGTTACTGCCCTCTTTCACCCTTCCATCGGCTGGAGCACCTGTTTTTGCCGGAGCTTTCCTTGGCGTTTCTCACCTCCAACCGGTTCCATCCGGTTACCGGGCAGCAGGTGGGGGAGTACCGGCGGATCAACAGCAGCCGGTTTTACCACGAGGAGCAGCTGCGTGAGAAGAAAAAACGGCTGCGGCATTATCAGGCCGCTGCAGACCAGATGCTTACCGAAGCCATGCTGCGGATGCAGGAAGGCGCTAAAGCTCATCGGGAACTGGAGGCCATCTACCACTCTGCTATTTTGGCTGACGAGCTGGACCGGTTAGGCTGGATGCTTACCAAGCGCGTGTTCGGCTCTGGGGCCTGACAAAACCGGGTTTCTATGAGGATTCCCTCCACTTTGCGCAAAAAAGCGGCTCTTGGGGCAAAAAATTGCTCCGAAAGCCGCTTACATATTCAAATTATAAAAGGGGGCTCCCGATATGTTCAGGAAGCTCCCTTTTTATTGCTGTTTATTTTTATGGGGCTTATTGGGACGTAAGCGCAAAGCAGTATTCTCCCGGCTTTCAGAAAAGCCTGCCGGAAGGCCGGAAAAAACAAGGGGTGCAGTCCCGTCCCTTAAAAGCTATGAAATAAAGATCGGATCATCCAATGCGGCAAAACCACATTAGCCAGTCCGGAGAGTACCCTGATTAGCGGCATAATGGTTTATTGCAAAGGTATAGTCCCAGGTTTGATAGAGCAGGCCGAATTCAGTGTCATTGGTGGTAACAAGAACCTGGTTTTCCGTGTAAAAAATCCGGAAAACCAGCCCGTTGTTAAACTCGATCTCTACCTGGGCGGCATCCGGCAGGGAGGTTTGGTGGGTAGAAACTCCCGGGCCCTCCACATTAGGACAGATGTCCTCCAAGAATATCGCATTGTACCCCGGAGAAATGTATCCCGGAGAAAGGTAAACGGCGGACTGGCCGGTAGTGCCGGTCACAGTGACCTTTACCATCCGGCTGCGGTGCATCATGCACAGCCAGGAGGGAAGCATCCTGCGGTTATCCTCTGTCAGCTCCTGGACCTTTTGCTGCAAAAGGGCATAGCTTTCCGGCTCCAACAGAATATTCTTCCAGTCCTTTGAGGCTTCCCCGGCAAAGGCGCGGGTAAGCTTGACCCCATTTTCATAAAAGGTGCCGGTGTAGCGGATATCATCCACTCTAACCAAGTCAAAAAACAGGTTGGGCAAAATCCGCTGGCCCAGGGCTTCTTCCTCCTGGGTTTCCTCGCTGTTCTCGATCAGCAGGGCAAGGCTGAAATTCTCCTGCTGCTCGGTGCGGGTGAATAACCGGCGGGCAATTCGGGCCAGCTTTGCAGTATCGTCATAAAGCCAGAAGTAAGGGGGCTCTGCTGTTTTTGTTAGATATTTCTCCACCGTAGCCTCTTGAAAATATTCCACAGAGAGCTCATCCTCCCACCACTCCCCAGGCTCCGGCAGGGATGGCACCGCCGGAAATTCCGTGGGCTGCTCCTCCGAGGCAACCGCCTGCCATTCCCTGCTTCCCCCGGGGGCAGGCTGAATATCCCCGCCCGGCGCCGGCTGCGAGGACGAAGCAGGCAGCCCCGCCAAAGCCCCGGCCAACATGGTACTCACCACCGCCAGTATAAAAGCGGAAAATCCATTTGCCATTCATTCTCCTCCTTTTGGGACGTAAGCGCAACACTGCGTCCGCCGCCCTTTGGGAAATTTCCAAAAAGCGGTGGGCGCAGTGGATAAAAGCACCTGTTTATTTGCCGGCAACCTCCCGGTAAAGCTGGTCGATGGAGCAAAGCAGCTCTTTGCTGCCGGTTTCCCGGCTTCTGGTAAGCAGACGAATATCCTGCTCCCCGATTCGGGTGATCATTTTGGGGACGTTATCCTCCAGCTCACCCTTCAGCACAAAGCGGTCGCATCCAAGCTGCTGAATGACGGCGGCAGTACTGTCGCCCCCTAAAACCGAAAGGAAGCCCAGCTCCCCGGTATCTGCCAGGGCCTGGGCAAGCTTCTGCAGAAAACGGGGAATCCGCTGCTGTACCTGCTCCCTGGTCAAGCCCCGTTTTTCTCCCTCCCGGAAGGCAGCTTCCACATCCTCAGGGGTTCGGGCGGTAACGAAGACAGGCAACCCGCTGCGGGAAAGCGCCGCGCTTTGGCTAAGGAACGGGGCAACGGCCTGCGCTTCGTCCGAAAGCAGAAGCTCCGGAGGGATTTTGGTAAGGGTAAGGCCCATTTGCTCGCCATAATCCAGCTGGAGGAAGGTGTTTTGGCTGGCACTGCCGCACAGGATAGCTCCTCCCTTGCCGAACACCGGGCGCTCCGGCAGGGTAGCCGCCTGTTCCTCCAAAAAGCCGGGGAAATGGGAAAACAGCTCTGCCAAACCGGTGCAGCCGGCGGTTACCCGGAGCATCTGACTGCGGTAGGCAAAGGAGGCGATGTTCTCCATGGCGGCATTGTTGATGCAGTCAAACACCAGAACAGAAGGCTCCATGGCAATGTCCGAAAGATTGTGGGGGAAGGCGGAAAACTCATGCACCGGGATAGAAAAATCCCGCCGGCAAATGTCGGCCACACGGCTTTGGCGATGGACGCCAAAGGGGGTGTTTTCCAGCAGTTCTCCGTCAATATACTGCATACCGCCCCGGGTGATGCGGTTTCTGCCGGGGTAAGCGGGCACAAACACTACCGGGCGGTTCAACACCTGCAAGGTGCCCGCCATCATGGCGGAAACATTGCCCCGCAGGGCGGAATCCACCTTTAAGTAGACCGAGCGGGCTGTTTTTTCAAACCGCTGGAGGATTGCTTTGGTTTTCCATAAAGCATCGGCGGGGGTATCCTGCCGGCAGTCCAGGTTCACTACCAGAATATCACAGGAGGCCGCCTCTGCTATAGAAACATCCATGCGGGTAGTCATCACGGTTTTTAAGGAGCGGGATGCAAGCTTGGCGCCTACGTCCACCGCGCCTTTGAAATCATCGGCCAAAACCAACAGCTTTAACATAAAAACCCTCCCTGCAAAGAAAAACCGGCGCGCCGGCGTCCTCTGCTTTTTATATCACAGGCAGCCCATTGTGGGGTCTGCCGGTATGTCCCTTTTATTATAATACATAAAACATAAAAAAGGAATGGATTTTCCGGAGAAAACTGTAAAAAATGCTGTGACTATTCTTGTGAAACTTGCCCTGCTTTTTATAGGACGTCGTTTGGCCGCTGCAACGGTAAGTCTGCAGCAGCAATTTTCCGCAGATTTCCAAATTTTTCGCCATTTTCAGCAGTTTCGACAAAAAATACCCCTGCATAAGATTACAATTCTTATGCAGGGGAATTTTCCTGATCATCTTGAATCACCAGCAGGTCGGAAATGGTGCAGTCCAGGTAGTCGCACAGGCGGATAATCAAATCAGCGTCAATTCGCTGGAAATCATCTCTGCAATAGCGGTTCAGGTTTGTCCGCTGCAGGTTCAAATCCCTACACAGCTTTGTTCTGGAGATGCCCTTTTCCTGCAGCATCTCCGGTAGACGCAGGTGGATATATTTCATGCCGAACCACTCCTTTTATCCTCTATTATATAAAAGCGCGGGGCGGTTTGCAACAAAATTCTGCAAATTTTGCAGGCGGCGCCGCAGAAAGAGCTTAGATCTGAGGGCCTTCCGGCTCGTCCTCGATAACCAACAGGTTGGAAATGGGACCATCCAGGTATTCACATAAACGGACGATAAGGCTGGCATCAAGACGATGTATTTCATCCCAGTAGTAGCGGTTTAGGTTTGTCCTTTGTAGGTCTAAGTCTTTGCATACCCGGTTTCTGGAAAGGCTCTTCTCCTGCATTAGCTCATCAAGCCGCATATGTAAATACTTCATTCCTCCCGAGATAAGTATATAACAAATACGACTTAAAAAATAGTTCCTTTTATATGGAAACTTCTTATAAGCTCAGCGCGATCAGGCTTTGCTCATACAAGCAATTGCTACTATTTATTCTCTACAAAAATTAGAATTTATGTTAAATTAAGGAATGGCACAACAAAAAAGCAGCTACCGCCAGCAGAATGTCACCAAAAACGGAGCTGGGGTTTAGTGCAGTGGATGATCTTATCATATTTGATGACGCAGTGCGGCATGAGGCTCGCATCCCTCCCCGATTTTGTGGGGCAAATTGTTCCTTTGAGCCTTCCGTCGGTTACAGTTAGCATGGCCGGGGAGGAGGGATAGGGGGAAGGGAAGGGGAGTCCAGAGGGGAAACCGTTGGGGGAAGGGAGGGGGGACGGCCCAGCGTCCTTAACGTACACTGTGAGTGCCCCCCTCTCTTCTCCCATAGGTCTCCCCTTTGGCCCGCACTGCACTATTGCCACAGCGTTGACTATAAGAAACGAAGCGTTAGGCTTCTAAATACAGCAGTCCAGCCATAAGTTTACAAAAAATCGTGTTTTTTCAGCCTTTCCCGGTAGTTCTCCCGGATATTCTCAATGGCCAAAACCGCCCGGTTGTTGGGGTACTCGGGGTGGCTTTTGCAGTAGCTTTCGTAAGCGTCAATATCCGCCAGCACCTCCACAAACTCCTCCTTGGTGTGTTCAATGCTCCGCAGCAGCTCGTTATTGAAGTGCAGGATATGGGTACGGTTCCCATCTGCGGTGCGGCGGTCGTCGGTGGTAATATGGCTGTCCAGCCGCTTTTCCAGGACGTCCAGCTTGCCCAATACCTCCCCGTTAATAGCCCGGCCTATGAGCTTGGCTATGGCAGACCAGGGGTTGAGCTTGAGGGGTGTAAGCTGCACTAACGTCAGCAAAACCAGCAAAATCCCGCCGCCTGAAAGAAAAAGGTCCTTTGCGCTCATGGTTTATCTCCCTTCCGGCGGCGGGTTTGCCCTTCGCCTTGCTCAAAAAACGGCTTTAATCCTCGATAATCAGCTCTTCCAGGCCGCTGTCGGTTAAAATCTCGGCTACCTGGGCCTTCAGCTTTGCAGGTACGTCCTTGTATTGGGTTTTGCCTAAAATTACTCTTTGTGCGAAAAACATTGCCATCATTAAAAATCCTCCTTGAATCAGTTGTTTTAATTTGTTTACAAGCTTACACATACAAAAGCCCTGCCATCTCGGCAATGCAGTCCTCCAGGAACTCTCCCCGGTCCGCAAGGGCTTTGTTTTGGGCCTCCAGCAGCTTGGTTTGGGCCTCCAGTAAGGCAATCCGCTGGGCCTCGGTGGGCAGATAGGGCTCGTTCAGGCTTTCCACCATGCTGTAAAGCTCCGGTTCGGTATAGGCCCCTGTGACGTCGTCGTACCCCCAGCCCCGGCGCAC
>CATJLA010000099.1 GCA_949741215.1 uncultured Oscillospiraceae bacterium
AAAACCGTACCTCCTGCGGAGGTGTCAACTTGTCGGCTAAAGCCTCCATTTTGCCTTACAGGCAAAACCGTACCTCCTGCGGAGGTGTCAACTTGTCGGCTAAAGCCTCCATTTTGCCTTACAGGCAAAACCGTTGAACCTTCCCAAAGGCACAAAAATTATTGGCTTTGGAAAAGCTTGTGGAGAAGCATGAGATGTCAAAGCTGCTGTTACGTCATGGGAGAAACAAATGTTTCACGTGAAACATTTTGGGTGCGGGGGAAGGGGAAATGGATCAGACAGAGGCTAATTTTTTTGGCGTAGCTCCTGGATTAAAAACAGCAGGAACGGGGCGGCAATCATGCCGAAAAAACCAAAAAGCCGGTAGCCAAAGTATAAGGCCGCCAGTGCGGCAATGGGGGGCAGGCCGGTTTGGCTGCCTACCAGCTTGGGCTCCAGCAGAGCCCGCAGGCAGGAAAGGCAGAGATATAAAATCAGCAGCCCCGTCGCAAAGGGAAAGCGGCCCTGGGCAAAGGCGATAAGGCACCAGGGCAGCAGGATACCGCCGATGCCTAGCAGAGGCAGGGCGTCCAGCAGGGCGGTTACAGCGGCGATGGGGAGAAAGCGCTCCACCCCCAGCAGCCACAGACCCAGAAGAAGGCCGCAGAAGGTGATGAGCATCAGGGTGAGGTAGGCTTTACAAAGCTTCCACAGGCTGCCGCCCAAAAGGCTTTTGCATTGGAACAGCCAGGGCTGCAGGCCTTTGGGAGTTAAACGCATTAGAAAGTGGAGGACGGTTTGGTAGTCCAGCGAGATGAAGTAGGAGGACAGCACCGCAAATACAAAGGAGGTAAGCGCTCCAGGCAGCTTGCCGAACCAGCCCCCCAGAGCTGAAAGCACCGACTGGGAGAGCTCGGCAATCCATTGCTCAGACTGCTCCAGGGCGGAGGAAAGCACGCTTTGCAGCTGGTTTGCGGCAGTGGGGGAAAGCTTATCGTACAGCGAGATGAGCCATTGGTTGGCGGTGCGCAGGATAGGCTCTACCGTTTGGCTGTACAGGCCGGGGAGGTCGTTAAAAAGGCCGCCCAGCTGAGAAAGCAGCTCCCACAGCAAAAGCCACAGCAGCCCCCCGGCCAGGGCGTAAAAGCAGGTGACTGCTGTAACGGCCGCCATTTTTGGGGAGAGAATGGTTTTTTTGGTAAGCCCTGTTACCAAAGGACGTAACAGCACCGCTACCCCCAGCCCCACCCCAAAGGGGAACAGCCACCCCAGCAGATATCGGGAGAAAAACCAAAGCCCCAGCACTATGGCGGCCAGGCAGGCAATATTGGTTAGAAACTGCAGCTTTTTTGCGTGGCTTTCCGGGTACATTTGGCGGGGCCTCCTTTCTTTCTATACTTTTGGGACGGGACTGCTGGTTGATCGCCTTGTGTTTTTTGGCGGGAGGTTGGTTCTCTTTTTACGCCTTGCGGTTTACCTTATTTATTGTTTGCGCCTGCTTTTGGCTTATACTTGCCCGCCTGTTTCTGAGGGGCAAACAAATTCAAGAAAATAGAAAGAAATCGGCGAATTCCGGTAAATAATTTACCAGACATTTTCCCGGTTTTTTCGGAAATACTGGTGAATTGTTATAAATATACAGAAAATCATGAGAAAATTGAAAAAAACAGAAGATATCCAGAGGTATTTGTGGTATAATCCCTTATGCAAACAGTATATACCTCTTTTTTCGGAAAAATACCCGGAATTTCAAATTGTTCCTTTCGGATTGAAATGGTATATTGTATGTGATTACAATACACTCGTTTTTGGGAGGTGGACTGAATGGAGGAAAAACCCAAATTTCTTTTGGTGGATATGAAGGTTTTGCCGGAGGTCTTTTATAAGGTGGTAACCGCAAAACGTCTTTTGGCCAAGGGCAAAGCCAAAAGCTCTTCCGAAGCTGCCAAGCTGGCGGGCATCTCCCGCAGCGCCTTTTATAAGTATAAGGACTGCGTATACCCATACGACAGCAAAATGAATGACGATATCGCCACTTTTTCCGCTACGTTGGAGGATGAACCCGGTGTGCTTTCCCTTTTTATGGCGGCGCTGTATCAGGCGGGGGCAAATATTTTAACCGTAAACCAGAATATCCCGGTGGACGGTGTGGCGCCTATCAGCATCTCCGCGCGGATGACAAATGTTACTGTGGGAGACGAGGAGCTGCTGTCCCGTCTGAAAGGGATTGCCGGCGTGGTTGAGGTGAAAAAGCTTGCCTCCCAGTGAGGGGAGCGTTGAGCGCCTTTGTATATCTTGGGGACGGGGCTGCAGACGATGGGTTTGCGGTTACGTCCTAATAGCTACAAAGCCCTTGGAGGGCGGAATAAGGAGGAGAGCTAAGTTGATTAACATTGCAGTGATGGGCCACGGCGTGGTGGGCTCCGGCGTGGTGGAGTTGTTTTATAAAAACAGGGAGAGCATCCAGAAAAAGGTGGGAAAGCCCATGGATATCAAGTATATCCTGGATTTGAGAGACTTCCCGGATTTTCCTTATCATGAGAAATTTGTCAAGGATTTTAGCGTGATTGCCGACGACCCGGACATTGAGGTGGTGGCGGAGGTGATGGGCGGCCTGGAGCCTGCCTTTACCTTTGTGAAAACCTGTTTGGAAAAAGGCAAAAGCGTGGTAACCTCCAACAAGGAGCTGGTGGCGGCCAAGGGCGCCCAGCTGCTGGAGGTGGCAAGGCAGAACGGTGTGAACTTCTTTTTTGAGGCAAGTGTTGGCGGGGGAATTCCCATTATCCGGCCGCTGCACTCCTGCCTGGCGGCCAATGAGATTGATGAGATTGCCGGTATTCTGAACGGTACCACAAACTTTATTTTGACGAAGATGATCCGGGAGCAGAGCAGCTTTGCCGACGCTTTGGCTTTGGCCCAGAAGCTGGGCTATGCGGAGCGCATCCCCACTGCTGACGTGGAGGGGCATGACGCCTGCCGGAAGATTTGCATTTTGGCGTCGCTGGCTTTTGGAAAGCATGTTTACCCGGAGCAGGTGCATACCGAGGGCATCAGCAATGTGACGCTGGAGGATACCGAGTATGCCGAGAACTGGGGCGGTGTGGTAAAGCTGATTGGCAGGGCGAAGCGTTTAGAGGACGGCAGGCTTTCGGCCATGGTTTCTCCGGCGTTTTTATCCCATGAGAGCCAGCTTTCCTCCATTGATGATGTGTTCAACGGCATTTTAGTCCGCGGGGACGCAACAGGAGACGTGGTGTTTTACGGCAAGGGGGCAGGCAAGCTGCCTACCGCTTCCGCCGTGGTGGCGGACATTGTGGACGCGATAAAGGCTACCGGCACCAGCAAGTCCCTCCACTGGGTGGACGACGGCGAAAACCATGTGGAGGACTGGCGGCAGACCGAGAGCCGGTTCTACCTGCGGCTAAGCGGTTTGGATAGGGAAAAAGCTTTGCAGATGGTTCGGAAAGAGTTTGGAGATGTGGAGGAGCTGCATCGTCCTAAACAGCCGGGGGATGAAATTGCTTTTGTAACCTCCCTGGTGAGGGAGCAGGCTGCGGAGGAGAAGCTTGCCGCTTTGCGGGGCGCCGGGCTTGCTTTGCTGGGCAAAATCCGGGTGCTTGATTACTGAAATTCCCCAAGAAAGGAACAGAAGGAACGCAGATGGAAGGTATGGTAAAGGTAAAAATCCCGGCTACAAGCGCGAACCTTGGCTCCGGGTTTGATTCTTTGGGGCTGGCGGTTTCGCTGTACAACTATGTGTTTATGGATGAATATGATGGAGTAAGCATCAATTCCATGGATGGGGTGCCGATCCCCCAGGATGAGACCAACCTGGTGTATAAAACCGCCAGGGAGCTTTATGAAATTTGCGGCAGGCCTTTTTATGGGCTGCGGATTCATCAGGAGAATAATATTCCTATGGCAAGGGGGCTGGGCTCCAGCTCGGCCTGTATTATAGGCGGGCTGTTGGGGGCAAACCAGCTGATGGGCTGCCCTTTAAGCCGCAACGAAATTGTGAACATAGCCGCCCATATGGAGGGACACCCGGATAACTCCACCCCTGCCTTAGTGGGGGGGTTGGTGACGGCGGTGCTGGATGAGAGCAAGCAGGTTTATTATGTGAAGCAGGAGATTAAAAACGACCTGAAGTTTGCTACCTTTATCCCGGATTTTGAGCTGAAAACCTTGGTAGCACGGGCGGCGCTGCCCAAAACGGTGGATCATCGGGATGGGGTGTTTAATCTTTCCCGGGCGGCGCTGATGTCGGTTTCCCTGTACAGCGGCAACTATCAGAACCTGCGGGTGGCGGCGGACGACCGTTTGCAGCAGCCTTACCGGCTGGGGTTGATTAAAGGAGCGCAGCAGGTGTTTGACCTTTCCTACAAGCTGGGGGCCTATGCCGCTTATATCAGCGGGGCGGGCTCCACCCTGATGGCCATTGTGGATGAGAAGAACGCTGATTTTGAGCAGAAGGCTTTACAGAGCTTGAAAGAGCTGGGCTTTGGCAGCTGGCGGCTGAAAATGCTGTCGATTGATAATGTGGGGGCGCAGCTGTTCTGAATTAAGGAGGGCGGCCATGAAGATTCTTGTTATCTTTGCTTCACACAAAATTGGCGGAAAAATGAAGAAATAGAAAAAGCGATGCGCCGTTATGAGAATGTGTTTGATTATGATTTTATTCATCTGGCAAATAACAAGGTAGAGGGGTGTATCGATTGTCATTGTTGCGGACATACAGGGCACTGCGTTTTGCCGCCAACAACTACAGACAAGTTTCAGGAAATATTTGATAAGATGATCGTTGCCGATGCTATTTTTATCATTTCTCCTGTATATGCCGCTATACCATCAAGATTGACGGCATTATTTGAGCGCCTCACCAGTTTGCTTTTCAATACATCGGTAATCAATTCGGACAAAAATCCTTTACTGAATAAAAAAGCGGCTGTTTTTAGTTACTGTTCATCCGGGGTCTGCGATGATTCCTCAATCAAACTGATATTTGACAAGTTTGTTATGAAAAATTACCGTTTTGATTTTACAACATATCAATATCTTAACGCTATCCCTAATCCCCAAGAACGGTATGATGATATTACTGATTATATAATAGACACATTAAAATCATTGACATAAGCTCTGAGCGCACTCCTTTATTGGGAGCGGAAAAAACTTATAAAAACGCGTGTTCAGGACAGCGCCGCGCCCGGTTTAGTGCAGAAGAACAAACCGGCGCAGTCATGTCCCAAAAGCATACATAACCTTTTAGCAATTTGTGGAATGAGATGGAGGTAGACCCCATGGCTTTGATTGTACAAAAATTTGGCGGTTCCTCGGTGGCCAACGCGGAGAGGATTTTTAACGTGGCCCGGATTATTACCGAAAAGTACCGCCAGGGCAACAGCATGGTGGTGGTGGTTTCCGCCCAGGGAGACACTACCGATGACTTTATTGACAAGGCGGCGGAGATTAACCCCAACCCCTCAAAGCGGGAGATGGACGTTTTGCTTTCCGCCGGGGAGCAGATTTCCATGTCTCTGTTGGCGATGGCCATTGAGAAGCTGGGCTATCCGGTGGTTAGCTTAACCGGGTGGCAGGCAGGTTTTTTAACCGATTCTTCCCACGGGATTGCCAGAATTCGCAGGGTGAATACCGAGCGGGTGGAGCTGGAGCTGGGCAAGAAGAACATTGTAATCGTGGCGGGCTTTCAGGGCCTTAACCGGTATGACGACATCACTACTCTGGGCCGGGGCGGGTCCGACACCAGTGCGGTGGCGCTGGCAGCCAGCCTGAAAGCGGACGTCTGCCAGATTTACACCGATGTGGACGGCGTATACACCGCTGACCCCCGCTTGGTAAAAAACGCAAGGAAGCTGGACGAAATTACCTACGACGAGATGCTGGAGCTGGCCTCTTTAGGGGCGCAGGTGCTGCATAACCGGTCGGTAGAGATGGCGAAAAAGTATAATGTAAATCTTGAGGTGCTTTCCAGCATGGAAAGAAAGCCTGGGACGATAGTCAAGGAGGTTGTAAAAGTGGAGAAGATGTTGATTAAAGGGGTTGCCAAGGACAGCAACATTGCCAGATTTTCTATTCTGGGGGTGCCGGATAAGCCTGGCGTTGCCTTTAAGATTTTCTCGACTCTGGCTGCCAAGAAGATTGATGTGGACATTATCCTCCAGTCTATCGGGCGGGACGGCACCAAGGATATCAGCTTTACTGTTTCCAACAGCAATGAACAGGCCGCTTTAGAGGTGTGTAACCAGATGAAAGAGGTTATGGGTGCTCTTTCGGTTGCTTGTGACGAAAATGTTTCCAAGGTTTCGGTGGTTGGGGCCGGGATGCAGTCCAACCCCGGTGTGGCTGCCAAGATGTTTGAGGCTTTGGCGGAAGCCAATATCAATATTCAGATGATCTCTACCAGTGAAATTAAAATTTCGGTGCTGATTGAGAAAAAGGATGCCAACAAGGCGGTGGAGGCTATCCACGATGCCTTTGCTATCTGAGCATTCCTGCATATGGTAAGCGCGAAAAAAGCCTGTACTCCGGTTGGAGGTGCAGGCTTTTTGTTTTTTAGGGGGACGAAGCGGAAGCCGATATTCCGTGGGGGTTGAGGGCAGTGCCTGGGAAATGGGGGAGCGAGTTTTGTCCTGAAAGAGTTTATACTGCTTCATTTTGGAAAACACAATTCGCTATTGACGGGGACTGCCGAAAAATGTTAGTATAGAATTAAAGCGCGAGAATGGATACCCGCACTTGCGTCCCCAAAAAACGGATGTGCGGCGCAGTGTAAAAAATGCCCGCAAAATATAGGACGGAGGAGAATATTATGAGTAAGGAAGCCGGAAGAGGAAAGACTGCCTTTCCGGAAAGATACGGCAAAAGAGAATTAAGCCCACTGTACCGGGAAATTCCCCTGAAGGATACCGCTTACCGCCTGCTGCGGAAGTATTGCACGGCTATGGCGCATTTATATGGGATTATTCCGCTGAAAAAGGCTTGGGAGATTATTGAAGCGCAAAACCCCAAGCTGATAAGCGAGGAGCAGTTCCGCGCCTTTGCTGAGGTAGCCCGGCACGAGGAAGAGTTTTTTATCCTGAAGGACAGCGAGCTTTTTGAGGACGGCAAGCGCACTACCTGGCTGAACTGGAAAATTTATGATCCTATTTTGTTTTATGATGATCAGACACTGCTTCATGCCCTGAAGGCTCAGGAGGGCAAGGAGTATTATATTCCTCATAAGGACGAGCTGCTGCAATACAGCGACAGCGGTTATGTGGAGGAAACCCCTGCAGCGGTAAAACTGTGGGAGTTCCTCACCGATGTGCTGAAGCTGGAGGAGGAGCAGGCGTCTGTTCTGTTTACCAACCTGCTGGTACATACCCGCTGCCTTTATGTGGGGATAGATGAGATGGTAGATACCCTGATGCCCGGCCTTTTGGATACCGAAAAGAAAATGCAGATATTTTTGAAGGTGTTCCATAATTTTGCCAACAACAGCCGGATGCAGGGCAACCGGGGTTTTACGCCTATGGAGATGGTAGAGCAGAACAAGGCCAAGGGGATTCCCACAGAGCTTACGTTAGGGCCGGGCATCCGTAAAATGCTGGAGGATGGCTCTGTTACCCCCAAGGAGATGCGGCAGATGATTATGGAGCTGCCGGAGGAGCAGGAGGATGTAAAGGCACTGCTGCTGCTTGCATTGGACAAGGTGATCCGGGAGAAAAACGGCGCATTGGAACAGCCCCGCAAGGTAGGGCGAAATGCCCCTTGCCCCTGCGGAAGCGGCAAAAAATACAAGAGATGCTGCGGAAGATGATTTTAGAAACCTTCCGCAAGTAAGAGGTAATATGAAGGTACGCACCCTACGGGAGCGATTTGAAAAAATGCCTCGCATTTTAGGTAAAAGTTAATTAAGTAAAAATTGTCCGCCCTTCCATCATGGATAAGGCGGACAATCTTTTTACTTATTCAGCTATTTCGTTACCGATAGAAGTAATCGTTCCACTGCAATATTGAGATCGCCCTGCAAGGGCGTTCCTACACTATTTACTATTCACTCTTACTTCTTACTTGGCTAAAGTGTTTGAAAAACACTTTAGCCAATCATGTCCTCCTGCATTTTGCGCATGGTATAGCAGGCGGGATCGTCGTAGGAGAGGGTTTCGGTAAAGCGGATGTCCCGGGAGGAAGCGCCAACCAGGACGTCGTACCTGCCGTTTTCTACTGTCCACTTGTGAAGCATCACGTTATAGTAGGCGAAGTCCTCGTCGGTAAGGGTAAAGGTTACCCGTTTGGTTTCGCCAGCCTTCAGGAAAATTTTGTCAAACTGCCGCAGCTCCTTGATAGGCTTGGTTGCAGTGGTTATCGGGTCGGACACATACACTTGTACTACCTCGGCGCCGTCCATATCGCCGGTGTTGGTAAGATCAAAGGAAAGCTCCCAGCCGGCAGCAGTTTTCTCCAAAGCGGAGTTGGTGTAAGCATAGCTGGTGTAGGAAAGCCCATGGCCAAAGGGGAACCAGATCTGCTCCGGATGAAGATCATAGTACCGGTAGCCAACCTTCCATTTTTCGGTATATTCCTGCTTTAAGCCGTCCCCAACCAGATCCAGGTCGGTACGCATCCCGGTAGGAAAGGTCTCCGAAAGCTTACCGGAGGGATTTACCGTACCGGTCAGTACGTCAGCAATAGCAGCGCCGGCACCCTCTCCGGTAGGCCACATCTGCAGGATAGCGGGGAAGTGGTCGGCCTCCACACTACGGAAGGTAGAGCTGCCGCTGGTAAGCACCAGAACACAGTTGGGATTATGGAACCACACATTATGAAGCACATTTTCAATAAAGCCGGCCAAATGATTGTCGTACCGGTCCAGATTCTCGGAATCCTGAGAGGGCTGCACGCCGGTAAACACCAGCACCAGGTCGTAGCTCTCAATATCAGGCATTTTGGCGCGGAAGTAGTGCCACAGCATTCTGTCCGGATGCTTGGCAGGCAGGTAGTCAAAGTAGTCGATCTGCACATCCGGCAGGGCCTTGCGCAGGCACTCCAGGGGGGAATCGATATATTCCGGCTCGGTAAACACCTCAGCGCTGCCTTGTCCGTTAATATAGGGCTTTACGGCATACTCGCCGGTTACGCAGATTTTTTTATACTTTTTGGAGGTAATGGGCAGCAGGCTGCGGTCGTTCCGCAACAGGCAAATGGCCTCCCGGGCGACGTCCTGGGCCGCTTTGTGCTGTGCGTCCCGGTTGTATCCCTCGTCCTTGGGAACCGGCCGCATCAGGAACTTGAGCACCCGTTCTGCAGCAATATCAACTTCCTTCTCGGTAATCCGGCCTTCTTCCACGCCCTTGGTGATGATCTCCACCATATTCGGGTTGCCGGGCATCCGCAGGTCCAAACCGGCGCATACGGCTTTGCACTCATCGTGTACGGCGCCCCAGTCGGAAACTACCAGTCCCTCATAGCCCCAATCGTCCCGAAGAATTTCGGTCAGCAGTGCTTTGTTCTCGGAGCACCAGATGGAATTTACCTTATTATAGGCACACATAATGCTTTGAGGATTGCCGATTTTAATAGCGCGCTCAAAGCCACGGAGATAGATTTCCCGCATGGTGCGCTCGTCAATTTCCGCGCTGGATTCGGTGCGGTTGATTTCCTGGGAGTTCAAAGCAAAATGCTTGGCCGAGGTGCCGATACCCCGTTCCTCTGTCCCCTTAATCATGTAGCCTGCGATTTCGCCGGTAAGCACCGGGTCCTCGGAAACATACTCAAAGTTTCGGCCATTCAGGGCGTTGCGCTTGATGTTCAGGCCGGGGCCCAAAATCATCTGCTTATCGTGATGAATACAGTCGTTGGCGATGGTTTGGCCGGCCAGCTCCGCCATTTCCCGGCTCCAGGTTGCGCCGATAGCACAAACCGAGGGCAGGGTAGTGCAGTTGGTGCCGGGCTCATAGTTCCGCAGGCCGTTGGGGCCGTCCGCCAGGTGCTTTTCAGGCACGCCAACCCGTTCTGCTCCGGCAGTGGAAAGGCTCTCGGCCCCGCCGGTTAAAATGCGGGCTTTTTCTTCCAGTGTCATTTTCGCTAAAATTTCTTTAACGTTCATAAATCCTCCTGCAATTCAAGCCCGAAGGTGCTCCGGGCGGATATTTTTACCTGCCTCTATTATAGCATAGGGTAATAGGGGGGACAATCCGAAAAAAACCAGGAGAACAGCAGGTTTTTAAGGTTTTGGCAGGACGTCGCGCAGCTTTTTTGTGCATAGCCCTATTTAGGAAATGCCAAGAGCAAAAAACTTTCTGAAAGGTTCAGACTGGCAGCCTTGCAGGGGAAAAGCCCCACCGAATCGCCCTCCCCAGAGAGCGAAGTTCCCCTGTGCGCAAGCTTGGGCTCCCTGTGGGATTCACGGAAAGGCCCGAAACCAAAAAGCGCAGTCTTGTCCCTAAAAAACCGCATAAATTATGGAAAAACGCAGTGTATCAGTAATTTTTATGATTGCACTTTCAACAGAAACATGATATGATAAATTGTTAAAACTTTCCCGCACTAAAATGATAAGGAGGCTGTCCGTTATGTCCGCAGAACACCCGCTGATCCTCCCCGAGGGCTACCGGCCCAAGCTGGGGATTTTGGATACAGAAATTGCCATCAAGCTGATTAAGGATACATTTGAGAACGCTCTGGCATCCGCCCTGAACCTGACCCGTGTTTCGGCCCCGCTGTTTGTTTTGCCTGAAACAGGGCTTAACGATAACCTAAACGGTGTGGAGCGCCCGGTCCGCTTTGACATTAAGGACCTGAACCGGGAGGTGGAGGTGGTTCACTCCCTGGCAAAATGGAAGCGCCTGGCCCTGAAACGCTATGGCTTTGCCCCCAATACCGGGCTTTATACTGACATGAACGCCATCCGGCGGGACGAGGAGCTGGATAACCTCCACTCTGTCTACGTGGATCAGTGGGACTGGGAGAAGGTAATCACCCCGGAACAGCGTACCCTGGACTACCTGTATCAGACGGTAAACCGGATTTTAGGCGCTTTGCAGGTTACCGAAAAGACTCTGCTGGAGCGCTTTCCGCAAATCCCCAGGGTGGTGCCGGAAAAGCTTGCCTTTTTAACCTCCCAGCAGCTGGAGGATCGCTACCCCGCCCTAACCCCCAAGGAGCGTGAGAACCGCATCACCCGAGAGCAGGGCGCGGTGTTCATCGCCCAGATCGGCGGTAAGCTCCGCAGCGGCATCCCTCACGACGGCCGCGCCCCCGATTATGACGACTGGAGCCTGAACGGCGACATTCTGCTGTATAATCCCATGCTGAACCGGGCCTTTGAGCTTTCCTCCATGGGGATCCGGGTAGATAAAGCCTCCCTGGAAAAGCAGCTAAAGCTTGCCGGTTGTGAGGACCGTTCCACCATGCCCTTCCACAAAATGCTGTTGGAGGAAAAACTGCCTCTCACCATCGGCGGCGGCATCGGCCAGTCCCGTATCTGTATGCTGCTGCTGCAAACCGCACACATCGGGGAGGTGCAGGCCTCCGTTTGGCCCGAAGCGATGATGGAAGCCTGTGAGCAGGACGAAATCCACCTGCTGTAATCCTGTTCTTGGGACGTAAGCGCCTGCCTGTGCTTTGCGGTTTGTTTTCGGGCCCCAAAAGCCTTGGGGCAGGCCCGGAACAACAAAGCGGCAGGACGTCTGCCAACCAACCGGAACATAGAAACCTGAGCTTTTAGATGGGGGTATATGATGATAACCGAGATTTTTGCTTCCCGGGTGTTTAGCGATGACGTGATGCGCCAGCGTCTGCCCAGAAGCGCCTACGAAAGCATTCAAAAAACCAAACGGCTGGGCGTTCCGCTGGACCCCTCCACCGCCGAAATTGCCGCCGGCGCCATGAAGGATTGGGCTATCAGCCAGGGGGCCACCCACTACACCCACTGGTTCCAGCCGATGACCAACATTACTGCCGGTAAGCATGATTCCTTCCTTTCTCTTACCGGTGACGGGCGTGTGATGATGGAGTTTTCCGGCAAAGCCCTGGTGCAGGGGGAGCCGGACGCCTCCTCCTTCCCCTCCGGCGGCCTGCGGGAAACCTTTGAGGCCCGGGGCTATACTATGTGGGACCCTGCCTCGCCCGCTTTCGTCCGGGATGGTACTTTGTATATCCCTACCGCTTTCTGTTCCTATACCGGGGAAGCGCTGGATACCAAAACCCCTCTGCTCCGCTCCATGGACGCCGTATCCAAAGCCTCCCTGGCTGTTTTGCGGCTGTTTGGCAATACCTCCGCCAAGCGGGTAAACACCGCCGTGGGCCCGGAGCAGGAGTACTTTCTGGTGGACGCCAAGATGTGG